>JBILED010000078.1:0-11472 GCA_044352305.1 Gemmatimonas sp.
GCCGGGGACGGACTTTGCCGCCGACTCAGCAGCCAAGGCGGCCCCGGTGGGGATCGGCGTGTACCCGATCCACGCGGCGGCCGGCGTGGGGTACGGCAACGGCTTCGCCGGGAACTCGCACCGCCACGCCCCCGACGGGTGGATGCCGGCGATGAAGTACCTGGTGGAGGAACTGGGGCACGACGTCAACCAGCGGGACCTCAACGGCTACACGGCGCTGCACCACGCGGCGTCGCGCGGCGACAACGAGATGATCCTGTACCTGGTGAGCAAGGGCGCCGATCCGAAGGCGGTGGCGCGCAACGGCCGCACCACGGTGGACATGGCCAACGGACCGGTGCAGCGGCTGCGGCCGTTCCCCGAGACGATCGCGCTGCTGGAGAAGATGGGCGCCAAGAACAACCATCGGTGCGTGGGCTGTTGAACTGCCGAGGTTTCAGGTTGGAGTACCGATAGGGATGAGGGAGAGGGGCGAGGTGGTGGGGACGGGGGGGGTGGCCGTCTTCCATGGCTCGCCCCTCTTGCGTTGCGGCGGGGGGGTGGGGGAACAGCCTGGGGGTGAGAGGGGTCAGGGCTTCCGTTCGCCGTTGACCATCAGCTGCAGGTGCTGCTGGGCCTGCTGCAGCCCGCCTTCCTGGGCGTCCCAGCCGATGCGGCCGTCGGCGTTGGCGTCGACGCCGGACACCAGCTGATCGCACAGGCTCACCAGCTGGCTCACCAGCCCGGCCGCTTCGGCGGCAGTGGTGGCGGCGCGGATCTTCTGCGCCAGCGCCACCGCCAGGTCCGCCCGCACCGCGACGGCGCGCGAGGCGGTGGCCACATGCACGGCGTGCGTCTTCACGTTGGCCGACGCCGCCGGCTCCTTGGCGGCCATTTCGATGTGCGTAGCGGCGTTGTTGGCGGCGCGCTTCACGCCAAAGCCGCGCCCGGGCCCCTGCTTCTCCACTGACGGGTCCAGCGCGTGCAGCACATGCGCCGCATGCCGCTGCATCGACGCCAGGTCGGTGGGGGTGCGCGCCGCGAACGCCGCGTGCTGCTGCGCAATGGTGGCCTCCGCCACCGCGGTGGGGAGCAGCCCCCACTTCTCCGGCGTGTCGGGGAAGGTGGTGCCCAGGTGCCCGATGTGCGTCCCCACCAGCCCGGCCGGGAGCTGCGCATTGGGGATGGCCCCGGGGGGACCGCCCGCCGCACCGGCCGCCGGCTGCCCCGCCGCGGGCGCCTGCGCCACCACCGTCCCCGGCAGCGGCGCCCCCGTGAGCACCGCCACCAGCGAGTCGAAGGAGGCGCGCAGCGCGTTGTTGCTGCTCACCAGGTAGCGCTGCCGCTGGTACTGCTCCGCCGACAGCCCCTGCTTCATCAGCACCGCGGCCAGCTGCTTGCGCTTGAGCTCGGCCAGCTCGGCTTGCTTGTCGCGCGTCTTGTTGCGCTGCCGCGACGCCTCGACGTCCGCCGAATCGTGCACGGCGCCCACCAGCAGGTGCGTCTCGGCGAGCTTGCGCAGCTCGGCGGCAGTCAGGGCGGCCGCCCCCTGCGCCCCCGCCACGGGGGCGAGCAGGAGCAGGCCGGCCAGGCCGGCGGCCAGCGGGGCGGAGGCACGGCAGGAGCGGACGGCGACGCCGCGGGCGGGGAGCATGGGCATGACGGAAGGGGTGCGCCAGGGAGGACGGCCAACGGGAAAGCGGGAGCGCGAAGCAGCCCCCAGATTAGGGGCGCGGTGCCTCCCGCGCCGCCCGCCTCCAACATACGGCCGGATCCCTTCCCCTGCTGTGCCTCCTCGGAGCTGCCATGCCCGCCATCCCCCCGGTCTTCCGTCGCGCCCCCGCGCCCACCGTGTTGTCCACGGCACTGCTGGCGCTCGCCCTGGCCGCACCCGCCACGATGACGGCGCAGCCCGGCCAGCGCGATCCGCGCAGCATGGGGGGCGGGCAGTGCAGCGCCAATCCGTACAACTGCGCCGATGCCCCCAACCCGCTCCCCGCGGCCACGACGGTGTGGCTGGAGGAGATGACGTGGATGGACGTGCGCGACGCGCTCAAGGCCGGCAAGACCACGGCCATCATCACCACGGGCGGGATGGAGCCCAACGGCCCGTTCCTCGTGACCGGCAAGCACAACTACGTGCTGCGCGCCAACTGCGAGGCCATCGCCAAGGCGCTGGGGAACGCGCTGTGCGCCCCGACGATCAAGTTCGTCCCCGAGGGGGGGATCGATCCCAAGACCAGCCACATGACCAGCCCGGGGACGATCAGCCTGCGCGAGGCCACCTTCCGCGGGCTGCTCACCGACGTGGTGCACAGCCTCAAGCAGCACGGCTTCACGCGCCTCATCCTGATCGGCGACAGCGGCGGCAACCAGGGCGGGCAGCGCGCGGTGGCCGACTCGCTCACGGCCATCTGGAAGGGGGCGCCGATCGTGGCGCACATCCAGGAGTACTACGACTACGCGTCGGTGTCCAAGCACATGGAGCAGTTCGGGCTCAAGGACACCAAGGCCGACGGGCTGCACGACGACCCGGTGATCACGCTGAACATGTGGACCGACGATCCCTCGTCGGTGCGGCTGGCGGCGCGCAAGAAGGCGGGGCTGGCCACGATCAACGGCGTGTCGGTGGCGGACGAGAAGCAGAACCGGAAGTGGGCCGACGAGATCGTGGCGTTCCGCACGCGCATGACGGTGGAGGCGATCGCCAAGGCCACGGCCCACGGCGGCACGCTGCCGGCGCCCCCGCGGCGCGCGCCGGGGTCGTGACGCGGTTTCCGTGCCGAAGGAGGGGCGCTGAGGGACCGGAGCCGCCGCTTGCTGCGCTGCGCGCAGAGGCGGCGCTCCGGCCCCTCAGGCCCCTCCTGGCCGTCATCGCTGCATTCCTCTCCGTCACCAGTGCCCCCGCGCAATCCGCCCCTGCCGGCTGGCCGGCGTTCGAACGCGCGTTTCGCGCCTACGCGCAGGCCGACGGCGTCGTGGGCGCCTCGGCGGTGGCGGTGCACCGCGGGCAGATCGTCGCGCGCGTCATGGTGGGACACCAGGACCGCGACGCGAAGGTGCCGGTGGACAGCAACACGCTGTTCCACTGGGGGTCCATCACCAAGACGCTCACGGCGCTGGCGGTGATGCAGCAGGTGCAGGCGGGGCGGCTGTCGCTGGAGCATCCGGTGGTGCGCGACCTGCCGGAGCTGCGCCGTCTCCACGACCCCTTCGGCGGCCTTGAGCGCATCACGGTGCGCATGCTGCTCTCGCACTCGGCGGGGTTCCGCAACGGCACCTGGCCGTACGCGCAGGGGCGGGCGTGGGAGCCGTTCGAGCCCACCTCGTGGGAGCAGCTGGTGGCCATGATGCCGTACCAGCAGCTGCTGCACCCGCCCGGGGCGCGGTACAGCTACTCCAACCCCGCCTACGTGTACCTGGCGCGGCTGGTGGAGCAGCGCACCGGCGACCCGTGGGACAGTTACATCCACAAGCAGCTGTTCCTGCCGCTGGGGCTGTCGCGCAGCTACTTCCGCGGCACCCCGGTGCACCTGACGCGGCACCGGGGGTACGGCTACACCCTGGTGCGCGACAGCGCCGCGGCCGGGGGGACCCGGCTGGTGGCCACGGGGCCCGACTTCGACCCCGGCGTCACCACCCCCAACGGCGGCTGGAACGCGCCCGTGGGGGACCTGGCGCGCTACGTGGCGTGGCTGACCGGGGTGCTGCGCACCGAGGCCACCGACGCGGTGCTGCCGCGCGGCGTGCTGGAGCAGATGTGGCAGCCGGTGGTGTCTATGGCCGAGGGGTACGAGGCCGATCCCGAGCAGGGGATGGGGCTGGGGTTCTTCGTGCGGCAGCGGGGGGCGCAGCGCATTGTCGGGCACACCGGCTTCCAGGCGGGGTACCGGAGCTTCGTCTACTTCGACCCCGTGAGCACCCGGGGGATCGTGGTGGCGTTCAACAGCACCAACGAGGTGCGCCCCGACACCGCGGGGTACGCGCGCGTGCACGCGCTGGGGGTGGGGCTGGTGAAGTAGGGGGCGGGGGGCGTCCACGCTAGATTGAGAGGATGACTCCAGAGTCCGTCGCCGCCGCGTTGGCGCCCGCGTTGGGTGCCGGCCGCCTGCAGCTGCGCGCGCCGTTGGCGCCCTACACCACCTTTCGCATTGGCGGCCCGGCCGATGTGCTGTACGAGGCCACGTCGGCCGACGAGCTGGCGGCGGCGGTGACGGCGGCGCGGAGCCTTGGGGTGCCGTGGTTCGTGCTGGGATTGGGGGCCAACATCCTGGTGGGAGACCGCGGCGTGCGCGGGCTGGTGATCCGCAACCGCGCGCAGGGGCATGTGCTGCACGACGACGGGCGGCTGGTGGCGGAGAGTGGCGCGGTGATGGAGGCGCTGGTGCTGGCGTCGGTGCGCGCGGGGTGGTCGGGGCTGGAGCATTACATCGGCATCCCCAGCACGGTGGGGGGGGCGCTGTGGCAGAACCTGCACTTCCTGTCGCCGGCGCCCGAGCGGGAGCGCACCATGTTCATCGCCGAGGTGGTGGAGGAGGCGGAGGTGCTGCGGGAGGAGGGGGACCGGCGGGTGCTGCGGGTGGAGGAGATGGGGTTCGGGTACGACGACTCGATCTTCCACCACCGGCGCGACGTGGTGTTGTCGGCGGTGTTTCGGCTGACGCGCGGGGATCCGGCGGGGCTCCACCGGGTCTTGCAGGAGAACCTCTCGTGGCGCGGGGCGCGGCATCCGTGGCTGGGGGTGCACCCCAGCGCCGGGTCCATCTTCAAGAAGATCGACGGCGTGGGGGCGGGGCGGCTGGTGGACCAGTGCGGGCTCAAGGGGTACCGGGTGGGGGACGCGCAGGTGTCGCACCTGC
Organism: Gemmatimonas sp.; assembly: GCA_044352305.1. Classification (GTDB taxonomy): domain Bacteria; phylum Gemmatimonadota; class Gemmatimonadetes; order Gemmatimonadales; family Gemmatimonadaceae; genus Gemmatimonas. Next base: position 4,839 of record JBILED010000078.1, read on the forward strand.
ACGCCAACATTCTGGTGAACCTGGGGGCGGCCACGGCGGCCGACGTGCGGGCGCTGATTGCGCATGCGCAGGAGGCCGTGGCGGCGCGGTTCGGCCATCACCTGGAGCCGGAGATCGGCTTCATCGGCGAATTCTGAGTCGAGGTCTGAGTCGAGGCCCGAGGCGAATCCTTACGGCAACAAGGCGGCGGGAATGACGGGGATGCGGCGGTGGGTGGTGCTGGCGGTGGCGGCGGTGGGCGTGCTGGGGGCGGTGTCGCCCGTGGCGGCGCCGGCGCAGTCGCGCGCCGAGCTGGAGAAGGTGCTGCGGCGGAAGGTGCTGGCGAACGGGATGGAGGTGATCGTGGTGGAGAACCACGGCGTCCCCATCGCCACGCTGGAGATCAACGTGCGCAACGGCGCGTTCACGCAGGCGCCGTCCACCGAGGGGTTGGCGCACCTGTACGAGCACATGTTCTTCAAGGCCAACGCCGCCTTGCCCGACGCGGAGGCGTTTGCCGACCGCGCCGGGGAGCTGGGGGCGGTGTACAACGGCACCACGCAGGAGGAGCGGGTGAACTACTACCTCACGCTGCCGGCGGACTCGGTGGCGGGGGGGCTCCGGTTCCTGGCCGACGCGCTCATCTCGCCGCTGTTCCTGGAAGCCGAGCTGAAGGCCGAGAAGGAGGTGGTGCTGGGGGAGTACGACCGGAACGAGGCGCAGCCCGGGTTCCGGTGGCAGCAGGAGGCCACGCGGCTGTTGTACCCCGGGCAGTTCAGCCGGAAGAACACCATTGGCGACCGGGCCGTGATCGCGGCCACCACGCCGGCGCAGATGCGCGAGATCCAGCGGCGGTACTACGTGCCCAACAACTGCGCGCTGATCGTGACCGGCGACGTGGTGCCCGACAGCGTGTTTGCGATGGCGGAGCGGGTGTTTGGCGCGTGGCCGCGGGGGGCCGACCCCTTCGTGGCGGCGCCGGTGCCCCCCATCCCGCCGCTGGCGGGGAACCTGGGGTCGATCAGCGAGGAGCCGATCAACGCGGTGGCGGTGCTGCTGCAGTGGCAGGGGCCCAGCGTGGGGAAGGACCCTGGGGCCACCTTTGCGGCCGACGTGTTCAGCGACGCGCTCAACACCCCCGGCTCGGCGTTCCAGAAGCGGCTGGTGGACAGCGGACTGTGGCAGGGGATCGGGGTCAATTACTACACGCTCAACCAGGTGGGGCCCATTTCCATCTCGGGGCAGACCACGCCGGAGAAGTTCCGCGAGGCGATGCGGGCGCTGGAGGGGGAGATCGCGCGGTTCGGCGACCCCGCGTACGTGACGCCGCGGGAGCTGGAGGCGGTGAAGGCGCAGCGCGCGGTGTCCAGCGCGTTCGGCATCGAGAAGGCGTCGGAGATCGCGCACACCATCGGCTTCTGGTGGAGCGTGGCCAGCCTGGAGTATTTCATGGGGTACACCGACCAGATGGCGCAGCAGCGCATCACCGACCTGCTGCGCTACACGCGCACCTACATCCTGGGGAAGCCGCGGGTGACCAGCGTGCTGCTCTCGCGCGAGGCGCGGCGGCAGCTGGGGTTGACGGAGGCGGAGCTGGCGAAGCCGTTCACCGCGGGGGCTGGCAAGTGAGGCGCGCGCGGTGGGGTGTGGCGGCGCTGGCGGGGCTGGCGTCGGTGCTGGGGACAGGGCTGGACGCGCAGCCGGTGCGTCGTCCGGCGGTGCCGCCGCGCCCGGCGCCCACGCGTCCGGCGCCCGCAGCGCCCGTGGCGGCCTCGGCGCCGGCCTCGCCCGTGGCGGCGGGGGAGGACACGCTCACCACGGAGTTCGAGGTGAGCGGGATCCCGGTGGTGTTGCGGCGGGTGACGGCCAACAACGTGGTGGCGGCCAACCTGTACCTGCTGGGGGGGGTGCGGCAGCTGACGCCGGCCACGCAGGGGATCGAGCTGCTGCTGCTGGAGGCGAGCGAGCGGGGGACGCTCAAGTACCCGCGCGAGGTGCTGCGGCGGAAGATGGCGGCACTGGGGAGCGCGATCGGCGTGGGGCCGGGGCTCGACTGGACCACGGTGGGGGTGCGGGCCACGGTGGGAGGGTTTGACAGCACGTGGGCCATCATGGCCGACCGGCTGATGGCGCCGCGGCTGGAGCCGGCGGAGGTGGAGCTGGTGCGCGAGCAGCTGGTGACGGCGGTGCGGCAGCGCACCGACTCGCCGGACGCGCTGCTGGACCACCTGGCCGACTCGATCGCCTTTGCGGGGCACCCGTACGCGCTGGACCCGGTGGGGACCGAGGCGTCGCTGGCCGGGCTGACGGTGGCGCAGCTGCGCGCGTACCAGCAGGGGCAGCTGGTGACGTCGCGGATGCGGCTGGTGGTGGTGGGGAACGTGTCGCGCGCGCGGGTGGAGCGGCTGGTGCGCGCCACGATCGGGCGGCTGCCGCGGGGCACGTATGCGTGGACGCCGCCGGCGCCCCCGGCCGCGCTGCCGTCGGACCGGGTGATCGTGTCGCGGTCGCTCCCCACGAACTACCTGCAGGGGTACTTCCACGGCCCGCCGGCCACGTCACCCGACTACACCGCGCTGCGGCTGGCGTGCGCGGTGCTGTCGGGGCGGTTGTTTGCGGAGGTGCGCGGGCGGCGCAACCTGACCTACTCGGTCAACGCCCCCTTCGAGGAGCGCGCCTTTGCGGTGGGGGGGCTGTACGTGACCACCACGCAGCCTGACGAGGTGCTGCGGATCATGCTGCAGCAGCTGGACGCGCTGCGCAGCGGCACGATCACCGACGAGGGGCTGGAGCGGCTGGTGCAGCAGTTCATCGTGACGTACTTCCTGGACAACGAGACCAACGCCGACCAGGCCAACCTGCTGGCGCGGGCGGCGCTGTACCAGGGGGACTACCGCCGCGCGGGGCGGTTCGTGGAGGAGCTGCGCGCGGTACGCCCGGAGGACATCCGCCGCGCGGCGCGCACGTACATGACCAACATCCGCTGGGCGTACGTGGGCGACCCGTCGAAGGTCACGCCGGCGCGGCTCCTCAGGTTCTGAACGGCGGGAACTGCCCAGGTATTAGGGGCGAGTCTTAATAGGTGAGAGGGAGAGACGGCGAGGTGGTGGGGGGCTGGGGGTGTACCGTGGGACGGGGTGGGAACTGCCTAGGTGGGAGGAGCGAGTGTTAATAGGTGAGAGGTAGAGACGGCGAGGTGGGAGGGGCTACTCCCCCCGGTCCTACCACCTCGCCATCTCTCCCTCATACCTATTTGAGCTCGCCTCTGGAACCTCGGCAGTTCGCCGTCCCCCCCCGGCCCCACCACCTCGCCATCTCTCCCTCATACCAATTAGAACTCGCCTCTGGAACCTCGGCAGTTCCCCCCGTACGCGCCGGTCTTCCGCCCCCCCGCCCCCGGTCGTATATCCTGTCGTTGCCCAATGGCCGCGTCCCCCTCTCCTGCGATCCCTGCCATGATCGAGAAGCCCACCTCACGCCGTGATTTCGTCGGCACCTCCGCCACCCTCGCGCTGGGCGCGATGATCGTGCCGCGCCGCGTGCTGGGCGGGCCCGGCTACCAGCCTCCCAGCCGCACGCTCAACATCGCGGTGGTGGGGGCGGGCGGGATGGGGATGAGCAACATGTCCATGCTCCTCTCCGAGAACATCGTGGCGGTGTGCGACGTGGACTTCGGCTACGTGGAGCGGTCGCTGGCCCAGCGGCTCACGCCGCGGCAGGGGCCGCCATCGGCGCAGGACGTCCAGTTGGGTGAGGCGTACCGCAAGGCGGCCAAGTACGCCGACTTCCGCGTGATGCTGGAGCAGCGGAAGGACCTCGACGCGGTGGTGGTGGCCACCCCCGACCACCTGCACGCCCCCATTGCGCTGGCGGCGATGGCGGCCGGGAAGCACGTGTACGTGCAGAAGCCGCTCACCTATTCCGTGCACGAGGCGCGGCTGCTGGCCAAGGCCGCGGCGGCCAACCCGGCGCTGGCCACGCAGATGGGGAACCAGGGGCGCAGCGGCGAAGGCTCGAAGCGGGTGAACGAGATCGTCGCCTCCGGCGTGCTGGGGAAGATCCGCGAGGTGCACGTCTGGACCGACCGCCCGGTGCGCTACTGGGCGCAGGGGATCCCGCGCCCGCGCAACGCGGGGTCGCCGATCCCGGTGGCGCCGCTGCGCCCGGCGTGGAACCTGGGGACCGTGGAGAACGCGCTGCGCGCGGCGATGCAGCTCAACGACTACACCCCCCCCGCCGGCATGGACTGGGAGCTGTACCTGGGGCCGGTGCCGTCGATGCCGTACCACCCGGCGTACCACCCGTTCACCTGGCGCGGGTGGATCGAGTTCGGCACGGCGTCGCTGGGGGACATGGGGGCGCACCTGCTGGACCAGCCCTATTCGGCGCTGGGGCTGACCACGCCCACGTCGATCGAAGCGTCCTCCACGCCGTGGGGGGGCGGGGAGAGGACGCCGGCGTCATACCCGCTGGCGATGACGGCGCGCTACGAGTTCCCGGCGGTGGGGAAGCGCGGCCCGGTGACGCTGCACTGGTACGACGGCGGGCTGCTGCCCCCGCGCCCGGCGATGCTCCCCGACAGCGAGCCGCTGGTGGCCCCCGGGAGCGACGGCGGGGGCGGCGTGTTCGTGGGGGAGAAGGGGATCATGTTCTACGAGACCTACGGCAACAAGCCGCGGATCTTCCCCGAGGCGGTGGCGAAGAAGGCGGAGGCGGTGCCCAAGACGCTCCCGCGCATCGCGGTGTCGCACGAGATGAACTGGGTGCAGGCCGCCAAGGGGGAGGGGGTGGCCAGCTCGCCGTTCAAGGACGCCGCGGCGCTCACGGAGACGATGCTGCTGGGGATCGCGGCGCTGCGCGGCGGGCAGGGGCGCATGCTGCGCTACGACGGGGCGGCGATGGCGTTCAGCAACGCGCCGGACGCGAACCAGCATTTGACGCGGGTGTATCGCAAGGGCTGGGAACTGTAACAGCCTAGGTGGGAGGGGTGAGTCGTGATAGGGATGGGGTGGAGTGGGATAGGGGCGAGGGGGGGGACTGTGACGGCAACCCCCGCCCCAACTGCAACTGCGCCTCCCACTCCCACTCCCACTCCCACTGCAGCTGCGCCCTCGGCGGTTGCTGGGCCTGCGCCCTCCGCTGTTGCTCCCCCTGATCCTTCTAGCGTTCCCGGGCGGCCAGGGCGGCGCGGATCTCCTCGACGCCGGCGCCCAGGGGGCGCAGCGCCACCAGGGTGTGATACAGCAGGTCGGCGGCTTCCTCGATGGCGCGCTCACGATCGTGGTCGGCGCACGCCACGGCCAGCTCGGCGGCTTCCTCGCCGAGCTTCTTGAGGCGCAGGTTGCGGTTGGCCAGCAGGGTGCGGGTGTAGCTGGGGCGCTCGCCCGTGGCGGCGGCGTTCGTGGCGCGCGCGGCGATGATGGCATCAAGCCGCGTGAGCGGGTCGACGGCGGGGCGCTGCGGGGGGAGGGGTGCGGGGGCCTCCTGACGACCCCCGGGGCTGTCCTCCTGCGCAAAGCAGCTCACGGCCCCGGTGTGACACGCCGGCCCGGCGGGGCGCACGCGCGCCAGCACGGCGTCGCGGTCGCAGTCGACGGCCAGCGACACCACGCGCTGCACGTTGCCGCTGGTGCCCCCCTTGTGCCACAGCCCGCGCGTGCGCGAGCGGTAATGCATCTCGCCGGTGCGCAGCGTGTGCTCCAGCGCCTCGCGGTCGGCGTGCGCCACCATGAGCACGGCGCCGCTGTCAGCGTCCTGGGTGACGACGGTGACCAGGCCGTTCCCCTTGGCGAAGTCGAGGGTGTCGAGAGTGTCGAGGGGGAGGTGGGGAGGAATCACCGTGGGCTCGGTGCTGGCTACGGCTGGGGTGCCAGTGCTGGCAACTGCTGAGGGCTCAGCGCCAGGCACGGCTGAGCGCTCAGATGGAGTTGCAGTTGGAGTTGCAGATGGAGTTGCAGATCGAGTTGCAAATGGGGTGTCGGTCATGCGGGGGATCCGGTGTCATCATGCAGGCGGGCGCGTACCGACTGCGCCAACGCGGCATTCGTGGCGATCACGTCGCCGCCGAAGGCGGTGGTTCTCCCCCGCCAGTCGGTGAAGGCGCCCCCGGCCTCGGTCACCAGCGGGAGCACGGCGGCGGCGTCCCACGGGTTCATCAGGTCGTCCACCATCACCTCCGCGCGTCCGGTGGCCAGCAGCAGGTACCCGTAGCAGTCGCCCCAGGTGCGCACCACGCCGCTGTCGGCGGCTAGCGCGCGCCACTGCGCGGCGCGGTGCGGCCGTCCCGCGAAGCGCTCGTCGGTGATGCACAGCGTGGCCTGCGCCAGCGTGTCCACCGCGGACACGCGCGCGCGCACGCCGTTCCACCAGCACCCCTCCCCCACCGCGGCGGCCAGCGTCTCGTCCACCACCGGGTAGCAGACGGCGCCAGCGAGCACGGTCTCCCCCTCGCAGCAGGCCACCAGCGTCCCCCACAGCGGCACGCCGCGCACGAAGGCCTTGGTGCCGTCAATGGGATCGATGATCCAGCGGCGCGGCGCCTCGGGGCGCACCACGCCGAACTCCTCCCCCATCACGCCGTCGGCGGGGAAGCGCTGCGCCAGCCACGCGCGCGCCGCCTGCTCCGCCTCGCGGTCGGCAATGGTCACCGGCGAGC
>JBILED010000287.1:0-3250 GCA_044352305.1 Gemmatimonas sp.
CGTCAGCCGCGTCACCAACGAGAAGTTCGCCCAGACGCCGCGCGGCGTGCTCCCGCTCAAGTTCTTCTTCTCGTCGGGGCTGTCCACCGCCGACGGCGACGACGTCTCGGCGCGCGGCATCAAGGACCAGCTCGCCAAGCTCGTCGGGGGGGAGGACCCCCACAACCCGCTCACCGACCAGGCCATCGTGGAAATCCTCCAGCAGACCGGCGTCCAGATCGCGCGGCGCACCGTTGCCAAGTACCGTGACCAGCTGGGGGTCCTCCCGGCTCGGATGCGCAAGCGTGTCTGACCTGCGCCCGGTGGACGTCAGCGTGCTGGTCCCGGCCAAGGACGAGGCCGGAAACCTGCCGCTGTTCCTGGCGCTGTGCGAGGAAATGGTGGCGCGCGAGGCGGCGCGCTATGAGGTGATCGTCGTCGACGACGGCTCCGCCGACGGCAGCTGGGCGCTGCTGCAGGAGCTGCGCGACCGGCATCCCTTCCTGCGGCCGGTGCGGCACCGCATCCAGCGGGGGATCGCCGAGGCGTTGCGCACCGGGTACCTGCACGCCGAGGGGCGGGTGCTTGTCTTCTACCCCGCCGACCTCCAGTTCAAGCCCGAGGACATCCCGCGCCTCGTGGCACCGATCCTGGCGGACCAGTCCGACATGGTCACGGGCTACAAGCAGGGAGTCTACGAGAAGGCCTTCGTCTCGCGGATCTACAACCGGCTGAGTCGCCTGCTGTTTCATGTGCCGGTGCGCGACCTCAACAACGTCAAGGCATACCGCCGCGAGGTCATGGCCGCGCTCCCCATGCGCCCCGATTTCCATCGGTACATGATCGTCCTCGCCGCCGCCCAGGGGTTCACCGTCACCGAGGTCCCGGTGCCGCTCTACCCGCGTCATGCCGGTCGGTCCAAGTTCGGGCTCTCCCGGATCCCCGTGGGGGTGCTGGACATGGTGGCCGTCTGGTTCGAGCTGCGCTTCGGGCAGAAGCCGCTGCTGGCCTTCGGCATGCTGGGGGTCGGGCTTTTTGCCGTCGGGCTGCTGGCCGGCCTGGGCGCGCTGGGGTGGCTGGTGGCCACCGGTCAGGGACAGCGGTGGGTCTGGACCATCGTCCAGACCGCCCTCATTCTGGGATCGGTGTTCTTTGCCACCGGTCTGCTGGGGGAGCAGGTGGCGCAGCAGCGCGCGGAGGTGCGGGAGATGCGGCGCGAGCTGGACGAACTGGCCGCCGCGGAGCGCAACGGGCGCGGCGGCTGACCCCCCCGGCCCATGCGCCTGCTCTTTGTCACGCACAACATCCCCCGGCATGAGGGGGATGCCGCCGGCTCCTTCGTGCTGCGGCTGGCGGTGGCGTTGCAGCAGGCGGGGCACGTCGTGTCGGTGATTGCGCCCGGGGCGCCGGGGCTGCCGCGCCACGATGCGGTGGAGGGGGTGCCCATCGAGCGGGTGCCGTACGCCGCCCCGGACGCCATGACGCTGGCCTACACCGGTACGATGGCGGAGGCGGTCCGCGGCTCCTGGGGCGGTCGGTGGGCGCTGCTTGGCTTGTTGCGTGCACTCCGTCGGGCGACCCTGGCCCATCTCGCCCGTTCGCGCGCCGAGGGGCAGCCGGTGGAGGTGATCCACGCTCACTGGTGGTTCCCCGCCGCCCTGGCCCTGTGGGGGGTGCCAGGGCGCACCCGGACCCCGCTCGTGATCACCATGCACGGATCGGATGTGCGGCTGGCGGCCGGGGTGCGCGTGGCCCATCCGCTCCTGCGCGCCGTGCTGGGGCAGGCGGCGGCGCGGACCACCGTTTCCACATGGCTGGCCACGCAGGTGAGCTGCCTCGCGCCGACCCTGCCCGTCTCCGTGGCCCCCATGCCGGTGGATGCCGCGCGGTTCCCGGCGCCGGAGGGCGAGACGCCGCGCGCCGGGATCCTCCTCGTTGGGCGCCTCAACGCCCAGAAGGGGGTGCGTGACATGCTGGACGCGCTCGCCCATCCCGCCTTGGCGGAGGAGGGGCTGACCGTGGTGGGGGACGGCCCCGATGGCCCAGCCCTCATGGCCCATGCCGACACTTTGGGCGTGGCGCATCGGGTGCGCTGGATCGGCACCATGGCGCAGGGAGCGCTCGCGCAGCGTTTTCGCGAGGCGAAAGTGGTCGCCATGCCGTCCCGAGGCGAGGGGCTGGGACTCGTGGCGGTTGAAGCACAGCTGTCCGGGACCCCGGTGGTGACGTACCAGGATGGCGGCGTGTCGGATGTCGTCAGCCCAGCCCACGGCGGCACGCTGGTCCCTCCAGGTGACGTTGGCGCCCTGGCGGTGGCCGTGGCGGCGGCGGTGGCGCGCGGGGACCAGGATCCCGCGATGGACCGCCGGATGCGGGGGCTGGCGCGGGCCGCCATGCTGGAGCGATTCAGCCCCGAGGCCGTGAGCGCCCGCTATGTGGACATCTACCGCACCGCCCTCGCGCGCGAGGCACATGACCGCCGCTGAGGGGCGCCGAACCCGGAGCGGGTGGCAGCGCGTGCGACCCGTGCTGATGCTGGTGCTGCTGATCGCCACCGGCTGGGCCTTGGCCCAGCAGGCGCCCGCCATGTCGCGCGCCCTGGCCACCACGCAGATACAGTGGGGGTGGATGGCGGCCGCCACGGCCGTGGTGCTGGCCACCTACGCCCTGTTGATCCAGGGGTGGCGTCTCCTGCTGGCGGGGTGGGGGGGGACCTTGCCGTACCCAGTCGCCGTGCGCATCTGGACCATCGCCAACCTCGGGCGGTGGATTCCGGGCAAGGTGTGGTCGGTCGGGGCCCTTGGTGTGCTGGCCCAGGAGCAGGGGGTGAGCGGCCTGGCGGCCGCAGGGGCCGCCCTGCTGGGGACCGCCCTCAATCTCGGCGCCGGGTGTGCCATCGCCGTGCTGTTCGGCGCGCGCGCGCTGGCCTCGCTCAATCCCGTGTGGTACTGGCTGGCGTGGGGGCTGGCGGTGGCGTTCGTCGCGGTGGTGCTGGCGCTCCCCCGCATCCTCCCGGCGCTCCTGGGGAACGTGGCACGGCGACGTGGGGTCCCACTGGAGCAGCGGCATCTCGCGGCCCGTACCCTGTGGTTGGTCACCGCCATGCAGGGGATCGCGTGGATCGGGTACGGCGTGGCCTTCTGGATGTTCGCCCGGGGCGCCACCCCGTCGGTGAGTGGCAATCCGTGGCAGTTTGTCGCACTTTTCTCCGCTTCCTATCTGGCGGGGTATCTCGTGCTGATCGCCCCGGGAGGGGTGGGGGTGCGGGAAG
>JBILED010000079.1:0-11462 GCA_044352305.1 Gemmatimonas sp.
TCGCTGTTCCTCATCACCGCCCGGCGCGACCAGAACAACGGCTTCCCGGTCAACCGGTACGGCAACATCTGGGGGCGCAAGTTCTACACCAGCTGCGGCATGCTCCCGCAGTCGGTGCAGGGGCAGTGCGGCCCCGGGCGCGCGTTCCAGGTCAACGACGACGGCTACGTGGTGTGGACCGGCGAGGGGAACAGCTGGCAGGACGGCATCACCAAGAACCTCTGGCAGACCAAGCTTCCGGCGGCGCAGTCGCCCTGGAACTACCCGCTGTACTTCGGGCACCCCATCGTGGACCGTCCCCTCAAGGGCCAGGTGGGCGAGGGGGTGGGGACCAACCAGATCCTCGGGAACACCCTCCCCAGCTTCCGCGTGGGCTTCAACAACACCCTCACCTACAAGAAATTCACCTTCTTCGGGCTGGTGGACGGCGTCTTCGGGCACCGCATCCAGAACCAGGGCGAAGGGTGGGGGCTGCTCGACCTGTCGTCGGGGTTCTTTGACATGGCCAACCGCTCGGTGCAGAGCGCCAAGCCGGTGGGGTACAGCTGGCGCGTGGGCGGCGCCGAGGGCGCCGGCTCCGGCGGCTTCTACGACCTGCTCGGCCCCAACAACTACAACACCGAGGTCGGCAGCTACGCCAAGCTCCGCGAGCTGAGCCTGTCCTACCGGCTGGGGAAGATCGCCGGCCGCGGCGACTGGAACATCGCGGCGATCGGGCGCAACCTGTGGGTGTGGACGGGCTACTCCGGCTACGATCCCGAGGTGGGGGTCAGCGGCGGGCAGGCGGGCTCGGGGCTCATCAACCAGGTGGACGCCTTCGACTTCCCGACGCTCCGGCAGTACTCGTTCTCCATCTCCACGCGCTTCTAGGAGCGAGGCCCCATGATCCGATCCGCGCTCCGCGGCGCCGCGCTCCTGGCCGCCGCCGCCCTGCTGGCCGGGTGCGACACCGAGTTGGAGGTGATCAACCCCAACGCGGGGGACACCCGCCGCGTGCTGGGCACCCCCAACGACGCCGAGAACCTCCTGGGGTCGTACTACCGCCGGTGGCACACCGGCGTGTACGGCTCCACGACGAACCTCGAGGGGATGATGAATGTCATGTCCCTCATGAACTACTCGTCGCTGGCCAACAACTGCCAGAACGCCCGGGCCCCGTTTGCCGGCGCGTTCAACGGCAACAACCCCGGCAACGTCTGCCAGGGGGAGCAGAACCGCCTGTACACCTTCATGGGCGAGGTGAACCGGGTGGCCTCTTCCTTCCTCCGGCAGATGAAGCCGGCGGCCGACGGCGGCGCCGACCTCAACCTAGGGTCGCCGGCGCGCAATGCGCGCGCCAAGGCGTATGCCGAGTTCCTGCGCGGGGTGGCCATCGGCTACACGGCGCTCATGCATGACTCGGTCGGCATCGTCACCGACGCGATGACGGCCGAGGATCCCGGCAGTCTGGTGGGGTACAAGGCGGCGTTCGACTCGGCCAGCGCCGCGTTCGACCGCGCCATCACCTACACCAACGAGAACGCCGCCGGCGCCGACGGCTTCCCGCTGCCGGCCACGTGGATCCCGTCCAACACGTCGTTCAGCAAGGCGGAGTTCGTCCGGCTCATCCGCAGCTACCGGGCGCGCCTCCGGGCCAACCTGGCCCGCACGCCGGCGGAGCGGGCGGCGGTCAACTGGGATGCGGTCATCGCCGACGCGGAGGCCGGCATCACCGCCGACCACCAGATCACCACCAACACGGTGACGGGGCCGGGCAACTCGTGGCGCTCGCAGTACGGCGTGTTCGCGCTGTGGCACCAGATGCCGCCGTTCTACATCGGCATGGCCGACACGTCGGGGAGCTACGCGGCGTGGCTGGCCACGCCGCTGGGGGATCGCGGCGCGGGGAACGTGAGCTTCCTCATGGCCACCCCCGACCAGCGGTTCCCGCAGGGCGCCACCCGCGCGGCGCAGCAGTCGGACTTCCAGCGCCAGCAGTGCCAGGCGGCGGCCACCGTGTGCAAGCGGTACTTCGAGAACCGCCAGGTGGGCGAGGACCAGAACCAGGGGCTCGGGTGGGGGTGGTCCAACTACAACCACGTCCGCTTCTTCTCCTGGCGCACCAACGGCGATGGCACCCAGCAGAACGGGAATACGCCGCACATGGTGAAGGCGGAGATGGACCTCCTCCGGGCCGAGGGGCACTTCCGCAAGGGGAACCTGGCGCAGGCAGTGGCGCTGGTGAACCTGAGCCGCGTGGGGAACGGCAAGCTGCCCCCCATCACCGAGGCCAGCGCCACGGTGCCGGTGCCCGGTGGCAACGCGTGCGTGCCCAAGGTGCCGTCGGCCCCCAACTTCACCACGGTCACCTGTGGCACCCTGTGGGAGGCCATCAAGTACGAGGTGCGCATCGAGACCGCGTACACGCACTTCGGGGCCTGGTTCCTCCCCGGGCGCGGGTGGGGCGAACTCCCCGAGGGGACGCCAACCTTCTGGGCGGTGCCGTATCAGGACCTGCAGGCGCGCGGCAAGCAGCTGGGCGAGCTCTACGGATCGGGGTTGGGCGCGGGGAACGCCCCCAACTCCACCGCTCCCAAGAGCGTCTATGGATGGTAAGCCGGTGGTCGCGGCGCGTGGCCTGATCGCGCGCGCCGCGGCACTGGTGGTGGGGTGCCTGCTGGCCACGGGGTGCTATTCCATGGTCCCCGTGCTCGGCAATGGTCCCCCTCTCGGAACGCGCGTGGAACTCCAGATCAACGATGCCGGCCGGGTGGCGTTGGGCGGCCCGGTGGCACCGGAGGTGGCGCGGCTCGAGGGGCGGCTGGTGGGGCAGGACAGCGCGCAGGTGGTGCTGTCGGTGCTGGCGGTCCACCTGCTGCGAGGGGGCGTGCAGGTGTGGAGCGGGGAGCGGCTCACGGTGTCCCGTGCGCACGTCTCCGAGCTCCGCGAGCGACACCTCTCGAAGTCCAAGTCGGCGATCGTCGCCGGCGCCGTCACGGCGGCGTTGGCGACGATCATCCGGCAGGGGATCCTGGGCGGGGGGAGCATCGATCCCACCGTCACCCCGCCGGACTCTGCGCAATCCGTACGAATCCCGTGGCCCTGAGCGGCTGCCGCACGTCTTTCCCACACGGAGTCTCACCATGCGTCGTCGTCACCTCCTGTCGGTGCTGAGCCTGGGGGCCGCGTTGGCGGTCACCGGCTGCAAGCCCGAGGAAGTCATCGCCACCCCCGACATCCCCACCGCGGGGATCCGGTTCATCAACGCCGTCCCCGACACCGCGGGCGCCTTCGGCCTCGACTTCCGGTTCGTGGACCTCGTCGAGAACTCCTCGGCGTTCCGCGTCCCGTTCCGCAACAACATCGTCACCGCCTCCGGCGTCCCGGCCTCCACCGAGATCCAGTTCAAGCCGGCGCAGGCCGGCTCGCGCCGCGTGGCCATCTTCCTCAACGACTCGCTGCAGGCGCTGGCCTCGGTCAAGCTGCGCGACACCACGATCACCCTCGCGGCCGGCAAGCTGTACACCGCCATCCTCTGGGGGAACGCGCGCGGCGGCGCCAACGCCATGCAGTTGCGCATCATCGAGGAGAACGTGGCCGACCCGGGGGCGAACGTGGCGGTGCGCGTCATCAACACCACCACCGACGCCATCGACGTGCGCCATTACCTGGCCACGGGGACGGCGCCGGCCGATCCCACCTGGGCCGCGGTGCCGGGGCGCAGCGTCTCCAGCTACGTCACCATGCCCCCCTCCACGACGGCGGCCCGCTACCGCTTCAACATCCGCGCGGCCGGCGGCGCCACCAACCTGATCGCCACCGACCCCACCGGCCTGCCGGGGCAGCCCGCGTTCTCCACCGCCGGCGCCGCCGGCAAGCTGGACATCCAGCCGGTGCCCGGGCTGGATGTCGCCGGATCCGCGGTGTCGATCATCATCTTCCCCCCCTCGGTGGCGGGGGCCCCGCGCGTGCCGCAGACGACCGCCTTCCTGGTGCCCGCCGCCTCCTTCGCGTGGGACCGTCGTCCCCCCAACTGCCCCACCGGCGCGCAGTGCACCTACCAGTAAGCGCCTCGCGACGCGCGTGACCACGCGTTCCGTGCGCGGGACGACGGCCGCCGGCTCATCAGCCGGCGGCCGTCGTGCGTCCGTCATCTCCCCGACGGTGGACTTCCTGTCGGTGGGAGGCCTGTCGCTGCTGGTGCTGCTCCCGCTGCTCCTCACCGGGCGCACCGAGCTGGTCTGGCTGGGGGCGGGGGCCCAGGCCTATGTGGCCACCGCCATCAACATGCCGCACTTCCTGGCCTCCTATCGCCTGGTGTACCGCGACGGCGCCACCATGCGGCGCCATCCGTGGGCCGCCTTCGGCATCCCCGCCCTCCTGGTCGCGGCCTGCGTGGTGGCGCTCTGGGAGCCCGTCGTGGTGGGCACCCTCCTGGTCACCATCTCCAGCGTGTACCTGGCGTGGCACTACACGGGCCAAGTGTGGGGGATGATGGCGGTGCACGCGCAGCTGGCCGGCGTGCGCTGGGACCCCGGCGAACGCCGACTGGTCAAGTGGAGCCTGCACATCCTGCTGGCGTGGCACCTGGCCTGGTTCCTGGTCACGCAGCTGCGCGATCCCACGCGCGTGCGCCCGCTGTACCTGGCGGTGTCGGCCGCCACCCTGGTGGCGGTGGCGCTGGGTGTGGTGGCCTTCTGGCGGCTGGCGCGCCGCACCGGGCAGGCGGTGCCGCTGCTCGTGGTCACGCCGTGGCTGGCCCTGCTGGTGTGGTATGCCGCCATGGCGCGCGATCCGCGCGCGCTCTTCTGGGTGCAGATCGCCCACGCCCTGCAGTACCTGGCCTTCCCGCTGCGGGTGGAGCTCAACGACGCCGCGGAACGCCGACAGCGGCAGCCGGCGCGTGCCGCCCTGCCCGTGGCCGTGCACGCGGCCGCGTATGCGGCGCTGCTGCTGGCCGCCAGCTGGGTGGTGGCACAGCTGGTGCCGGTGGCGCTCATGGGCGCGGTGGGGCGCGCCTTTGGCGAGGCGCCCGGCAACGCCGCCCCCATCCTGCTGCTCGCCTTCATCAACATCCACCACTACTTCACCGACGGCGTGCTCTGGAAGCTCCGCAACCCCGAGGTGCAGCGGCAGCTGTTCGCGCACGTGCCCGCCGTCGCCTCGCCCTGACCGGCCCTGTGCCGTATCTCGCGCTGTATCTCGCGCCGTGTTCCGCGCCGTGGTGTCCACCGTGCTTCACGAAGGTCCCCCCCACCCCTGGAGGTTGACGATGCCGTCCACGCCACGCGGTTGCCCCACAGTCCCCGGAGGCGCGCACGCCGCCCCGCTGCGCGCCCTGCCGCTGCTCCTGGCGCTGGCCATGCTGATCCCGTCGCTGGCGCACGCCCAGCGCCGCGGCATGGGGGAGCGCGATGTCAATTGGAACGCGGTGGCTGCCAAGAAGGCGCCCCCCACCCTGGCGGCCAAGGATGTGGAGGAGCTGGACCCGCTCGCGCTGCTGCTGGACAAACGGAAGGATCTCAAGCTGACGGAGCCCCAGGTGGCTGCGCTCACCGCGGCGCACGGCACGCTGACCGCCACCGTGGCCCCCACCCTGGCGCGCATCGACTCGCTGGGGAAGGCCATGCGCCCCACCACCACGCTGCAGGGCGCCGAGGACGAGGCGCGCATGGTGATCGCGCGCGACGCCGCCGGCACCGCGGTGCGCGAGGTGCAGCAGGCCTACGGCGTCGCGCTGGAGGCGGCCCTCGCCGGCCTCGAGCCCGCGCAGCGGGAGGCCGCGCGCAAGCCACTGGACAAGCAGCAGGAGAAGGGGATGAAGGCCCTGCGCGAGAAGCTGGGCGGGCGCGGCATGGGAGGACCGCCGCGTCGGTGACGCCGAGGCGGTAACGCCGCGCCGACCGTTCGCCCCGAACCGTCAGCGGTACAGCGCCGCCTTCGTCCAGATCACCAGCGACCCGCAGGTGTTGGTGTTCCCGCCCGTCCCCCCCTGGAACTGCGGGGGGGCGTTGGCGGGGCGCGGGAACAGCTCCACCGCCGCGATCTCGTCGTTGTTGAACATCCCCAGCATCGACTGGTCCACCTGCCGCTGCCCGTCCACGAACAGGGTGGCCAGGCACCGCCCGCCGCGGTTGTACGGCAGCGTGATGATGAAGTTGCGGAAGCCGCTCCCGGTGCTGGTCACCTGCACGTTGGGGAGCATGGCGTACAACGCCGCCGGCGTGGCGTTCACCGGCAGCTCGCTGGAGTCGCGCATGTACCCCATCCCGCTGCGCTTGCGCTCCTCGATCTCGCGGATGCGCTGCGCCGCCTCCGCCGATCCCACCACCTTCACCACCTCCAGCGTGTTCACGCGCCGCAGCTGCGCGCTGAACGCCACCGCCTCGTTGGCCACCACATCCACGCTGCCGGAATAGGGGAGGCGCCCTAGCATGGACAGGTCCACCCGCCGCGTCCCGGCGGGGACCCGCGTCACCGCAAAGCGCCCGTCACCGTCGGTGCGCGCCGGCTCCGCCCCGTCGATGACCACCCGCACCCCTGCCAGCGGCGCCCCCGCGCTGTCGGCCACCAGCCCCGTGACCGTGCCGCGCGGGGCCTTCGCGGTGTCCCGCGTGCCCAGCACCAGGTCGCGCCGGCGCACCAGCACCCCGCGCCCCGACAGGTCGATCACTCCCGAGGCCAGCGCCTCGCGCATCCCCGCCAGCTGCACCGTCACGTCCACGGGGATCCCGCAGATGCCGTAGCTCCCCTCGTCGCCGGTCTCCGCGGTGCGCGCCCACCGCTTCACCGTCACGTCGGCCCCCGGCGCGGCCCCGCTGGCCACGTCACGCCGGATGTCCAGCCACGCGGCCTCCACCGTGGTGCCGGGCGCCGGCGTGGCCCCGTCCGAAAGGCGCACGGTGCCGAACACGAATCCCGTGTCGCGCGCCGGGGGCTCGGTGCGGCACAGCGACCGCCACAGCGTGCGGAACGACGGCACCGCCAGCTGCACGGGCTCCGTGCCGTCCACGATGGTCCAGCGCGCCGTGGTGGCCGACAGCCCCAGCGAGTCGAGCACCGCGTGCTGCAGCGCGAAGGTGTACGTGGCCGCGGGGAGGTTCTCGAAGCGGAAACGGCCGAAGCGGTCACTGAGGGCGGCGCGGGACTGCCCCGCGATGGTGATGTACGCCCCCTCCAGCGGCTCCCCCGACAGCGAGTCGATGGCCGTGCCGTTGACCGTCACCCCGCGTGGCGCGGGCGCGGTGCGCGGCAGCGCGGAGCCTCCCCGCACCTGCGCATGTCCCACCTCCGCGACGGCGACCAGCGCCACCGTCAGGGCTGCGGCCAGCACGCGGGCCATCCCCGCCGGAACGGTCCGCGCCCTCATCGCGCCAGCTGCGCGCGCACCAGGTCGGCCAGGCGCTTCTCCAGCGCCCCCTTCGAGGTGCACCGCATCCACGACTGGTTGAAGGTCGCCGGGCGTGCGTCCGCCTCCACCGTGGTGGTCAGCGTGGTGGCCTCCGCGCCCGCGGGGGTGAGCGTGGAGGTCACGCTCAGCATCACGTCGTACGAATCGGCGTTGGGGCCCACCTGCGTGGAGCCGCCGCAGTCGAGGTAGCGGCTGAGCGGCGCGCGCCCCAGCCGCTGGCGCACCTTGTAGCCCAGGTTGCCGATGGTGTGCGTGCGCGGGTCCAGCGTCCCCACGGCCACGCCCACGCTGTCATAGGCCGCCCGCAAGGCCTCCCAGCTGCGCGCCACGGGGGCGGCCAGCTGCGCCACATCCCGGCTGGCCTCGGTGGACATCACCAGCGGCGCGCCGGCGATCTGCACCTGGCGTCGCTGGGGGACGGGGGCGCCCGGCGCCGCGGCGGGCGCGGCGGGCGCGGAGGCACCGGAGGACGGCGCGGCCCCCCCTGAGGCACAGCCCATGAGGACCGCCACGGGGGCCAACAACACCAGGACCAAGAAGCGCATGGGCTCGGGCGGGGCAGGGAGGTGGACGCCGGAGCCGCCGCACGACCGGGGTGCGGTTGGCACCCGTGCAGCGGACGTCGGGGGAAATCTATGGCGTGGGCGTGAGGACGAGGCGATGGTCCACCACCCGATTGGCCGCAAAGGGCACCTGCGCCGTGAGGGCGGAAAACCCCTCGCGCGTGACGGTCACCTGATGGGTGCCCGGCGGCACCCCCTCCAGCCGGAACCGCCCCGCCTCCGAAGTCAGCGTGGCGCGCGACAACCCCGGCAGCCGCACCTCGGCGTACGCCACCGGCGCGCCCTCCGCATCCACCAGGCGGCCGGTGAAGCTCGCCGCACCCACCACCGCGCTGTCCAAGGAGACGTCCACCCGGGCCGCTCGGCGGGCCAGCGGCAGCCGCACCTGCTGGGGCGCGCCGCCGGGCGCCAGCCCGGCCGCCACGCGGTCCTCCTCCACCGCCACGGTCACCGTCACGGGCATCTCCACGGGCACGCCACACACCCGATACGTCCCCGCACTGTCGGTGCGCGCCTCCACCCAGCGCAGACGCGGCACGGCCGTGCCGTCCGGGAGCAGCTGTAGCGCGCGGTCATGCCAGCTGACGGTCAGCCGCACGGGCCACACGGCCGCCCCCTCGCCACGCGGCGGCACCCGCACGCGCCCCACCAGCAGCCCCCCCTCGCGTCGCGCGCCACAGGCCGCCGCCAGCAGCGCCCCAGCCGGCGGCAACGTCACCTCCAGCCACCGCTGCGCGCCGCTCACCCGCACCGCCGCGCGATGCACCGTGCCAATCGAGTCCAGCCACGGCGTGCGCACCTCCACCTGATAGTCGCCGCGCGGGATCCCCCCCAGCAGGAATGCGCCGCTGCTGTCGGTCACGCTTTCCAGCAGCGTCCCTGCCAGCGACACCCGCGCCTCCGCAATCGGCGCACCGCTGTCCGGATCGCGCACCACGCCGGTGAGCAGCGTGCCCGCCGCCTCCCCCTCGGCCATCACGGGCCCCCCGTCGTGCAGGATCACGGGGACCGCAGTAATGGCGCCACCCACCGGGAACACCACCGTCTCCGGCGCCGTGCGCCCCCGCACCAGCTGCAGTTCCATCACGTCCCCCACCGCCACCGCGTCGCACAGCAGCAGCCGGCCGTCCGCGTCGGTGGTCCCTCGCTCGGCCACCACCACCCAGTCCCCGCCGCGTGACCGCCGCAGCCGCCACGCCACCCCCGCCATGCCCATCCCGGCGGGATCCACCACGCGCGCCACCACCATGGCGCCGGTCCCCCGGGCACCACCGGGGCACGCGGGGCGCAGGAACCCCTCGGCTGTGGGGAGATCCAGCGTCAACCGGACGGTGTCGCCCGCGTCCACCACCGGGGCCAGCGCCGTGGGAAGCGCCACCCCCAACGGCGCCAGCACCGAATCCCGAACCACCACCGCGTACGGTCCCGGCAGCACGTGCGGCAGCTCCACCAGCCCGTCCACGTCCGTGTCCGCGCGGTAGTCCGTGTCGCGCAGCCCCACGGTCACGCCGGCGGCACGCAGTCCCGCGGCCGTGCGCACCGTCAGCCGCACCGTCCCCAGCGGCGCCTCCCACCGCGCCCCATCCTGCCATGCGGCGTGCGCCAGCGCCCCCCCCACCTCGGTGATCACCGGCGTCGCGCCCCCCGCGTCACCGCCGTCGGCGCTCCGACGACTGGGGGGCGCCAGCGTGCGCAGCCACCACTGGTCAATCAGCACCACCCCGCTGGGCATGGCGCGCAAGCGCACGGCGCCGCCGGCCCCGGCGCGCTGGGCCGCCTCCTCCACGCCAGCGTAGCGGAACGTGATGCCGGTGACCGCGCGCGCCAGCGTGTCGATCCACAACGCGCCCTCGATGTCCACGCGATCGCGCTCGCGCCGCGCCGGCTCGAAGGCCACCCCCACCTCGGTGGGGCGCGCCGCGTCGTCCGGCGCCCGGTGAAAGCAGTAGCCGGCCGCAAAGCCGGGATCCAGCAGCACGCGCGCATCGGGGCCGAACAGCAGCTGGTCCCCCTGCTCTCGCGTGCGGAACCCCAGGCGCACGAAGTCGGCGCCGCTGCGCGTGGCGCCAAAGGAGGCGGTGGACGCTTCTCCGGAATCCACGCGCACCTGCTGCCGCACGATGGTGCGCCCGTCGGCCGCGTACTCGCGCGTGTAGGC
Organism: Gemmatimonas sp.; assembly: GCA_044352305.1. GTDB lineage: Bacteria > Gemmatimonadota > Gemmatimonadetes > Gemmatimonadales > Gemmatimonadaceae > Gemmatimonas. The sequence goes on from JBILED010000079.1 coordinate 10,112, forward strand.
CAGCCGCACCACAGCAGCCGGCGAGGTTTCGTGCGCCACCTGCATGGCCAGCAGCCCGGTGCGCGCCTCCTCCAGCAGGGCGGCCGCCTCCTCGCGGTCGGGGCGGGCACGGCAGCGCGCCGCATTCACCTGCACCCGCCCCAGCAGCGTGGGGAGGCGCACCAGCGTCAGCGTGATCTCCGGCAGCGGCCCGTCCGTGCCACGTGGCAGCGCGGTCCCCTGCGGGCGATACCCCAGCCGCAGCGCCTGTATCCGTGCCGCGGGGCGCGCCAGCGGCACGGCAAAGCGCCCGTCCTCCCGCGTGACGGTGCGCGCCACGGTGTCGCCACGCGCCCCCAGGGCCAGCACCACGGCGCCGGGGACCGCCGCCCCGCTGGCGCTGTCACGCACGGCGCCCCGCAGGAGGGGGAGCGGTTGGGCTCCCGCCGGTAGCGCCACGGGGCCAAGTGCCGCCAGCAGCAGCGCCGTCAGCGTCACGGCCACCCACGCCAGGCGCCTCCCCCACGCCGCCTTGCGGATCGTCAGCCGCGCTGCACGGGACATGCTGGCAAGATGACGGGCGGCCCCGCGCGCCGCCACGGGGGCCGCGCCCTCGACGTGCGGGGCGCCGACCCACTCGGTACGTTCTGACCATGCCACGGTCCCGCTCTGCGCCGTCTGCTTCGCGCCCCCTGGCCGCGTGCGTCCGCGTGGCCGCGCACGGGCTGCAGCCACACTGGCGTCACGTTGGGCGGCTGATGACGGGGCTGCTGCTGGGGGGAGGGCTGCTGGCCGGCTGCACCCGCACCCCCGCCACCGACGGCCGCCTGGTGGCCGAATGGATGGCGCAGCTGTACGGGACCATCCGCGCGGAGCGGCTCTCCCCGCCCGTGGCGTCGCGGCTGTCGGCGTACGCGTCGGTGGCGCTGTACGCGGGGCTGGCCGCCGGAGACCCGACAATGGCCCCGCTGGCCACGGTGCTGCCGGCGGGGCCGGCACTCCCCGCTGAGGCCACGCATCCCGACGGGGACGACCGCCTCGACGGCACGTTGGTGGCCGTGGCGGCCGAGCACGCCCTGCTGGACGCCCTGCTGGCAGAGGGGCTCCCCACCACGCGCGCCGCCGTGGCGCGGCTGGCCGACTCGCTGGTGGCCGCTCGGCGGGCGCAGGGGGTGCCGGCGCCAGAGGCCGAGGCGGCGCTGGCGGTGGGGCGCGCCATCGGCGAAGCGGTGGCGGCGTGGGCCGCCACCGACGGGTTTGCCGCCTCGCGCGGGCGCCCGTATCAGCCGCCGGTGGGGGAGGCGCGGTGGGTGAACGACGCCCCGATCACCGAGTACGCCACCCGCAGCCTGTCGGCGGTGAGCGAGCTGGT
>JBILED010000339.1:0-2551 GCA_044352305.1 Gemmatimonas sp.
CCGGTAGTCGTCGGGGTACGCGTCGGCGCTCCACGAGGCGTTGACGTCGTGGTCGGCGAGGCGGGAGTCCTGGCCGAACTTCCACCAGCCGTCGCTCCACTGGAAGGTGAAGCCGCCGATGGCGTTGCCGGCGGCGCCCTTGCCGTGGCTGTTGAGGTAGATCTCCTGCCACTGGGCCACGAGGTAGCGGGCCTGCATGGCCTGGTCCTCGCGGCGGGTGCGCTCGTTCCAGGCGTCGGCGCCGAACTCGGTGAACATCACGGGGATGCCCATGGCCGCCTTCACGCGGTCGAACAGGTCGGTGAAGGAGCGGCCGCGGTAGACGTTGCTCCCGAGGATGTCAAGGGTGCGGGCCTCGCGGGCGAGGAGGTCGAGGTACTGGAGGTCGCCGTTGGCGAAGGCCACGGGGCGGCGAGAGTCGCGCGCCTTGATGGCGCCCGCCACCTCGCCCACGAGCGAGTAGAGGAAGGCGGCCTTGGCGCGCTGGCGCTCCCCCGCGGGGAGGTTCTCGGTCTCGGCGGACTTCCACTCGAGGCCGTAGTTGTTCTCGTTGCCGAGGAGCCACACGAGGATGCCCGGGGTGTCGCGGAACTCGTCGACGAGCGCGAGGACCTCGCGGGTGAGGAGGGCGCGGACGGCGGGGTCGGCGTAGTTGGTGCTGGGGGCGTAGACCCCGTCCACCGTGACGCCGTAGCGCCCCAGGGGGTGATTGAGGACGGTGTGGATGCCGTGCTGCTGGTAGATGTAGCGCACCCAGCGCGGGGGAATGCCGGCGTACTGGCGGATGGCGTTGACGCCCATGGCCTTGAGGCGGGGCATCTCGCGGTCGAGGGCGGCGCGGATGGTGGCCTCGGGCTGGGTCCAGAGGCTGTAGGCGTAGTTCTGGCCGATGGGGACGTAGTCCCAGTTGACCCCTTGCACGAAGAAATCGCGCCCGTCGACCTGGAGGCGCTGGCCGGCGCTGTCGGTGACGACGCGGACGGTGGGGAGGGGGTCCTGGGCGGCGGCGCTGGCGGGGAGGAGGGGCGCGGCGAGGAGCGCGGCGAAGGCGGCCCGGGGGAGGCCGCGGATCCGGCGGTGGAGGGGGGCCATGGGGGTCGCGGCGCGTGGGGGGAGGGCTTTGTTCGCTTACCGGACAAAGATGGGTTAAGGTGGGCAGTGGTGCGGTGGGGTGTCAAGCAGGGGGGGCGATGGTACTTCGCCGCCTCTCGGCCGTACTCAGAGCGAACCCCCCCCACCCGCCGCGTCCTTCGCTGGCGCGGCCGTGCGGGGGTCCCGCCCGCCCTCCCCCATGTCCGCCACCCCCGCCCCCGCGCGCACCCTCTCCGGCGCGCGCCACCTCGCTGAGGCGCTCACCCGCTACGGCGTGACGCACGTGTTCTATGTGGATGCCATCCTCCGGCGGGCGATGGTGGACATGGAGGAGCTCGGGATCCGCCGCGTGGTGGTGCACAGCGAGGCGTCCGCAGCCTACATGGCCGACGGGTATGCGCGCGTGTCCGGGCGCCCCGGCGTGTGCATGGCGCAGTCGGTGGGGGCCGCCAACCTGGCGGCCGCGCTGCAGGACCCGTGGCTGGCCTGCTCCCCGGTGGTGGCCATCACCGGGAAGAAGCCGCCACTGTTCCAGTACCGGAACGCGTACCAGGAGATCGACCACGCGCCGCTGTTCGCCCCGGTGACCAAGTCCCACGCCGACGTGGTGGCGCCGGAGCAGCTGCCGCACCTGCTCCGGCAGGCGTTCCGGGTGGCCACCACCGGGAAGCCGGGGCCGGTGCACCTGGACCTGGTGGGGCGCGAGGCGCGCGAGCTGGAGGTGGCGGAGGGGCTCCCGGAGCCCACGCACGAACCCGAGTTTGCCACCGTCCCCCCCTTCCGCCCTGCGCCCGACGGGGCGAGCGTGGCGCGCGCGGTGGCGGCCATCCTCGCGGCGGAGCGCCCGGTGCTGGTGGCGGGGGGCGGCGTGCGCATCTCCGGCGCGGCCGCGGCGCTCGTGGCGCTCGCCGAGCACCGGCACATCCCGGTGGCCACGTCGGTGAACGGCAAGGGGACCATCGACGAGCGCCACCCGCTGAGCGCCGGGGTGGTGGGGTCGTATTCGGCGTGGTGCGCCAACCGCGTGGTGCACGAGGCGGACCTGGTCATCTACGTGGGGTCGCAGACGGGGGACCAGACCACGCACAACTGGAGCGTGCCGGCCGTCGGCACGCGGATCGTGCAGCTGGACCTCGACCCGGCGGAGCTGGGGCGGAGCTATCCGCACACGGTGGGGGTGGCGGGGGACGCGCGGGCCTCGCTGGAGGCGCTGCGCGCCGCGCTGCCGGCCCACGCGGGGCACGTCGCGTGGCTGGCGCGGGTGCGCGCGCATGTGGCGGGGTTTGCCGCCGAGCATGCGGCCATGCGCGCCAGCGACGAGGTCCCCATCCGCCCCGAGCGGCTGTGCGCCGAGCTGTCGGCGCTCCTCCCCGATGACGCCGTGCTGGTGTCGGACACCGGCTACTCGGCCATCTGGGTGGCCACCATGATCCAGCTCACGTCGCCGCGGCAGACGTTC
>JBILED010000019.1:0-27533 GCA_044352305.1 Gemmatimonas sp.
CGCGGTCCCCGACCGCCCAGTGGTGTGCTTCACCGGTGATGGCGGCTTCTGGTACCACCTGCACGAGCTGGAGACGGCGCGGCGCCACGGCATCAACACGGTGACCGTGGTGAACAACAACAACGGCTTCAGCCAGGGGATCCCCGACGTGCTCAAGCAGTACGGCGGCCGTCCCGGGAATCCCGCGGAGCTGTACGCCTTCGGCGAGCAGGTGAGCTTCGCGCAGCTGGCGCGCGACCTGGGGTGCGTGGGGATCCGCGTGGAGGCGCCGGCGGAGATCGCGCCGGCGATCCGCGAGGCGCTGGCCGCCAACGCCCCGGCGGTGGTGGAGGTGATGACGCACTTCTCCGCGCGGGCCCCCAACCCGTGGACGCCCCCCGGGGTGACCGCCCCGGCGGCGCCCTCCTCCCTCCCCCTCCCTCCCCTCCGCCCCGCCCGCCGATGCCCCGCTTCGCCGCCAACCTCACGATGCTGTTCACCGAGCTGCCCTTCCTGGACCGCTTCGCGGCCGCGGCGGCGGCGGGGTTCACGGCGGTGGAGTTCCTCTTTCCGTATCCGTATCCGGCGGCGGAGCTCAAGGCGCGGCTGGAGGCGCACGGGCTGCAGCTGGTGCTGCACAACCTCCCGGCGGGGGACTGGGACGCCGGCGAGCGCGGGCTCGCGGTGATCCCCGGGCGCGAGGCCGAGTTCCGTGAGGGGGTGGCGCGGGCGATCGCCTACGCGACGGCGCTGGGCGTGCCGCGCCTCAACTGCCTCGTGGGGAAGACGCCGGCGGGGGTGCCGGCCGACGCGGTGCACCGCACGCTGGTGGAGAACCTCCGGTTCGCGGCCGAGGCGCTGCGCGGCGCGGGGCTGACGCTGCTGGTGGAGGCGGTGAACGACAAGGACATCCCCGGCTTCCACCTCACGCGCACGGCGCAGGTGCTGGCGTTGCTGGACGAGGTGGGGGCGCCCAACGCGCTGGTGCAGTACGACGTGTACCACGCGCAGCGGATGGAGGGGGAGCTGGCCGCCACGCTGACCGCGCAGCTGCCGCGCATCGGGCACGTGCAGGTGGCCGACACCCCGGGGCGGCACGAGCCGGGGACCGGCGAGATCAACTTCGACTTCCTCTTCGCGCACCTCGACCGCATCGGCTACACCGGGCATGTGGGGTGCGAGTACAAGCCGGCCACCACCACCGCCGAGGGGCTGGCGTGGCTGGCCCGGTACCGTTGACGTTCCCCCTCGCCACGGATCCTCCGTCATGACCGCACCGCTCGACCTCGGATTCATCGGCCTCGGCATCATGGGCGCGCCCATGGCGCTCCATCTCGTGCAGGCCGGCCACCGCGTGCACGTGCACACCCGCAGCACCGTGCGCCCCGAGGTGCGTGACAGCGCGGCGGCGGTGCTGGCCTCGCCGCAGGAGGTGGCGGCGCGCGCCGACATCGTCTTCCTGATGCTCCCGGACACCCCCGACGTGGAGGCGGTGCTGTTCGGCCCCGAGGGGGTGGCGGCGGGGCTCACCCCCGGGAAGGTGGTGGTGGACATGAGCTCGATCGACCCGCTGGCCACCAAGCGCTTCGCCGAGCGGATCGGGGCGCTGGGGTGCGAGTACCTCGATGCGCCGGTGTCCGGGGGGGAAGTGGGGGCCAAGGCGGCGTCGCTCACGATCATGGTGGGGGGGACCGCGGCGGCGTTCGCGCGGGTGCAGCCGCTGTTCGCGCTGATGGGGAAGAACCTCACGCACGTGGGGGGGCACGGCGACGGGCAGACCACCAAGGTGGCCAACCAGATCATCGTGGCGCTCACCATCGCGGCGGTGGGGGAGGCGCTCACCTTCGCGCGGAAGGCGGGGGCGGACCCGGCGAAGGTGCGGCAGGCGCTGATGGGGGGCTTTGCCAGCTCGCGGATCCTGGAGGTGCACGGGGAGCGGATGCTGCAGCGGACGTTCGCGCCCGGGTTCCGGATCCGGCTGCACCAGAAGGACCTGCAGCTGGCGCTGCAGGGGGCGCGGGCGCTGGGGGTGGCGCTGCCGCAGACGGCGGGGGCGGCGCAGCTGATGCAGGTGTGCGCGGCGCACGGGCTGGCCGAGCAGGACCACTCGGCGCTGGTGCAGGCGCTGGAGCTGATGGCGGGGCTGGCGGGGTGAGCGCCGCGCCGCCGGCCCCCACGCTGCAGCGCGGGCTGGGGCTGCTGGAGGCCACCACCCTCATCGTGGGCGGGACGATCGGCGTGAGCATCTTCCTGGTGCCCGCCGGGGTGGCGCAGGCGGTGCAGGCGCCGGGGCTGGCGCTGTTCACCTGGGCGTTCACCGGCGTGATGGCGGTGTGCGGCGCGCTGTCGTTCGCGGAGCTGGCGTCGGCGATGCCGGAGACCGGGGGGACGTACGTCTTCCTGAAGCGCGCCTATCCGCGGTGGCCGCTGGCGTTCCTGTTCGGGTGGATGATGCTGTTCGCGCAGGGGACGGGGAACATCGCGGTGGTGGCCTCGATGGCCTCGCTGTACCTGGGGCACTTTGCGGGGGGGCTCATCCCCGCGGACTCGCCGGCGCAGCGGCTGGCGGCAGTGGGGTTTATCGCGGCGCTCACCGCGATCAACGTGGTGGGGCTGCGCACCAGCGGGTGGGTGCAGAACGTCCTCACCGGGATCAAGGTCCTGCTGATGGCGGCGATCGTGGCGGCGTGCCTCCTGTCGCCGGCGGGGGACGCGGCGCGGCTGGGGCCGCTGCTGCCGCCGGACGCCGGGGCGGGGGTGGTGGCGGGGTCGGTGGCCACGGCGATGATCCTGTCGGTGTTCTCCTACTCGGGGTTCTACTTCGTGACGCACGTGGCGGGGGAGGTGCGGGACCCCGGGCGGACGCTGTCGCGGGCGATCCTGATCGCGATGGCGGTGGTGCTGGTGACGTACCTGGCGCTGAACGTGGCGTTCGTGTGGGTGCTCCCCTTCGACCAGCTGGCGGCGTCGCCGCGGGTGGCGGCGGACGCGATGGCGGCGGCGGTGGGGCCGCGCGCGGCGGACCTGACGGCGGTGGTGGTGCTGCTGTCGGCGCTGGGGACGCTCAACGCGCAGCTGCTGAACTATCCCCGCATCACCTTTGCGCTGGCGAGCGACGGGCTGTTCTTCCGGGCGGCCGGCCGGGTGGACCCGGTGCGGCGCGTGCCGGTGGGCGCGATCGTGCTGGTGGGGGTGTGGGCGTCGGTACTGGCGCTGGCGGGGAACTACCGGCAGATCCTGGGGTGGGCGGCGTTCGTGAACCAGGCGTTCATGGCGCTGACCGTGCTGGGGCTGTTCATCCTGCGGCGCACGATGCCGTCGCTGCCGCGCCCCTTCCGCGTGCCGCTGTACCCCGTCACGCCGCTGGCGTACCTGCTGATCCTGGTGTGGTACCTGGGCACGCTGCTGCTGACGCGCCTCCCCGAGGTGGTGATCGGGATCGCGATCGTGGCGGCGGGGCTCCCCTTCTACTTCCACTGGCGGCGGGCGCACCCCGCGGACCCGGCCGCCGCTTCCCCTCAGGCCCTGCCATGACTGCCACCGACACGCTGTACCAGCGCGCCGCCGGGACGATCCCCGGGGGCACCTCGCGCCTGCACTACTATTACGCCCCGCACCCGATCTACGCGGCCCGGGGTCGGGGCTGCCGCCTCACCGACCTGGACGAGGTGACGCGGATCGACTTCCTCAACAACATGACCGCGATGATCCACGGGCACGCGGACCCGGACATCAACGCGGCGCTCATCGAGCAGCTGCAGTACGGCACCGCGTGGTCGGAGCCCGGGGAGGCGGAGGTGCGGCTGGCGGAGGAGATGACGCGCCGCGTGGCGTCGCTGGAGCGGATCCGCTTCTCCAACTCGGGGACCGAGGCGGTGATGATGGCGGTGAAGCTGGCGCGGGAGTTCACGGGGCGCGCGGCCATCGCGAAGTTCGAGGGGCACTACCACGGCTACTACGACTACATGCAGGTGAGCGTGGGCTCGCCGCCGTCGGCGTGGGGGCCGGACGACGCGCCGGCATCGGTGGCGGTGAGCGGCGGGCTGTCGCCGAGCGTGCTGGACGAGGTGGTGGTGCTGCCGTGGAACGACCGGGAGGCGACGGAGCGGCTGCTGACGCGGCATGCGGCGCGGCTGGCGTGCCTGATCGTGGACCCGCTGGCGAACCGGTGCGGGGCGGTGCCCCCGGCGCCGGGGTTCACGGCGTTCCTGCGCGAGCTGACGCGGCAGCTGGGGATCGTGCTGATCTACGACGAGGTGATCAGCTTCCGGGTGGCGCACGGGGGGGCGCAGGCGCGGTACGGGGGCGACCCGGACCTGACGACGTACGGGAAGGTGATCGGCGGCGGGCTGCCGGTGGGCGCGGTGGGCGGGCGCGCGGAGATCATGGCGCTGCTGGACCCGAGCGGCGGGAAGGCGCGGGTGGAGTCGGGGGGGACGTTCAGCGCGAACCCGCTGACGATGGTGGCAGGGCTGGCGGCGCTGCGGAAGTGGGACGAGCCCGCGGTGGCGCGGCTGAACGCGCTGGGGGACGCGCTGCGCGCGCGCGCGAACGCGGTGTTCGCGGAGGCGGGGGAGGCGGCGCAGCTGGCGGGGGACGGGTCGCTGTTCCGGGTGATGCTCACGCGCGATCCCATTCGGGACTATCGCAGCGGGGTGCGGACGGCGCAGCCGATGGCGCGGATGACGGCGCTGCACGGGCGGCTGATGGACGCGGGGATCATCATCAGCCGGATCGGGCTGGGGTGCCTGTCGACGCCGATGGGGGAGGCGGAGGTGGACGCGTTCTGTGCGGCGCTGGCCGAGGCGGTGCGCGCGTAAGGCGTGCGAGAGGCGCTCCGGCGGCGCGCGTGACGGGCGGGGGCGCGCACGGCTATTGACGGCGGCGTGACCCCGCGAAAGAATAGCCCCACTGGTGTTGTGCGCGCGCGTCCTCCCTCCCGGCGCGCGCCGTTCCCTCCCGCCTCACGCGGACCTGCCCGTGCTTCGCCTTCTCGACTTCACGCGCCGCGCCGAGGTGCGCGCCCCGGTCCCCGCCCCGCCCGCGTTGCCCGACGCCGACGATGTCGCGCTGGTGGGGCGGCTGGCGCTGGATGACGCGCAGGCGCTGGGGCAGCTGCTGGACCGGTACTGGGGGCCGATGGTGGCCTTCGCGATGGAGAAGGTGCGGAGCCAGGACGCGGCGGAGGACCTGGTGCAGGAGGCGTTCGTGCGGGTGTGGGAGAAGCGCCGGACGCTGCGGCCGCAGGCGTCGCCCCGCGCGTACCTGTACCGGGTGCTGCGCAACCTGATCATCGACGAGTACCGGCGCCGCCGCCTGCGCGACCGCTTCGCGCAGCTGGTCGGGGGGAGCGAGGTGTCCGACGCGCCGTCGCCGGTGGCCGTGCTGGAGGCCGACGAGCTGGCGGGGGCGGCGCAGCGGGCGATCGCGGCGCTCCCCGAGCGACGGCGGGACGTGTTCGTGCTGGCGCACCTGCACGGCCTGTCGTACAAGGAGGTGGCGGAGACGCTGGGGATCACGCCGCGCACGGTGGCGAACCACATGACGCTGGCGCTGGCACAGCTGCGGGACGCGCTGGGCGGCCACACGGGGCGGCGGGTGGAGGCGGCGGCGCGGGTGCTGCCGTTTCCCGCGGGGCACGGGGCGCCCGTCGGCGAGGGGCTCCAGGCGGACCCGCCGCTGGGCGCCCCGTCGTCGTAGCGGCGTCGCGAGCCCGGCCACGCCCGGGAGCCGCCCGGAGCCCCGTCGGGGCTTCCGGGCGGCGTTTGTTTTCCGCAGGCCGCACCCGGCCGCGGCGGGCGCGGCGGGATTGGTACCTTCCGCCGGCTCCTTCGTACACCCCACTGAACGCGCCCCATGGGGCGCGTCCCCACCTGAGGTCCATCATGGACGACTCGCTGCTCTATCGCGCCCTTTCGGGCCAGGCCACCGAAGCCGAGCGCCGCACCGTCGAGGTGTGGCGCCGGGCGTCGCCTGGTCATGAGGCGCGATACCAGGAGCTGCGCCTGCTGCTGGACACGACGGCCGCGCGGCGGCGGGTGTCCACCACGCCGCCGCCGGTGCTGGACGTGCTGCAGGCGGCGTCGGCGCGCGCGCAGGCGGGGCGCCGGCAGGCGCGGTGGCGGCGCGCGGGCGCGGTGGCGGTGGCGGCCACGGTGCTGCTGGCGGCGGGGATCTCGCTGGACCGCATGGGCGTGCTGGGGGCACGGCGCGACTTCGGCTTCGAGGAGATGGTCACCGGGGAGAACCAGACGGTGACGGTGGCGTTGCGCGACGGCTCGGTGATGCGGCTGGCGCCGCGGAGCCAGGCGCGGATCCGCGTGCGTGACGGGGTGCGCGAGGTGCACCTCGCGGGGCGGGCCTTCTTTTCGGTAGCGAAGCGGAACGGCCAGCCCTTCATCGTGAAGACCCAGGGGGGCGACGTGACCGTCCTGGGGACGCAGTTCGACGTGGATGCGCGCAACAGCGACGTGCGCCTGACGGTGGTGGAGGGGAAGGTGGCACTGGCGGGCGCGCGCGGGGGGGAAACGCGTGTGGAGCGCGGGCAGCAGGCGCGCGTGGTGGAGGGGCGCGTGGTGCCGGCGGTGGTCGCGGTGCCGGCGGCGCGCGACTCGGCGCGGTGGGTGGGGCGCTTCCTGGCGTTCCAGGGGGCGTCGCTGCAGGAGGTGGCGCGGGAGCTGGAGCAGGCGTACGGGGTGCGCGTCACGCTGGCCGACCCCGCGCTGGCGTCGCAGAGCGTCACCAGCTGGTTCTCGGACCGCCCGCTGGAGGAGGTGGTGCGGGTGGTGTGTTCCCTCGTCGCGGCGGAGTGCGCCGTGACGGGCGACGGGGTCACGATCGGCAGGTCACCGTAGCAGGACCACCTTACAAGGAGTAGCGCATGCAGGTACTCCGCAACATCGCGCTGGCGACGCTGGCAGCGCTGGCCGTGCTGCCGTCGGGCACGGCGGGGGCGGCGCAGGTCGTCCTCGCCAGCCACGGCGGGCCCCAGTCGGGGCGATCCCTCTTGGAGCAGCCCGCGCACCTCGAGGTGCGGGACGTGAGCCTGACTGTGGCGCTGACCCGGCTGGCGTCCCAGTCGGGGGTGCCGCTGGGGTTCAGCCCCTCGATGCTGCGGAGCGACGCGCGCACGGTGGCGTGCGCGTGCGCGGCGCTGACGGTGGGGGAGGCGCTGGAGCGGCTGCTGGCCGGGCTGGCGGTGCGCTACGAGGAGCGGGACGGGCAGGTGCTGCTGATCCCGGTGCCGGCGGCGCCGGTGGCCCGTCCGGTGGCCCCGCCGGCGGTGTCGGCGGAGCCCGCCGCGCCGGTGGTGTACACCACCAACATGCGCCTCGCGGCGGATTCGCTGGTGACCGGCCGGGTGGTGGATGTGGTCACGCGCCAGCCGCTGGTGGACGCGCGGGTGGCGGTGGCCGGGACCGGGCGCATGGCGCTGACGGACGCGCGCGGCGAGTTCCGCGTGGCGCTCCCCGCGCCGACCGGGACGCTGGAGGTCACGCGGATCGGCTACCAGCGGCTCACGCGGCCGGTGAAGGCCGGGGAGACCGGGGTGGTGGTCGCGATGACGCGGATGGCGGTGCAGCTGGACCAGATGGTGATCACGGGCGCGGCCGGGGGCGCCTCGGTGCGGTCGCAGGGGAATGCGGTGGCCAAGGTGGACGTGGCCACGGTCACGGCGCTGGCGCCGCCGAAGGACCTGCAGACGGTGCTCTCCAACAGCGTGCCGGGGATGACGATCCAGTCGTCGAGCGGGGCGATCGGGGGCGGCGGCGTGTACCGCGTGCGCGGCGCCTCGTCGCTGGCGCTCAACTCGGCGCCCATCCTGTACATCGACGGCATCCGGGTGAACAACGCGCAGGCGGGGATCCCGGCCAACTTCGGGACCACGGCGCCCGGCGGCGACCCGCGCTTCACGCCGTCGCGCCTCAATGACCTCAACCCGAACGAGATCGAGTCGATCGAGGTGGTGAAGGGGCCGGCGGCGTCCACGCTGTTCGGCACGGAGGCGTCCAACGGCGTCATCCAGATCACCACCAAGAAGGGGAAGGTGGGGCGCCCGCGGCTGGAGTTCGTGACGCGGATGGGGGCCAACTGGATCCCGAACCCCGAGGGGACCTTCAACACCGTGTGGTACAAGGCCCAGTCGGGGGAGCTCCGGGAGGTCAACGTCCTGGAGTACGGGCGCACGGTGGGGTTCCCGCAGAGCCTCTACGGCTCCTGCCCGGCGCCGTACACCACCCTGAAGAACGGCAACTGCACGGGGAACGTGTTCAGCACCGGGGCGCTGTCGACGGTGGGGGCCAACCTGCGGGGCGGGACCGACCAGGTGCGCTACTTCTTCTCCGGCGAGTATGACCGCGAGACCGGGGCGGTGTCGTACAACAACCAGCGGAAGATGAGCACCCGGGGGAACATCACCTGGCTCCCCAGCAGCAAGCTGACGGTGGACATGGGGCTCGGGCTGGTGCGGTCGCGGCTGCAGTCGCCGGCAGCGGCGCAGCAGCCGGTGACGGCGGCGATCAACTTCGCCTGTCCGGCGCCGGGGTGCGAGCCGGGCACCACCCTCGCCACGCGCCTGGACGGCCCCCTCCGCGGCTACCCGGCGTTCCTGCTGCCGGAGCGGCTCCAGAACGACGCCGAGGCGTTCGACATGGTGAACCGCTCCACCGTGAACCTGACGGCGACCTACACGCCGCTGTCGTGGTGGACGCACCGGCTGGCGGTGGGGGGCGACTACACGGGGCAGCAGCTCAGCACGCTGCAGCGGCGGCTGGAAGGGGTGTTCCGCAACGGCGCTGCGCGCCCGCTGGGGCTGCGCACGGTGTTCGACAACGACGTGGCCTTCCAGACGATCGACTACGGGACCACCGCCAAGTTCACGCGCGGCGCGCTGGAGAGCTCCACCTCCGCGGGGTACCAGTACTTCGGGCGGAGGACGAACATCGTCTGGGTGAGCTCGGAGAACATCTCGGTGAACGCCCTCGAGACCATCGGCGGCGGGCAGAACCGCACCTCCGACGAGGACATCATCGAAAACAAGTCGATGGGCGTGTACGTGCAGCAGCAGCTCGCGTGGAAGGACCGCTACTTCGCGACGGTGGCGCTGCGGGGCGACGACAACAGCGCCTTCGGGAAGGACTTCGCCTTCGTGACGTTCCCGAAGGTGAGCGGCTCCTGGGTGATCGGCGAGGAGTCGTGGTTCCAGGTGCCCGGGGTGAGCACCGCGAAGCTGCGCGCGGCGTGGGGGAAGGCCGGGCAGCAGCCCGACGCCTTCGTGGCCATCCAGACCTTCAAGCCGCGGCTGGGGGAGACCACCTCGGGGCTCACCGCCGACAACCTGGGGAACCCGGACCTCCGCCCCGAGGTGGGGACGGAGCTGGAGACCGGGGTGGACCTGGGGCTGCTGAACGAACGGATCGGCGTGGAGTTCAACGTGTACCGCAAGCGGACGGTGGACGCGATCGTCCCCACGCCGATCGCGCCCTCCAACGGGTTCGTGGGGACGCAGCTGCGCAACCTGGGGGAGCTGGAGAACCGCGGGTGGGAGCTGAGCGTGAACGCCAACCTGCTGCGGCGGGAGCAGGCGGTGGTGGACCTGCGCACCACCTTCTCGCGCAACGACAACCGGGTCGTCACCCTGGGGAGCACGCCGCGCATCCCGCTGCTCTTCCAGCAGTACCACGTCCCGGGGTACCCGCTGGCCTCCTTCTTCTTCCGCAAGGTGGTCTCGGCCGACTTGAACAACGGGGTGGCCACCAACGTGATGTGCGAGGGGGGGAGCATCATCCCCGGCACCGTGTCGCTGTCGGCCGGCGGGGGGGCCCCGGTCTCCTGCGCGCAGGCGCCCGAGGTGTTCGGGGGCGCGCCGCTCCCCACGTGGCAGGGGTCCACCGCGCTCACCGTGTCGCTGGGGAACAGCTGGCAGATCTACACCGCGGTGGAGTACGTGGGGGGGAACTACCAGAGCAACTCCGAGGTGGCGGCGGCGTGGGCCACCTTCGGCAACGGCAAGGCGTGGCTGGAGCAGACGGATCCCATCCTCATGGGGCTCCGGGCCATCACCTTCGACAGCCGCCGCCAGTGGGGGGTGTCGCGGATGGGGTACGCCCGGCTGCGCGAGATCGCGGGGACCTACACCTTCCCCGCGCGGCTGGCCTCGCTGTTGCGCGCCTCCAGCGGGTCGGCGACGCTGGCGTGGAGCGGGAACATCTCGACCTTCTGGCGCTCGCAACCCCTGCACTTCGGGCGCAAGGTCACCGACCCGTCCATCCGCGAGAACGGGAACTTCCGTGCGGGGATGCCGGAGGGGATGAGCGGCAACCAGCAGGACGCGTGGCCCACCATGCAGCGCCTGCAGCTCTCCCTGCGCGTGGTTCCCTGAGCGCCTTCCAGAGCCCTTCACACCGGAAACCGACACGATGCGCATCAATCAGCAGACGGGCCCCGTGGCCGCGCTGGCCGTGGCCGCGCTCCTCGGGGCGGCGGGGTGCCAGAACGCGCTGGAGGTGGAGCTCCCCGGGCGCGTGACCGCCGACGACCTCAACTCGCCGCTGAACGCGGGGGTGCTGGCCAACGGCGTGGTCCTGGACTTCGAGTGCGCGTGGAGCAACTACACCACCGCGGCCAACGCCCTCTCGGACCAGCTGATCAACGCGAGCGCGCAGGGGGTGTCCGCCGCCTGGTACACGCGCAACATTCTGGACAACGAGGCGCAGCTGCTGAGCAACTGCGAGCCGGCCACCGGGCTGCTGCCGTACGCCACCCTGCAGCTGGCGCGCACGGGGGCCAACCGCGCGTTCTCGCTCATCGACGCCTTCCCCGACGCGGTGGTGACCAACAAGGCGGTGCTCAAGACCACGGTGCGCGTGTACGGGGCGTACGCCACCCTCGCGCTGGGGGAGGGGTTCTGCGAGGCGGTGCTGACCCCCGGGACGGTGCAGCCGGCCGCCGCGGCGCTCACCGCCGCCGAGGCGGCGTTCACCGAGGCGATCACGCTGGCCACGGCGGCCAACAACACCGACCTCCTCAACATGGCGCGGGTCGGGCGGGCGCGGGCGCGCCTCGACCTGGGGAACTTCCCCGGCGCCCGTGCGGATGCCGAGGCGGTCCCGGCGGCCTACGTGCGGCTGGCCACCCGCGGCAGCGGCGAGAAGCAGCGGTGGAACCTGCAGTTCGAGTTCCAGAACAACGTGGGGGTGGCGGCGCAGCGCCACGGCTCGGTGGCCCCCAACTTCCGCGGGCTCACCTTCGGCGGCGTCGCCGACCCGCGTCCCGGCGTGGCGGCCGCGCAAACCGGGACCGGCAACGACGGCGTCACGCCGTTCTTCAGCCATTCCAAGGCCACGGCGCGCGACGCCTCGCTGTCGATCGCCAGCGGGAAGGAGGCGCAGCTCATCGTGGCGGAGGCGGCGGCGCGCAGCGGCGACCTGGCCACGGCGCGCACCCTCATCAACGCCCGGCACACGCTGGCGGGGCTCCCCCCGTTCGATCCCGCCGGGACCGCCACCCAGAACGAGGTGATCGCGCAGGTCATCGAGGAGCGCAGCCGCGAGCTGTTCCTGGAGGTCGGTGCCCGTTACAACGACATGCTCCGCTTCCGCAGCACCCCCTTCCGGATTCCCTTCCGCGGGGAGGCGGGGTCCATTCACCCCAACGGCGTGGACCACCGCGGGCTGCAGTACGGTCCCACCACCTGCATCCCGCTGCCGCTGGCGGAGAAGTCCTGACCATGCGGTGGTTCGTGATGGGGCTCGCGCTGCTCGGCGCGGGCCCCTTCGCGTCGGCGGAAGCGCAGCGGTCCGCGGGCCGGGAGGTCCCGCCCCCGGGGGCACGGTACGCGGGTCGGGCGTTCCGCTTTGACACGGTGGCCCCGGGGGTCTGGTTTGCCACGGCGACCGGCGCGGTGAGTGCCGAGTCCAACAGCGCCGTGATCGAACTGGGGGACGCCCTCCTGGTGGTGGACGCGCAAACCAGCCCCGCCGCCGCGTGGGCGCTGTTGCGCGAGATCCCCCGCGTGAGCCGCAAGCCGGTGCGCTACCTGGTGGTCACCCACGTGCACTACGACCACGCCCACGGCACGCAAAGCTTCCCGCCGGGGGTGACCGTCATCGGCACCCCGTACACGCGCGCGATGATCGCAGCCGGGAAGTCGGTGGAGCACCCCACCGCCCTGGGGAACCGGAACTTCGCCGCAGCGCAGATCGCCACGCTCACGCAGGCGCTGGACACCGCTGCCACGCCGGCCGGCCGCGCGGCCCTCACCGCGCAGCGCGCCGTGTGGGAGAACTACCTGCGGTCGCTGGCCACGCTCACCCCCATCCCCCCCGACGTGACGGTGTCCGGGCGGATGTCCATCATCCGCGGGGGGCGCGAGGTGCAGGTGATCTTCCCGGGAAAGGCCCACACCGATGGCGACCTGGTAGTGTGGCTCCCCACGGAGCGGGTGCTCGTCACCGGCGACCTGCTGCAGCCCACCCTCCCCTACATGGGGGACGGCTACCTGGACCAGTGGGCGGACGTGCTGGACTCCCTCCGGGCGCTGGCCCCCGCCGTGGTGCTGCCGGGGCACGGGGGCGCGTTCCGCGACCTCGCGGTGCTGGAGCGCCAGCGGGACTACTTCCGCGCGGTGTGGCGGCAGCTGGCCGACGCCAAGGGGCGTGGCCTGACCGCTGAGCAGGCAGCGGCGGCGCTGGACCTGCGCGCCTTCGATGCCTTCTACCCCAGGCCTCCCGGATGGACCGACGCCATCGCGCTGCGCCAGCGGATGCGCATGGTGCACCGCGTGTACGCGCTGCTGGACGGTGTCGCGGGGGCGCCGTGAGCGGGGCCCCGGTCCGCCCCCGGCCGGCGCGCGCCTGGCTCCTCCTGGGGTCGCTGGCGGCCCTCGCCCTTGCCACGGGGCCCGGCGCGGGCGCCGCCCAGGGGAGCGCGCCCTTCAACGACGCCATCACCGCAGCGCGGCTGCGCGCCGACCTCATGTTCCTGGCCGGGGACGGCTTCCGCGGGCGCCTGACCAACACCCCCGAGAACGCGCTGGCGACCGAGTGGGCGCGCAACCGGCTGGAGTGGCTGGGGCTCGCCCCCATGGGCCCCGGACGCAGCTACTTCGCCCCGTACCACCTGATGACCAGCGCGCTGGAGCCGGGGTCGTCGCTCACGGCCGACTGGGGGACGGGCCCCGTGCGACATGACGTGGGTCCGGCCTTCCATCCGCGCTTCTTCTCCGCGTCGGCGCGCGCCAGCGGGGCCGTGGTGTGGGCGGGGTTCGGCATCAGCGCCCCGGCGCTGGGGCACGATGACCTGGCGGGGGACGTGCGCGGCAAGGTCGTGCTGGTGATGGATGGCGAGCCGGGGGCCAACGACCCGGCGAGCCCCTTCGACGGCGTGGTCAACTCCGAGCACGCGGTGCAGTTCCGCAAGGCGCTGGCGGCGCAGGCGCGCGGCGCGGCCGCGGTGCTGTTCGTGGCCGACCCGCGCACGCTGACGGGGCCGGAGCCGTTTGACAGCCTCACCCGCGCCTACTGGCCCGCCGTGCCGTTGCGGCTGCCGCGGTACCTGCTGGCGGACTGGGTGCAACAGGTGCGCATCCCGGTGGGGCAGCTGTCGGTGGCGCTGGCGGCGGAGCTGGTGCGCGGGAGCGGGCAGTCGCTGGAGGCGCTCGCGCGTGCCGCGGAGCGGGCGCGCCCGCCGCTGCCGCTGTCGGGGGTGACGGTGACCGTGGAGGCGCGGCTGGCGCGCACCACGGTCCACGACCGCAACGTGGTGGCGGCGGTGGAGGGGAGCGACCCCGCGCTCAAGGACGAGGTGGTCGTGATCGGCGCGCACATCGACCACAACGGTGCCGACGGCCCCCTGGTGTTCAACGGCGCCGACGACAACGGCTCCGGGACGGTGGGGCTGCTGGCCGTCGCCGACGCCTACGCGCGCGCGGCGGCAGCGGGGGTGCGCCCGAAGCGCACGGTGCTGTTCCTGGTGATCAACGCCGAGGAGCGCGGGCCGCTGATGGGGTCCTGGGGGTACGTGGAGGCGCCGGTGGTGCCGCTGGCGCGCACGGTGGCCATGCTCAACATGGACATGATCGGGCGGAACGAGGAGGTGCCCCCGGGGGGCGGCGCCCGTTTCCGCGGCTTCACCGTCCAGGGGCCGGAGGGGAACCGCAACGCCGTGCACCTGGTGGGCTACAGCCAGTCGCCCTCACTGGCCGCGGTGGTCACCCGCGCCAACGCGGCCTTCGGGCTGGAGGTGCGGCAGCAATACGACAACAACGTGTCGCAGCTCCTGCGGCGCAGCGACCAGTGGGCGTTCCTGTCGGCGGGGGTCCCCGCGATCAACTTCTTCACCGGATTGCACCCCGACTACCACCGGGTGGAGGACCGTCCGGAGCGGATCGAGTACGCCAAGATGGAGCGCATTGTCCGCCTGGTGCACCAGGTGAGCTGGCAGCTGGCCAACGACGCCGTCCGCCCCACGCTTGAGCGCCGCTGAGCGGCGCGCCCTCTCCGCCTCCCCACCCGCCATGCCCATGTCCCGCATCTCCCACCGTGGCGCGCGGCAGGCCGCCGCGGCGCTGCTGCTGGGCGCCCTCCCGTGGGCGCTCCCCGCCCAGTCGCTCTCCGCCCAGTCGCGCCCCGCTCCCCTCCGCGTGGACCGGCTGCTGCTGGGGGGGCACCTGTTGGACGGCGCCGGCGGCGATTGGGTGAAGGCCGACGTGGGGATCACCGGCGCCCGGATATCCTTCGTGGGACACGCGCGATCGGCGCGGGTGACGGCGGCCGAGACGGTGGACGTGACCGGGCTGCTGGTGACCCCCGGGCTGTGGGACGCGCACAACCATGAGAAGCTGGAACGCAACCCCGGGCGGTTGGCGGTCCCCTTCCTGACCCAGGGGGTCAGCACCGTGGTGGTGGGGGTGGACGGTTTCGGGACCAACGACCTGCCCGCGCAGTTCGCCACGTGGCGGACGAACGGCATCGCCGTGAACGCGCTGGCGTTCGTGGGGCACGGCCCCGCGCGCGCGGCGGCCATGGGCACCGACTTCGCGCGGGAGGCCACTCCCGCCGAGGTGGCGACGATGCAGGCGTACGTGCGGCAGGCGATGGAGGCGGGGGCGTTCGGGTTCTCCACCGGGCTGGCGTACAACCCGGGGTACTACAGCACCACCGAGGAGGTCATCGCGCTGGCGAAGGTGGCGGCGGAGTACGGCGGCATCTACGACACGCATGATCGGGACATGGGGGTGTCGTACAAGGGGGTGGGGTTCATCAACTCCGTGAAGGAGGCCATCCGCATCGCCGAGGAGGCGGGGACGCCGCTCATCTTCTCGCACTTCAACTCGCTGGGGCTGAAGGCGCACGGGCAGATGCCCGAGGCGATCCGGCTGATCGAGGCGGCGCGCGCGCGCGGCGTGAACATCATGGGGGCGGGGATCGTGTACACCGCCTCCGAGAGCAGCGTGGACGGTCACCTGATGCCGCGGTGGGTGCCGGCCGGGGGCCCCGACTCGCTGTATGCGCGGCTGCGCAACGACACCACCTGGGCGCGGATGGAGCCGGAGATCCTGGAGATCCTCACCAACCGCGGCGGTCCCACGAGGATCCTCATCACCGAGGGGCCCAAGGCCTGGACCAAGCGCTCGCTGGCCGACATCGCCGCCGAGTGGCGGGTGACCCCCACGGCGGCGCTGCGCCGGATGCTGCTGACGGCGCGGTCGGGGCGGCTGATGGACATGAACCTGGACATCTACAGCGCCGAGAACCTGCGGCTGCTGGCGGTGAAGGACTGGATGATGACCACGGTGGACGGGTACACCCCCGACACCGACAGCACCTACACGCACCCGCGCACCTACGGCGGCTTCACCAAGAAGCTCACGCAGCTGGTGATGGAGGAGCGGCTGCTCACGCTCCCCAAGGCGATCCAGAGCATGACGTCGCTCCCGGCATCGTTCTACGGGGTCCCCGACCGCGGGCTGGTGAAGCCCGGGTTCTACGCCGACCTGGCCGTCTTCGACCTCTCGCGGATGCGGGCGAACGCCACGTACGACGACCCCCGCCGCTATTCCGACGGGACCGTGCACCTGTTCGTGAACGGGCAGTACGCGGTGCAGGGCGGGAAGGTGACCGGGACGATGGCCGGGGTGCCGGTGCGGCGGGGGGACGGCCGGGGCGCCGCCGGGCGGTGATGGCCGCGCCGAGGCGGGGAAGCGGCGGCGGCGCGCCGCCGCGGGTGGCCCTGGTGCACGCGCTGGCCGAGTCGCTGGCGCCGCTGGACGACGCGCTGGACCGGCTGTGGCCGGAGGCGGTGCGGATGCACCTGCTGGATGCGAGCCTGTCGCGCGACCTGTCCGCCTCGCCGGCGGGGCTGGATGACACGTTTCACGCGCGCTTCCGGGCGCTGGGCGCATATGCCGTGTCCACCGGGACCGAGGGGGTCCTGTTCAGCTGCAGTGCCTTCGGTCCCTGCATCGCGGGGGTGGCCGCGGGGTTGGCGCCATTGCCGGTGCATCCCCCCAACACCGCCATGGTGGCCGAGGCGCTGGCGCTCGGCGGGCGGGTCGGGCTGGTGGCCACCTTCGCGCCCACGCTTCCGTCGGTCACCGGCGAGCTCCCCGCCGGAGTCGCGTGGGCCACCGCGCTGGCCCCGGGGGCGCTGGAGGCGCTGCGCGCCGGCGATGCGGCCGGGCACGATGCGCGGGTGGCCGCGGCCGCCGCCACGCTGGTGGGTGACGGGTGCACCGTGGTGGCGCTCGCGCAGGTCAGCATGGCGCGCGCCGCCCCCGCCGTGGCGGCGCGCTGCGGCGTCCCGGTGCTCACCACGGTGGACAGCGCCGTGCGCGGCATGCGCCGGGCGGTCGAGGCCCGCCGCGCCGCGCGTGGGGGGTGAGGCGCGCGCGGGCGGCGGTCCGGGGTTGGTACAGGCGCGGGCGGCATGCGTAGGCCGGGGAGAGTCGCGAATTCCCGCCCCCGTCACCGGAGCCCGGCATGACCTCCGTCCACCCTGCGACCGCCGCACCGTCCCGTACCGAGGCGCTGTTCGAGGAGGCCTGCCGGTACATCCCCGGCGGGACCTCGCGGGTGCACTACTTCTTCCCGCCGCATCCGCTGTACGCGCGGAGCGGCGCGGGGTGCCGGCTCACCGACGTGGACGGCGTCACCCGGCTGGACTTCGTGAACAACATGACGTCGCTCATCCACGGGCACGGGCACCCCGCGGTGCTGGGGGCGCTCATGGCGCAGCTGCCGCTGGGGGTGGCGTGGTCGGAGCCCGGGGAGGCGGAGGTGCGGCTGGCGCAGCACCTGGTGGAGCGGGTCCCCTCCATCGAGAAGATCCGCTTCGGCAATTCGGGGACGGAGTCGGTGATGCTGGCCGTGAAGATGGCGCGCGCGTTCACGGGGCGGCACCGGATCGCGAAGTTCGAGGGGTTCTACCACGGCTATTACGACTACGTGCAGACCTCGGTGAAGAGCGCGCCGGGGGCGTGGGGGCCGCTGGAGGCGCCGGTGACCACGCCCAACTCCGGGGGGCTGTCGCCGGAGGTGCTGGGGGAAGTGCTGACCATCCCCTTCAACGAGCCGGAGATCCTGGCGCGGCTGCTGCGCGAGCAGGGGGACACGCTGGCGGCGCTGTTGGTGGACCCGCTGGCCTCGCAGGCGGGGAGCCCCATCCCCGACCCGGGGTTCCTGGACGAGGTGAACCGGCTGGCGGCGCGCCACGGCATCGTGCTCATCTATGACGAGGTGGTGAGCTTCCGGCTGGGATATGCGGGGGGGCAGGAGCGGTACGGCGGGCGCCCCGACCTCACGGTGCTGGGCAAGATCATCGGGGGCGGGCTCCCCATTGGTGCGGTGGGAGGGCGTGCCGACCTCATGGCGCTCCTGGATCCCACCACGGGGCCGCCGGCGGTGCTGTCCGGGGGGACCACCAGCGCCAACCCGCTGTCGATGGTGGCGGGAATCGCCGCCATGGAGCAGTACACGCCGGCGGCGGTGGCGCGGCTGAACGCGCTGGGGGAGCGGATGCGGCGCGGGATGGACGCGGTGTTCGCGCGGCATGGCGCGCCGCTGTGCGCCGGCGGCGACGGGTCGCTGGTGCGCGTCCTCCCCATGCCGGAACGCCCGCGCGGCTACCGCGACTTCGCGCAGGCGCCGCGCGCGGCGCAGCGGCTGGGCGCGCTGCACGCGGCGCTGCTGGAGGAAGGGATCATCACCACGCGCATGGGGACCGCCTGCCTCTCCACCCCCATGGGGGAGGCGGAGGTGGACGCCTTCGTCGCCGCCCTCGACCGGGTGGTGCCGCGGCTGCCCCAGTGAGGGACGCGCGATGAGCACCCCGGCGGAGGGGGCGGGGGGCGCGACGCTGGCCCGCGGGCTGGGGCCGTGGGAGGCGATCGCGCTGGTGGTGGGCGGGACCATCGGGGCGAGCATCTTCCTCGTCCCTGGGGCGGTGGCCCGCGAGGTGGGGTCGCCGGGGCTGGCGCTGGCGGCGTGGCTGCTGACGGGGCTGATGGCGCTGTGCGGCGCGCTGAGCTTCGCGGAGCTGGCCGGGGCGATCCCCGAGACGGGGGGGACGTACCAGTTCCTCAAGCGGGCCTATCCGGGGACGCCGATCGCGTTCCTCTTCGGCTGGATGATGTTCTTCGCCTACGCCGCCAGCGCCACGGCGGTGACGACGTCGCTGGCGGTGGAAAGCGCGGGGCACTTCATCAAGAAGGTCGTCCCCTTCACCACCGTGATGAGCCGCACGCTGACCGTGGGGCTCATCCTCGTCTTCACGGCGGTGAACGTGGCGGGGGTGCGCGAGAGCGGGAAGACGCAGAACGTGCTCACGCTCCTCAAGCTCGGCGGGATCGTGGCGGTCATCGGCGCCTGCTTCCTGCTGGGGGACGGCTCGGCGGCGCACTACCGGCCGGTGTTCCCCGCGGGGCGCGGCGTGGCGGAGGCCACCGGCTCGCTGGGGACGGCGATGATCCTCACGGTGTTCTCGTACAGCGGCTGGTACTTCATCACGCACGTGGCCGGGGAGGTGCGCGAGCCGGAGAAGAACCTGCCCCGGGCCATCTTCGCGGGGATGGGGATCCTGATCGCGCTGTACCTGGCGGTGAACGCGGCGTACCTCTGGGTGCTCCCCTTCGACCGGCTGCAGCAGTCCACGCGGGTGGCCGCCGACGCGATGGAGGCGGTGTTCGGCCCCACCGGCGCCGACGTCATCTCCGCGGTGGCGTTCCTGTCGGCGATGGGGGCGCTGAACGCGCAGCTGCTCAACTATCCGCGGATCCCCTTTTCGCTGGCGCAGGACGGGGTGTTCTTCCGCTGGCTGGCGGCGGTGCACCCGGTGCGGCGCACCCCGGCCAACGCGATCCTGGTGTTCGCGCTCATCGCCTGCACCTTCGCCGTCAGCGGCAACTACCAGCAGAACCTCACCTACGTGGGGTTCGTGGGGCAGCTGTTCATGGCGCTCACGGTGTTCGGCGTCATCGTGCTGCGGCGCCGCGAGCCGCGGCTGCCGCGGCCGTTCAAGGTGCCGCTGTACCCCGTGGTGCCGCTGCTGTACGTGGCGATCCTCGCGTGGTACCTGGGGAACCTGCTCGTCAACCGGCTGGAGGCGAGCCTGGTGGGGATCGGCATCGTGCTGGCGGGGCTCCCCTTCTGGTGGCATTGGACGCGGCGCGCGCGCCGGGGGGCGCCGTGAGCGCGGCCGGAGCGGCCGGCGCCTTCCGCCCCGACCTGCTGGCGGGGAAGGTGGCGTTCGTGGCGGGGGGGACCCGCGGCATCAACCTGGCCATCGCGCGCGCGCTGGCGGCGCACGGGGCGGCGGTGGCGGTGATGAGCCGTGACCCCGGGCGCGTGCAGGGGGCGGCGGCGCTGCTGGCCGCCGAGGGGGCGCGGGCGATGGGGTGCGTGGGGGACGTGCGGCAGTACGCCGCCGTGGAGGCGGCCATGACGGAGGCGCACCGCGCCTTGGGGCCCCTCGACATCGTGGTGTCGGGGGCGGCGGGGAACTTCCTCTGCCCCGCCGACCGCCTTTCCCCCAACGGCTTCCGCACGGTGGTGGAGATCGACCTGCTGGGGACCTTCCACGTGCTGCGGTGCGCGCGCGGCCTGGCGCGGGTGCCCGGGGCCTCCTTCGTGAACATCTCGGCGCCGCAGTCCACGCAGGCCTACTGGGGGCAGGCGCACGTGAGCGCGGCGAAGGCCGGGGTGGACATGCTCACGCGCTCGCTGGCGGTGGAGTGGGGACCGGAGGGGATCCGCGTGAACGCGATCGTGCCGGGGCCCATCGGCGAGACCGAGGGGATGGCGCGCCTCGTCCCCACCGCCGAGGTGCGCGCGGCGTGGGAGGCGACCAACCCGTTGCGGCGCTTCGGCACGGCGGCCGAGGTGGCACAGGTCGCGCTGTTCCTGAGCAGCGACGCGGCGGCGTACGTGAACGGCGCGGTGATCCCCTGCGACGGGGGGCAGGTGCTCGCCTCGGCGCGGGACTACCGCGCCAGCTGGCTGGCGCTGCAGGGCGAGGGCGCCCGGGATCCCCGCGGGACGGAGACGGAGGGCTGAGGGATGCGGCTGTCGGTGTCGGTGTCGCTGCTGTTCCGGGAGCTGCCGGTGGCGGATCGCTTCGCTGCGGCGCGGCGGGCCGGGTTCCGCGGGGTGGAGATCCAGCGGCTGCACGAGGGGAGTGCGGCGGAGATGGCGCGCGCGGCGCGCGACGCCGGGGTGGAGGTGGTGCTGGTGAACTGCGGGCTGGGGGACTACCTGCAGGGGGGCGCGGGGTTGTCCGGGGTGCCGGGGCGCGAGGGGGCGTTTCGCGACGCGATCACCGCCGCCGTGGAAGCGGCGGCGGTGCTGGGCGCTCGGCACATCCACCTGGGGCCGTCGCGCATCCCGCCGGGGGCCGACCCCGCCGAGTGCCGCGCCACCTACCTGGCCAACATTCGCACGGCGCTGGCGCTCACGCGCGCCCTCGCCGCGTCGCTGGTGATCGAGGCGATGAACCCGGTGGAGGCGCCCACGGCGCTGGTGACCGACGTGCGCGACGCCGCGGAGGTGGTGCGCGCCGTGGCCAACCGGCGGCTGGGGGTACTCTTCGACGTGTACCACACCGCGATGGGTGGGGGCGACCCGGTGGCGCGCTACCGCGAGGTGGCGCCGCTGGTGCGGCATGTGCAGTTCGCCGACGCCCCCGGCCGGCACGAGCCCGGGTCCGGGGCGCTGGACATCCCGGCGATCCTCACGGGGATCCAGCGGGCCGGATATGCGGGATGGTTTGGCGCGGAGTACTACCCGGCGGCGAGCACGGCGGCGGGGCTGGGGTGGAGCCGCGCGCTCCTCAACCATCACGCGGCGTGAGCGCCGCCCCGGTCGCGGATCCGGCGGTGGGGCACGCGTGGCCCGCCTTCGAGGTGGAGGTGGAGGCGGGGCGCCTGCGCCTGCTGGCCAAGGCCATCGGGGAGACGCGTCCCATCCACACCAGCGTGGAGGCGGCGCGCGCGGCGGGCTACCGCTCCCTCGTGGCGCCTCCCACCTTCGCCTTCTGCCTGCTGGCCGACAGTCCCGTGGGGGCGGGGTACCTCGCCGACATCGGGATTCCCATCGCGCAGGTGCTGCACGCGGAGCAGCAGTTCACCTTCCACGCCCTGCTGTGCGCCGGGGACCGGGTGCGCGTCACGCGCCGCGTGGCGGACGCCTACGAGAAGAAGGGGGGCGCGCTGCGGTTCGTGGTGCTGGAGAGCGAGGTCCGGATGGCGGCCAGCGGGTTGCTGGTGGCCAGCGGGCGGCAGGTGATGGTGCAGCGGCGGGGGGGGCCATGACTGGCCCCGGCGCGCCGCGCCGTCTCCCGGCGGTGGGAGAGGCGCTTCCGCCGCTGGCGCTTCCGCCGCTGTCGCGCGCCACGCTGGCGCTGTACGCCGGGGGGTCGGGGGACCACATCCCGCTGCACATCGACAGCGACTTCGCGCGTGCGGCGGGGCACCCCGACGTGTTCATGCACGGGATGCTGGGGGCCGCGTACCTGGCGCGGCTCCTCACGGGGTGGGCGCCGCAGGAGTGCCTGCACGAATTTCGCGTGCGCTTCCAGGCCATCACCTGGCCCGGGGAGGCGCTCACCGCCACCGGCGTGGTCGAGGCGGTCGACGACGCCGGTCGCCTCACGGTGGCCGTGCAGCTGGCCAATGCCGACGGCGCGGTGAAGATCGCCGGCCGTGCGGTGATCGACCTCACCTTTGCGCCCGGGGGCGCCTGATGGAGACCGTGGTGGTGGCCGGCGTGGGGATGGTCCCCTTCGCCAAGCCGGGGAAGAGCCCCCCGTACACGGACATGGCCTCGCAGGCGGCGCGCGAGGCGCTGGGGGACGCGGAGGTGGCGTACGCCGAGGTGCAGCAGGCGTACGTCGGCTACGTATACGGCGACAGCTGCGCGGGGCAGCGGGCGCTGTACGAGGTGGGGCTCACGGGGATCCCCATCGTGAACGTGAACAACAACTGCGCCACCGGGTCCACGGCGCTGTACCTGGCGCGTCAGGCGGTGGCCAGCGGGGCGGCGGAGTGCGCGCTGGCGGTGGGGTTCGAGCAGATGATGCCGGGCCCGCTGCTGAAGGTGTTCCAGGACCGTCCCATCCCCACGGAGCTGGTGCGCGGCGCGCTGGAGCGCACGGACGGCATCGACGCGACGGCCCCCATCGCGCCGCAGTATTTCGCGGGGGCCGGCCGCGAGTACATGCGCCGTTACGGCATCCACCCGGCCACCTTCGCCAAGGTGGCGGTGAAGGCGCGGCGCCACGCGGCCGCCAACCCCTTCGCGCTGTTCCGCGCACCGGTCACCGAGGCGGAGGTGCTGGCCTCCCAAGCCGTGAATGCGCCGCTCACGCGGCTCCAGTGCTGCCCCCCCACCTGCGGCGCGGCGGCGGCGGTGCTCTGCTCCGACGCGTTCGCCCGGCGGCACGGGCTGGACCGCCGGGTGCGGATCGCCGCGCAGGTCATGGCCACCGACCTCCCCGGCACCTTCGACCCGGGCGACATGATGCGGGCCGTCGGCTATGACATGGCCCGCGGCGCCGCGCGGCGCGCCTACGAGCTGGCCGGCGTCGGCCCGGAGGACGTGGACGTGGTGGAGTTGCACGACTGCTTCACCGCCAACGAGCTCATTGCCTACGAGGCGCTGGGGCTCACCCCCGAGGGGACGGCCGAGCGCTTCATCGTCGAGGGGGACAACACCCACGGCGGCCGCGTGGTGACCAACCCGTCGGGGGGGCTGCTGTCCAAGGGGCACCCGCTGGGGGCCACCGGGCTGGCCCAGTGCACCGAGCTCACCTGGCAGCTGCGGGGCGACGCGGGCGCCCGGCAGGTCCCCGGGGCGCGCATCGCCCTGCAGCACAACCTCGGGCTGGGCGGCGCCTGCGTCATCACCCTCTACGAGGCCCGCTGAGCGCGGGCCGCCACCACCGGACGACCTCGACCACCATGCAGAAGCTCCAGGGCAAGACCGCCATCATCACCGGGGCCGGGCGCGGCATCGGCCAGGCCATCGCCTTCAAGCTGGCCAGCGAGGGGGCGCGCCTCGTGGTCAACGACCTCGACGCCGAGCCGGCGGAGGCCACCGCGGCGGCGATCCGCGCGCGCGGCGGGGAGGCGGTGGCCGTCCCGGGCAGCGTGGTGGCGGAGGGGTTCCCCGAGCGGTTCGTGCAGGCGGCGGTGGAGCGGTTCGGCGGGGTGGACCTCATCATCAACAACGCCGGCTTCACCTGGGACAGCGTCATCCAGAAGATGACCGACCAGCAGTGGGACGCCATCCTCGACGTCCACCTCAAGGCCCCCTTCCGCATCCTGCGCGCCGCCAGCGAGGTGATCCGCGCGCAGGCGAAGCGTGACGCGGAGGCGGGGACACCGGTGGTCCGCAAGGTGGTGAACATCTCCTCGGTGTCGGGGACCAACGGCAACGCGGGACAGGCCAATTACTCGTCGGCGAAGGCCGGCATCATCGGGCTCACGCGCGCGATGGCGAAGGAGTGGGGGCGCTACCAGGTCACGGTGAACGCGGTGGCCTTCGGGGTCATCGAGACGCGGCTCACCTCGGCCCCCGCCAAGGGGGCCACCATCACCATCGAGGGGCGCGAGATCCCGGTGGGGCTGCCCGCGGAGGCGTTCCAGCGGCTGGCGCAGATCATCCCGCTGGGGAGGCCGGGGACGGTGGAGGAGGCGGCGGGGGCGGTGTACCTCTTCTGCCTCCCCGAGTCCGACTACATCACCGGCGAGGTGGTGACCTGCGGCGGCGGCTACAAAATGCAGTGAGGGGGCGGCGCATGCAGATTGGGGTGACTGCCGCACCGGGCGGCACCGCCCGGCGCCGCCCCATCCCACGCCCTTCCGGGGATCCCAGGTGTCGCTCAACCGCCATTCCGCCCGTCTCACGCAGGACCGTTCGCAGGTGGGGTCGCAGGCCATGCTCCTGGCCACCGGCCTGACCGAGGCGCAGCTGGCGCTGCCGCAGGTGGGGATCGCCTCCATGTGGTGGGAGGGGAACCCCTGCAACATGCACCTGGGGACGCTGGGGGACGCCGCCAAGGAGGGGGTGGTGGCGGCCGGGATGGTGGGGATGCGCTTCAACACCATCGGCGTGAGCGACGGCATCTCCATGGGCACGGCGGGGATGAGCTACTCGCTCCCCTCGCGCGACCTCATCGCCGACTCCATTGAGACGGTGATGGGGGCGCAGTGGTACGACGGCCTCATCACCATCGCCGGGTGCGACAAGAACATGCCCGGGTCGCTGATGGCGCTGGCGCGGCTGGACCGTCCCGGGCTGATGGTGTTTGGCGGCACGATCCGCGCCGGGCACCACGCGGGGGAGCGGCTGGACATCGCGTCGGTGTTCCAGAGCTACGGGGAGTTCCTGGCAGGGACGCGCAGCGAGGCGTCGATGCGCGGCGTGGTGCGCCACGCGTGTCCGGGGGCGGGGGCGTGCGGGGGGATGTACACCGCCAACACGATGGCCAGCGCGGCCGAGGCGATGGGGATGGCCCTGCCGTACAGCGCGTCGATCCCCGCCACCGACCCGCGCAAGCGCGAGGAGTGCGTGCGCGCGGGGCACGCGGTGCGCACGCTGCTGGCGCGGGGCATCACGCCGCGGCAGGTGATCACGCGGCGCAGCCTGGAGAACGCCATGGTGGTGACGATGGCGCTGGGGGGCTCGACGAACGCGGTGCTGCACCTGATCGCCATCGCGCACGCGGCGGGGGTGACGCTCACGCTGGACGACGTGCAGGCGGTGAGCGACCGGGTGCCGTTCCTGGCCGACCTCAAGCCCAGCGGGCGGTTCCTGATGGAGGACCTGGACCGCGTGGGGGGGACGCCGGCGGTGATGCAGTACCTGCTGGCGGAGGGGCTGCTGGACGGCGACTGCCTCACGGTGACCGGGCGGACGGTGGCGGAGAACCTGGCCGAGCTGCCGGGGCTGGCGGAGGGGCAGGAGGTGGTGCGTCCGGTGTCGCGGCCGATCAAGGCCACGGGGCACCTGCAGATCCTGCGGGGGAACCTGGCGCCCGAGGGGGCGGTGGCGAAGATCACCGGCAAGGAGGGGGAGCGGTTCTCGGGGCCGGCGCGCTGCTTTGCGCGCGAGGAGGCGGCGCTGGAGGCGCTGGAGCGGCAGGCGGTGCGTCCCGGCGACGTGGTGGTGATCCGCTACGAGGGGCCCACCGGGGGGCCCGGGATGCCGGAGATGCTGAAGATCACCGGCGCCATCATGGGGGCGGGGCTGGGGAACGACGTGGCGCTCATCACTGACGGGCGCTTCTCGGGGGCCACGCACGGCTTCGTGGTGGGGCACATCACCCCCGAGGCGCAGGTCGGGGGGCCGCTGGCGCTGGTGGAGGACGGCGACGTGGTCACCATCGACGCGGTGGCGCGCACGCTGGCGGTGCAGCTGCCCGACGACGTGCTGGCGGCGCGCCGGGCGGCGTGGGCGCCGCCGCCGGCGGCGGCGACGCAGGGCGTGCTGCGCAAGTACATCCGGGCGGTGTCGTCGGCGTCGCTGGGGTGCGTGACCGATGGCTGAGGCGCCGATGGCTGACGGGGCGGCGGGGTCGCGTCCCGTGGTGGGGTTCATCGGCACGGGGGCGATGGGGCTCCCCATGGCGCACAACCTGCTGCGCGCGGGGTTCCCGCTGGTGGTGTTCACGCGCACCGCGTCGCGTGCGGCCTCGCTGGCGGAAGCGGGGGCCGAGCTGGCCCCGTCGGTGGCGGCGCTGGCGGCGCGGTGCGACGTGGTGGTGGCGTGCCTCAACACCGTGGCGGCCAGCGAGGCGGTGTTCCTGGGGGAGGGCGGCGTGGCGGCGCACGCGCGCGCCGGGACGCTGTGGATGGACCATGCCACCATCACGCCGGCGTTGGCGGTGCGGCTGGGGGCCGAGGCGGAGGCGCGCGGCATGGATTTCCTGGACGCCCCGGTGAGCGGCGGCCCCGAGGGGGCCGCCCGGGGGACGCTGGCCATCATGGTGGGGGGGAGCGCGGCGGGGTACGCGCGCGCCCTGCCGCTGCTGTCGGCGTGTGGCCAGGTGGTGCGGCATCTGGGGCCGGTGGGGAGCGGCACGCACGCCAAGCTGGTGAACCAGCTGCTGACGTTCGTGCACGGCGCGGCGGCGGCGGAGGCGCTGGCGCTGGCGGAGGCGCTGGGGGTGTCGCTGGAGGCGCTGGGGGAGGTGCTGCGCGCCAGCTTCGGGCAGTCGCGGATGCTGGAGCGCACGCTGGCGCGGGTGCAGGCGGGGGACTACGTGGCCGGCGCGCCGCTGCAGCTGTACACGAAGGATCTGGGGATCACGCTGGCGGCGGGGGCGGCGCATGGCGTGGCGCTGCCGGTGCTGGCGCACGCGGCGGGGATGCTGCGGGAGGCGATCGCCGAGGGGTTGGGGGAGCGGGACATCGCGGCGTTGCGGCTGCGGTACCCGGGGGCGGGTGGGGGGGAGATGGGAAACGATATTCAATAAGAGAGGCGAAGAGGCGGTCTGGGGGGCATCCATCCGGGGGCGAAGGGGACGAATTCCGGGCCTCAACGTTATTGCGGGGTGGCGGGGCGAGCCGTACTGTATACCGGCCTGCATACGGATATCGATCCGCCGAGGCTGGCGACCACTTCCCAGGAGGACGTTATGGTTGGGCTGTTCGCACGGCGACTGCCCGCGCTGCTGGCGCTCGCGGTCATCGCGGGTGACCTGTCGGCGCAGGCGGCCGGCCGGATCACGGGACGCGTCACCGACAAGGCCGGCGGGGCGCCACTCGAAGGGGCGCAAGTCCGCATCGAGGGGACCAACTTCGGCGCCATGACCGGCCCCGACGGCCGGTACACCATCGCGCGCGTCGCGCCGGGGGCGTACCAGCTGCGCGTCATCCGCATCGGCTACCAGTCGGCGCTGGCGCCGGCCACGGTCCGGGCGAACGACGCCGCCACCGCCGACTTCACCCTCACCAAGGCGCCCTACCAGCTGGAGGCGATGGTCACCACCGCCACCGGCCAGCAGCTCACCCGCGAGCTGGGGAACGCCATCGCCAAGGTGGACGTCTCCAAGATCGTCGC
>JBILED010000289.1:0-3210 GCA_044352305.1 Gemmatimonas sp.
GCGGATGTCGTCACGAAACAGCTGGCGCAATGTCCCCTCCCGCACCCCTTCCTCGCGCTTCAACGGATGGTACGCCACCAGATCGGACACGAGCGCCCGGGCCAACCGGCGCGCCCGCGTGTCGGGATCGGCGCGCAGAAAGGGGTTGATCGAAACGCGCGCCCCGCTCCCCGGCAACGTTGATGGGGCACTGACCACCGCCGCGACCGCGGGCGGACCGGGGGGGGCCTCCCACGAGGGCGCGGGGGGCACCTCCGGTGACATCACCGCACCCGCAGCAGAGACCGTCGGGACGGAGGCCGGTGTGGCGTGGGTGCGTCCGAACACCGGAAACGCCACCGGGATGTCCGTGTAGGCCGGCGTCGGCTGCCTCGGCACCACCGCAGGTGGCACGACCGCAGGTGGCACCACCGAAGGTGGCACGACCACGGGCGGCGCAGTCACGGGCGGCGCGGTCACGGGCGGCGCGGGAACGGGCGGAACAGGACTGGGCGCCGCCGCCACCGGCAGCACCGCGGGGGTCGCGGCAACGGACCCGGCCAGGGGTGCCCCCGCTGCCGCGTCGAACGCCCCCACCCCCCGACTACTCCCACCGGCGAGACTCGACGTCGCGGCCCGAGCGCCGATGGAAGCCTCGTGCGCCACGGTTACCGGAAGGGTGCCACCGGCGATGGCGATGATGCCCCCGCAGACGGCGCACCGGGCCCGCACCCCGGAGACCGGCACCTTTGCCGGATCCACCCGAAACACGGAGCGGCACTCGGGACAGGTGACCGTCATGACACCCCCTCGCGCCGGCGGTCCAGCGCCCACACCGACCCCGGCAACGTCTTCGCGTATCCCTTCATTTCCGTCGCCAACTCGCTGACCTCATGTCCCCGGGTGAAGCGCCGATGCTGATTGGTGACGACCCCGATCGACAGGGTCATCACCGGGATGCGGTGCAACTGCCCGCGCCGATCCTTGCCGAGGAAATATCCCACCCGACGGTCCTGATCGGAATACTGCCACGGGATCAGCGCGTCAAAGACCTCGACCACGGTGTCCGCCACCGTGGCCAGCGCCGTCAGCGGGATGACGAACAGGAAATCGTCCCCGCCGATATGCCCAACGAACCCGTCTGCGCCGCACACCCCAACGACCGCGTCATGAAGGATCCGGGCCACCAACCGGATGACGCGATCCCCCTGGTGGTATCCGTAGCGATCGTTGAACTCCTTGAAGTGATCCAGGTCCACGTATCCCGCGGCAAACGGGTGCCCGTCATGGACACGACGCTCCAGCTCGGCCGCAATGGCCCGGGTCCCCACCAGTCGCGACGAGGGGTGCACATCCGTGTCCCGCTCACTCCGGCGGAGCATCGCATCAAGGCGGGCCACGGCCTCTTCTCGGCGCAACGCCGTGGACAGCACCTCATCGGCCCCAGCGGCCAGCGCCGCAGCCGCCATCGCGGGGCGGACCAGCATGACCACGGGGATCAATGCCGTGAAGGGCTGCGCCTTGATGGCGGCACAGACCGCCAGCATCCCCGCCCTCTCCGCGTCCACCGCGTCGGCGTCACGAGCGTCGAGCACCACGGCGCGAGGACGGGACACCAGCAGGGCGGCAAGCACCGGCTCGCCCGGATCGAAGTACTCACCTCGAACTCCGACCGCGGTCCACCACGCGGACAGCCATCTCGGCAGGGGCCTCCGGTCGCCGACCAGTGCCACGGTCATCTCGGTCAACAGCCCACGGTCACGCCGAGGGACGGCCGCCGATCG
The DNA here is from genome assembly GCA_044352305.1 of Gemmatimonas sp. Lineage (GTDB taxonomy): Bacteria > Gemmatimonadota > Gemmatimonadetes > Gemmatimonadales > Gemmatimonadaceae > Gemmatimonas. Next base: position 1,764 of record JBILED010000289.1, read on the forward strand.
CGGCGTCACCGCCCCCCCTGCCCCGGCACCAGACGCAGGTACCCACCGAACACCAGCCCCCCGCCAAGGTGGGGGGGCTGTGGCAGGGCCTGGATCCGGACCGATTCCACGGTGAGGCCGGCCACCCCGGCCCCCCCGAATCGTCGGATGCGCCACGACACATAGGCATCGATCAGGCTGGCCAGATGGTTCATCCAGACCACCCCGGTCAGGGTCACCGCCCGTTGGTAGCTGCGATTGGCCTCGGCAATGGTTTGGCGATACAGGTCCTGCTCCAACTGGGCGTCGCGCCAACTCCACTGGAAGCCTTCGCGCACCGCCCGGGCTTGATAGAAGGCCAGTGCCCGCTGGTATTCCTGCGACGCCAGGGGAGGCGCCTCTCGAGGATCGCGCCAGTAGATCTGCCGAGCCAGCAACCAACGCGCCCCGTTGAAGGTGGACTCATCCAGCTCCGGGTCCACCGCGCCCCCGGGAATGCGGTCGTACCCCCCGCTTTCCAGGAACTTCTCCATCGACTCGTAGTAGTCCCACGTCCCGATAGGCAGCGGCTCCCCGAAGCGGCGACGCGCCACGGACGCCGCGAGCTCACGGTACGCATCACGCTGCCGGTGGCCATCGCGCCGAGCGCCCAGTGCCTGCAGCAGCAGATACGCCTCAGCCACCACGTAGCCCACGCTGCGCTGCTGGCCCAAGGCAAACTGTCCGGCTCCCGGGAGCAGGGCGGAGGCCACAGGCGCCCACCATGGCGCCCGCGCGATCCTGGCCGAGTCGGCCAACTCGGCGAAGGCGGCATTCATCGCGCGTTGGGCACCCGACACGGGCCACGCCCCCCCGGGGGGGGGCGCACCCTGCCTGTTCAGCGCGGCGGGGGACTCCACCGGACCCGCCTGTGCACGTGAGCCGGCCATGACCGCCTGTCCGCGCAACGGGACGGCCACCATGCACCACACCACGGCCACCACGGCCGACAGCCGGCAATGCGGTTTGCCACGGGGGCGCCACACGCCGTCCCCGGCAGTCCAGGGCCGGGATCCGGTCAGATGGGCAGGAGGCGGTGGGGAGGCGACCATCAGAACCGGGCGCGCAACGACACGAAGGTCGGGGGCTCGCCCAGTTGGGCCGACAAACCGCCAAGTCGGCGCGCAAAGTCCACGGAGAATCCACCGCGCCGATACCCGATGCCGAACGACGGGCCCCGCGCATCGCCTTCCTGCACCTTGTAGCCCGCCCGCAGGAACAGCTCCTTGCGATAGCCCAGGACCGCCCCGATCCCAACGGCAGTCCCACCGAGGGCTTCGGCAAAGTGCAGGTCACCACTGAGCTCGAGGGAGGCGCCTGCTGCCATGAGCGCGGCGAGGGGCAGCTCCCCCGCTGCACCGAACTGCACTACCCGCGGCAAGGGATCGGCCTGCTCCGCATCCTTCAGCTGCAACGCCGGACCGATGTT
>JBILED010000199.1:0-5258 GCA_044352305.1 Gemmatimonas sp.
CGCGCGCGGCTAGGCGGCGGGGGGCGAGGCCGTGTCGACCGCCGCGTGCGCCGCCGCGTACTCGTCCAGCAGCGCGGCCGCCGCCCGCATCCCCCGCCGGTAGTTGTCCACGCTGATCCACTCGTCGGGCGCGTGCGCGTTTTCCCCGGGCAGCCCGAAGCCCATCAGCAGCACCGGCGCCCCCAGCAGGCGCTCGAAGTCCCCCACCACGGGAATGCTCCCCCCCTCGCCGGTGATCACCGGCTCGCGCCCGAACGCCGCCCGCAGCGCCCGACGCCCCGCGTCAATCACCGCCCCGCGCAGCTCGGCGCGCCACGGCCGCCCGCCATGCAGCGCCGTCACCTCCACCGTCACCCCGGGAGGCGTCATGCGCGCCACCTGCGCGCGCAGCAGCGCCACGATGGCGTCGGGGTCCTGGTCGGGGACCAGCCGGCAGCTCACCTTGGCCATCGCCGTGGCCGGCAACACCGTCTTGGCCCCCTCCCCCGTGTAGCCGGCCAGCAGCCCGTTCACCTCGCAGGTGGGACGCGTCCACAGCCGCTCCAGCGTCGTGAACCCCGGCTCCCCGCCCAGCGCCGTCACCCCCACCTCGCGCATCAGCTCGGCGTCGTCGTGCGGCAGCGTGCGCATCTGCGCGCGCACCGCGTCGGGGAAGGGGCGCACGGCGTCGTAGAACCCCGGGATGGCCACGCGCCCCTCGGCGTCATGGAACGTGGCCAGGATGCGCGCCAGCGCCATCGCCGGGTTCACCACCGCGCCGCCGTACATCCCCGAGTGGAGGTCGCCCGCGGGGCCGCGCGCCTCCAGCTGCACGTAGGCCAGCCCGCGCAGCGAGGAGAGCAGGCTGGGGATGCCGGGCGCGAACATGGTGGAGTCGGAGATCACCACCGCGTCGCACGCTAGCCGTGCGCGCGCCCGCTCGATGAACGGCGCCAGGTTGGCGCTCCCCACCTCCTCCTCCCCCTCGGCCACGACCACCACGTTCACCGGCAGCGTGCCGCGCACCGCCAGGTGCGCCGCCAGCGCACGCAGGTGCAGGTGCAGCTGCCCCTTGTCGTCCACGCTGCCGCGCGCGTACAGCCGGCCGTCGCGCACGGTGGGCTCGAAGGGGGGCGAGGTCCACAGCTCCAGCGGCTCGGCGGGCTGCACGTCGTAGTGCCCGTACACCAGCAGCGTGGGGGCGCCTGCGGGGGCGTGGCGCCATTCTCCCACCACGATGGGGTGCCCCGGGGTGGGCTCCACCGTGGTGGCAAACCCCAGCCGCTCCAGACGGTCCGCCACGAAGCGCGCCGCCGCCGCGCAGTCGTCCGCGTGTTCCTGCCGCGCCGACACCGAGGGGATGCGCAGGAAGGCGTCCAACTCGGCCAGCGCGGCGTCGTCGTGGGCGTCCAGCCAGGCGGTCAGATCGGCGGCCAGTGCGGGGGGGGCGGTTTCAGCGGGCATGACAGACGGGATTGGAGGGATCAGGGCACCAGCCGCTCACCACGCGGCGGTCAACGCGGCGGTCAACGCGGCGGTCAACGCGGCGGTCAACGCGGCGGTCAACGCGGCGGTCAACGCGGCGGTCAACGCGGCGGACGCCCGCGCCGTCATCGCAGCGCGGTCCACGCGGCTGCCACGCCCGCCACCACGCTGGCCAGCACGTACACCGCGGCGCGTCCGGGGCGCCCCGCCTGCAGCAGCGTGACCACCTCCACGCTGAAGGCGGAGAAGGTGGTGAAGCCGCCGCACAGCCCCACCGTGAGCGCAGCGCGCACCGCCGGTCCCGCCGGCTCCAGCGCAAAGCGCCGCAGCAGCCAAGCCAGCAGCAGCGACCCCACCACATTGATGGCCAGCGTGGCCACAGGGAAGTCGCCGGGGTTGGGGCGCGGCACCCACACCCCCACCAGGTAGCGCAGCACCGATCCGGCCGCCCCGCCGGCCGCCACCGCCAGCGCCACCGTCATCGACCACACCGGGGCGGCGCTCACGGCGGAGCACCTTCGGACGGGGCGGTGGTGCGGCCCGTGGCTGAGGCCGATGCCGAGCGCGGCCACACGCCCCGGCGATCGGTGAACAGCCACACGCGCCGCGTGGTGACCTCCCCCGCCGCGCGCCGCAGCGACACGGTGGCCACCGGCCGCGCCTCGCCAAAGGCGTCCCCCACGGCGCGCGCGAGCGAGTCCTCGCGCGCCGTGGCCTGGAACACGGCCACCAGCCCGTCGCCGACACGCACCACCTGGTCGCCTCCCGGCCACAGGTCGTACTGGTTGGGGCGGCTCTGCAGGTTGAGTGCGAGCACGCGCGGCCGGTCGGGGAGCAGGAACGCCAGCACGGCGGCCTCCTGATAGCGGTTGGCAGCCACCGCCGGCCACGGCGCGCCCGATGGGACTGCCGCGCGGCGCGCCGCCTGCACGGCCTCGGCCAGCGTCGACCAGCCGTGCGCCCGGGCAATCGGGTCGCGGGGGGGCGCCACCGGCAACAGCGGGCGCCACGCCTGCGCCATGGCCACCCCCGTGAGCCCGGCAGCCAGCGCCACACCGGCACGCCACCACGGCCCCGTGGCCCACGGCGCGGTGGTGGTGGCCAGCAGCGCCATGGCCGCCGGGTACAGCATGGCCGGCCAGTTGGCCTCGGGAGACCGGCGCCAGGCGCTCACGGCAAAGAACGCCAGCGGCACCACCGCCACCATGGCCAGCGCAAAGCGGCGTACCGCCGGTGCCGTTGGCGTGTCCGTGTGGCGCGACCGCCATCCCGTGCGCAGAGCGCTCCCCACGGCCACGGCCAGCAAGGCGAACAGGAGGGGCGAGGCCAAGCCGGCCTGGCCGCCCAGCAGCTCCAGCTCGCGCCCCAGCGGCGTGCCCCGCGGCGTGCCCGAGAAGCCGTGCCCCAGCTGGAAGCGGAAGGAGACCCAGTCGTGCGTGGCGTTCCACCACACCACCGGGGCAAACAGCGCCAGCGCCACCGCCGATGCCACCCATGGCCCCGGCTCGGCGAAGCGGCGGCGCAGCGCCGGGTGCACCAGGCACGCCAGCACCAGCCCCGCGGGGAGGAGGACCGCCATGTACTTGGCGACAAAGGCCCCACCCAGCGCCACGCCCGTTGCCCCCCACCACCAAAGCGCCCGCGCCGAGCGCGGCGGCGCCGCCAGCGCCCGTTCCACCCCCACCATGGCCAGCGCCGTGGCGGCAAAGAGCGGGGCATCGGGGGTGGCCAGCACCAACCCCAGCGTGGCCAGCGGCAGGACGGCCACCAGCACCGCCGCGCGGCGGGCCGCGACCGCCCCGCCCTCCCCCCGCCCCGCCAGCAGCCACGCCAACGCCACCGCCCCTAGGTGCGTGATCAGGGCGGCCACCGCCGGCGCGCTGCGCACCGCCAACACGGAGTCCCCCAGCAGCGCACCGCTGGCGGCCAGCAGCAGCGCAATGCCCGGGGGGTGGTCGAAATACCCCGGGGCCAGCCGTCGCGACCACTCCCAGTAGTACGCCTCGTCCGGGAAGAGGGGGACCAGCGCCGCCAGCAACGCCCGGCACAACGCCGCCCCCGCCACCCACAGCAGCGCCTGGCGCCACGGGGCGCCCGTGCGGCCGGGCGCGTCGGGGGGCTTTCCTTCGGGGGAGACCGCATCCGGGGCGTTCCCGCGGGGCGAAAGGCGCTCGGCAGCCATGGCAGGAATGATAGCCACGACCGAACGGAACCGATCTTGCCTCCTGTTGCCGCCGCTCCGCGCCGGGCGTCCAACGTGAGTCGGACGGCTGCGCCTGTGGCCGCCCATTCACGCCTCTCCCGTGCCATGACCGCCGAGTCCCGGACCCAGCCGCGCCACCGCCTCCCCGCCGCCCGGCGGATGCTTGCCGCCGTGGCGACCACCGCCCTGCTGGGCGGGTGCCTCGACCTCAAGCCCCCCGAGGCGTGCTCCGTGACCGTGGCGCCGGCCACGTTGACGATCCCCATCAACGGCACCGCCGCGCTGGTGGGCACCGCCTTCGACTGTGCCGGCAACTCCATCCGGGATCGGCGCCTCAACTACAGCTCCAGCAACAGCACCGTGGCCACGGTGACCGCCGAAGGGCAGGTCATCGGGGTGGGGGTGGGGAGCGCCACCGTGTCGGCGGTGACCAACGGCAAGACCGGGAGCGCCACGGTCACCGTGACCCCCGAAGTGGCGGCAACGGTGGCCGTGACCCCGGGCCCGGTCACCTTGCGCCGCACGAACACGCGGCGACTCACCGCCACCGCGCGCAACGCGCAGGGGGTGGTGATCGCGGGACGCACCTTCCAGTGGGCCAGCAGCAACAGCGCGGTGGCCAGCGTGGACCAGACGGGGCTGGTGACGGCCGTGGCCGCGGGGCAGGCGGAGATCACCGCCGAGAGCAACCAGACGGTGGGGCGCGCCACGGTGACCGTGACCGAGATCCCCATTGGCAGCTGCGCGCTGGCCCCGTCGGCGGTGCGGCTGACGGTGGGGGAGAGCGTGCAGCCGGTGCTCACGCTGCGCGACACGGCGGGGGGGGTGCTGCCGGCCACCGGCCGGGCGATTGTCTGGAGCAGCGACAACGAAACGGTGGCCACGGTGTCCGCCAGCGGACTGGTGGCCACGCGGCGCGCCGGCACGGCGCGCATCCGCGCCGCCTCCGCCGAGTATCCATCGGTCACCTGCGAGGCGGCGGTGACGGCGGTGGATCCGCGCATCGCGCAGGTGGTGATCACGCCGCGCACGGGCGCGCTGCGCATCGGCATCCCGCGGGGCTTCAGCGTGACGCTGCTGGACAGCGTGCAGGGGGCGATCCCGCCTGGGCGCGTGGTCACCTGGTCCACCCCCACGCCCACGGTCGCGACGGTGACGGCGGCGGGGATCGTGACGGGGCTGTCGCTGGGGACGGCGCGGATCGTGGCGACCGCCGAAGGCGTGGCGGACACGGTGGCGCTGGCGGTGACGCGCATCCCCGTGGGGGGGGTGACCGTGACGCCGCTGCAGGCCACGGTGTTCGAAAACCAGCAGCAGGCGTTCCGCGCCACGGTCACCGATTCGGTGGGGACGGAGGTGACCGACCGGGTGGTGGAATGGACCTCCAGCGACCCCGCGCGCGCCAGCGTGTCGGCCGCCGGGGTGGCGCGGGCGCTGGCGTCGGGGACGGTGGCCATCGGGGCAACCGTGGAGGGGCGCGCGGGCACGGCGCAGTTGGTGATCCTGCCGACGCCGGTGGACACCATCGTGGTGGCGGACACGGCGTTCACCGTGGTGCGGGGGCTGGTCACGGCCTTTGCGATCACGCTGC
>JBILED010000171.1:0-6041 GCA_044352305.1 Gemmatimonas sp.
GGCGGGCCGTGCTGGTGACGTCGGACTTCCCGAACATCGCCGACGGGGTGGCCAACGCCGCGTCGGATCGGGTGGATGTCCGGGGGCTGGCGGTGGGGACGGCCCGGTTTACCCTGCAGGTGGTGGACGCAAACGGCCGGAACCAGGGTCGACCGTCCCGTGTCCGCATCACCGTGGCGCTGCCGCCGGCCGGCGCCCCGCCCCGCGCCTCCCCGCCGCCTCCCTGACCCCCCATGTCCTCCGCCGCCGCCCCGTCGTTCCTGCGCCAGCTCTTTGCCGGACAGATCGCCACCGACCTCCTGTTCCCGTACCCGCCGCCGCTGGACCGTCGGGACCCGGAGGAGGCGGAGACGGTGCGGCGGCTGTGCGCGGCGCTCAACGCGATGGCGGCGTCGGGGGTGGTCGACTCGCGGCGCTTTGACGAGCAGGAGCAGGTGGACGAGGCGGCGATCCGCGCCTTTGCCGAGGCGGGGCTGCTGGGAATCAGCATCCCGCGCGCGTACGGCGGGCTGGGGCTGTCGGCCACGGGGTACGCGCGGGTGTTCGGGGCGGTGGCGGCGGTGGACCCCTCGCTGGCGGTGCTGGTGGGGGTGCACTGCGGGCTGGGCGGCAAGGCGATCGTGCTGTACGGCTCCGAAGCGCTCAAGCAGCGCTACCTGCCGGCGCTGGCGCGCGGCGAGACGCTGGGGGCCTACGCGCTGACCGAGCCGGAGACGGGGTCGGATGCCGCCAACATCGTCACGCGCGCCGAGCGCGATCCCGAAGGGCGCGGGTGGCTGCTGACCGGGCGCAAGCACTGGATCGGCAACGGGCACCGCGCGGGGGTGCTGGTGACCTTTGCGCAGACGCCGGTGGAGCGGGACGGCGCCACGGTGCTGCGCCCCACGGCGTTCGTGATCCGCCCCGACTTTCCCGGCTTCCAGGTGGCGGGGACGATCCGCAAGCTGGGGATCCGCGGGTCCACGCAGGCCGAGCTGGTGTTCGACCGGATGCTGGTGCCGGACGACCACGTGCTGGGGGAGGTGGGGAAGGGGTTCCGCGTGGCCGTGCACGCGCTCAACGCGGGGCGGCTGTCGCTGGCGGCGGGGTGCGCGGCGGCGGGGAAGCGGCTGCTGGGGGAATTCACGCGCTACGCCGAGGCGCGGGTGCAGTTCGGGGCGCCGCTGGCGTCGTTCGAGGTGACGCAGAGGAAGATGGCGACGATCGCGGCGGAGACGTACGCGACCGACGCGATGGTGGGGGCGCTGGCGTCGGCGCTGGAGAACCCGGCGGTGGACGCGTCGCTGGAGGCGGCGTGCGCCAAGGTGTTTGCCAGCGAGATGGCGTGGCGCACCGCCGACGAGCTGGTGCAGCTGGCCGGCGGGCGGGGCTACGTGCAGCCGTGGCCGTACGAGCGCTACCTGCGCGACGCGCGCATCCAGCGGATCTTCGAGGGGGCCAACGAGGTGCTGCGGCTGTTCGTGGGGCTCAACGGCGTGCAGGGGCCCGCGGCGGAGCTGCAGGAGCTGGCCACGGCGCTGCGGCGTCCGCTGCAGCACCTGGGGACGCTCACCGGCTACGCGGCCGAGCGGGTGGCGTCGGCGCTGGGGCAGCGGGCGGGGCTGGAGGTGCCGCTGCACCCGGTGCTGCGCCCGCACGGCGAGGCGTTCGAGCGGCAGGCGGCGGAGCTGGCGGCCGCGGCGGCGGACGCGGTGATGACGCACCGCCGCGAGGTGGTGCACCGGCAGCTGGTGGTGGAGCGGCTGGCCGACCTGGCCATGGAGCTGTACGCGCGGGCGTGCACGCTGGCGCGCACGCAGCAGCTCATCGGCGAGCGGGGGATCGGCGCGTGCGGGCACGAGGTGGCGCTGGCGGAGCTGTTCTGCACCCAGTCGGCGCGCCGCTTCCGCACGGTGCACCGGGAGCTGACCGGGCAGGGAGGGGCCACGGTGGACCGCCTGCGGCTGGCGGTGGCGGCGGCGGTGCGGTCGCAGGGGGGGTACCTCCCCGCGGACGCGCTGCTGGAGGTGCCGCTCCCGGCGCCCCCGGCGTGGGGGCTGTCGCGGGAGGCGCAGGAGGCGGCGGTGGGGCTGGGGCCCGCGCCGCGGCCGGAGGATGCGCCGGCGCCTTGACCGGCGGCGCGCGCTACGACTGCTGCAGGAGCCCCAGCCGCAGCGCGAACTTCACGTAGTCGTGGCGGTGCGCGAGCCCCAGCTTCTCGCCGATGCGCTGCTTGTAGGTGTCCACCGTCTTCGGGGAGATGGTGAGCTGCTCGCCGATTTCCGGGGCGGTGTAGCCTTCGGCAATCAGCCGCAGCACCGCCTGCTCGCGGTCGGTGAGCTTCTCGAAGCGGGCGCGGTCGTGCGACGTGGCGTCGCGCCGCGCGACGCCGCGGGCGAGCGCGCGGGCGGCGCTGGACTGCACGTACACGTCCCCCGCCGCCACGGTGCGCACCGCGTCCACCAGCTCGCGATCGGCGACCGACTTGAGGAGGTAGCCGGCGGCCCCGGCCTCGAGCAGCGCCATGAGGTGCTCGTCCTCGGTGTGCATGGTGAGCACGAGCACGCGGCGCGTGGGGGGCGCCTCGTCGGTCGCGGGGCGCTCGGCGGCGGCCATCGAGAGCGCGCGCGTGGCGGTGAGGCCGTCCATCTCGGGCATGGACAGGTCCATCACGATCACGTGGGGGTCGAAGCGCTCGGCCAAGGCGAGGGCATCGCGGCCGTGGCTCCCCTCCCCCACCACCTGAATGTCCCGGGCCGTGGCGAGCACCGCCTTGAGCCCGGCCCGCACGATCTGGTGGTCGTCCACGAGGACCACCCGGATGAGGTCTGGACGCATCCCCCAATACTGCGAGGGTGCACCGCCGTCGCCAACCCCGGTCCGGACCCGGGGGCTAGCCGGTGGCGTCAAAGGGGGCGCCGGTACGCTTGAAAACGCGGAACAGGTACACGAACGACGGCAGGAGGATGAGCGTCCCCAGCGCCAGCGCCCACAGCGCCAGTTGCAGGGTGACGCGCGGCGCCGCCAGCGCGGTGATGGTGCGGGAGGGGGGGATGAGCAGCGGGAACTGCGTCCAGGCCCACCCCCAGAGGAGGAAGCTGGCCTGCGCTGCGGCCGCCACGCGCGCCACGGCGAAGCGGCGGCGCAGCAGCGCCCACACCACGGCCACCGTGGCCGCCGAGGTGACGGCGTGCATGGCCAGCGCCGTGCGGCCGCGGAGGAGACCGGCCAGCAGCGCGGGATCTTCCCACCGGGCCAGCGCCAGCGTGACCAGCGACAGCACCAGCAGGGCGCCCTGCGAGCGGAGCGCCCGGCGGCGGAAGGTCTCCCGCAGCGCCGCGCCTTGGGCCTCGAGGGTGAGGTAGGTGGCCGCCAGGTGGGCAAAGAGCACCAGCGTGAGCGCGCCCACCGCCCACGGGAAGGGGGACCCCGCCCACGGGAGGACGTAGCGCGCCACGAAGCCGGCGGCGGGCGCGCCGTCCATGGGGACGCGCCCACTGGCCACCGTCCCCAGGCATACCCCCAGGATGACCGGGGTGAGAAGGCTGGCCACCGAGAAGATCCGCCCCCAGCGGCGCTGCACGTCGTCGCGGGAGCGGTCGTAGCTGCGGAAGGTGAACGCCGAGCCGCGCAGCACCACCCCCACCAGCATCAGCGTGATGGGGAGGTGCAGCGCGGTGGCCAGGTGCGCGAAGGCGGTGGGGAAGCCGGTGAAGAGGAGCACCACCACGAGGATGAGCCACACGTGGTTGGCCTCCCAGATGGGGCCGATGACGCGGGCGATCAGCGCGCGCTGCGCCTCGCGGTCGTGGCCGCGTGCCAGCAGGTCCCACACGCCGCCGCCAAAGTCGGCGCCCCCCAGCAGCACGTAGGCGTTGAGCGCCAGCACCATGGTCCCCGCCACCGCATGCGGGAGCGTCCACGGCAGGTCGGCGATCACGGACCGTACGGGGTGGAGGAGGTGCCGGGGCCCGCGGCGGCGCTGTGAGGGAGCGGAAACTCCCCCGTGAGCCCCAGCGGCGCGGGGGTCACCCCCGTCTTGAGGATCTGCCGCCAGAGGAGGAACGTGACGGTGACGGCCAGCCCCAGGTACAGCAGGGTGAACAGCGCGAACGACACCCCCACCCCGGGCACGGGGGTCACTGCCTCCGCGGTGCGCATGACGCCGTGAATGATCCACGGCTGCCGCCCCACCTCGGTGACCGTCCACCCGGCTTCCACGGCCACGAACCCCAGCGGTCCGGTGAGCACCAGCGCCAGCAGGAAGGGACGATCGGCGGGGAGCGGCACCCCGCCGCCGCGCCGACGGCGCCACGCCCGCCAGCCGCCCCACAGCGCCACCAGTGCCATGGCCGAGCCGCACGCCACCATCAGCTGGAAGGCGGCGTGCACGATTCCCAGCGGCGGGCGGTCGGCGGGGGGCACGGCATCCACGCCGGGGATGACCGTGTCCGGGTTGCCCGTCAGCAGGAAGGAAAGCGCGCCGGGGATCTCCAGCGCGCCGCGATGCGTCAGCGTGCGCTCGTCGGGCCACCCCCCCACCACGAAGGGCGCGGGGCCGGTGCGCAGGTGCCCCTCCATCGCCGCCAGCTTGACCGGCTGCCGGGCGGCCACGTCGCGCGCGCTGAGGTCCCCGGAGAGGGGCTGCAGCAGCGCGGCCGGCAGCGCCACCCACAGCGCCACCTGCAGCGCGCCGCGGTGAAACGCCGCGTGCGGCGTCCCCCGCCGGAGCGCCCACGCGTGGATCCCCGCCACGCCGAAGCCGGTGGCCGCGTAGGCGGCCAGCGTCATGTGCAGCACCTGCGCGGGCATGGCCGCGTTGAACAGCGCCGCGATGGGGTCGATGTCGGTGAAGGCGCCGTCCACCAGCCGGAAGCCGGTGGGGGCGTTCATCCACGCGTTGGCGCTGACCACGAAGATCCCGCTGAGCGCGCCGCTGAGCGCCACCACCACTCCGGCCAGCAGGTGCGCGCGCGGCGGGATCAGCCGCCACGCGTACAGGTAGATCCCCAGGAAGATCGCCTCGGTGAAGAAGGCGAACCCCTCGAGGGAGAAGGGCATCCCGATGATGGCGCCCGCGTGCGCCATGAACGCGGGCCAGAGGAGCCCCAGCTCGAACGACAGCACCGTCCCTGACACGGCGCCCACCGCGAACAGGATGGCGGTCCCCTTGGCCCACCGCTTGGCCAGCTCGAGGTGCACCTCCTCCCCCGTGCGCAGCCACCGCCATTCGGCCAGCACCATCAGCAGCGGCATGCCGATCCCCACCACCGCGAACACGATGTGGAAGGCGAGGCTGGTGGCCATCTGGGCGCGGGCGAAGAGCAGGTCGTCCATACGCGGAACCAACGCCCCCCCGGTCGGGGCGGGTTCCTGTGCCGCCCGGGTCCGGGGCGGGCGCTAGCCCGCGGCCAGCGCCCCCTGCACCACCCCGGTGCACGTCCCCAGCCCGATGCGCACCGCGCCGGGGCGCTCGGCCCACGCCGACAGCACCACCTCGTCGCCATCCTCCAAGAAGCGCCGCAGCTCCCCCGAGGGGAGCGTCAGCGGCTCCGCGCCGCGCCAGGTGCGCTCCAGCAGGCAGCCGCGGCTCTCGGGGACGGGCCCCGACACGGTGCCGCTCCCCAGCAGGTCCCCGGGGCGCAGGTTGCACCCGTTGCTGGCGTGGTGCGTGATCATCTGCCCCAGCGTCCAGTACAGCTCCTGCGTGCTGCTGACGGACACCACGTGCGGGGGCATCCCCTGCGCGCGCATGGCCGCGGTGCGCAGCGCCACCTGGAGGGTGAGCGTCACCCCCCCCTGCGCGCGATCATCCGGGTGGTCGAGGTACGGGAGCGGCGCCGGGTCCCCCTCGGCGCGCGGCGCCAGCGGCCCGCGGAAGGGCGCCAGCGCCTCCAGCGTCACCACCCAGGGGCTGATGCTGGTGGCAAAGCTCTTGGCCAGGAACGGCCCCAGCGGCTGGTACTCCCAGCTCTGCAGGTCGCGCGCCGACCAGTCGTTGAGCAGGCACACGCCAAAGGCATGCGCCTCGGCCTCCGCCAGCGGGATGGGGGTCCCCAGCG
>JBILED010000290.1:0-3161 GCA_044352305.1 Gemmatimonas sp.
ACGCCCGCACCCCGCTCCCCACGAACACCCCCGGCCCGGTCGCCCCCGCCGCCACCGGCAGCGGCACCACGCGCACCGCGCCAAACCCCGCGTCCGCGAGCCACCCCGTCACCTGCGCGGGGGCAAACCCCAGCCACTGGTGCCCCATCTGCGCCCGGTACCGCTCGTGCGCGTGCGGCACCATGTCGCCCAGCACCACCCGTCCCCCCGGGCGCACCACGCGCGCCACCTCCGCCAGCGCCGCCGGCGGGTCGGGCACATGGTGCAGCACCAGCAGCAGCACCGCCGCGTCCAGCGCGCCGTCGGCCAGGGGCAGCGCCTCCAGCGTCCCCTCGCGCACCGTCACCGTGGGCACATGGGCCAGCCGCGCCCGCGCCGCCGCCAGCATGGCCGGCGAGGCGTCCACCGCCTCCACCCGCGCCACGTGCGGCGCCAGCGCCTCGGCCAGCGCCCCCGTGCCGCACCCCAGGTCTCCCACCACCAACGCCGGGTCCAACAGCCCCAGCGCCACCTGCCACAGCGCCGCGGGGCCGAACATCGCGTCCCGCAGCGCGTCCCATTCGCCCCCCGCCTCGGCGAAGAACGCCTGCGACGGCGACCGCCGCGTGGCCACCACCGCGGCCACCCGCGCCGCCAGCTGCCGCGACTCCGGCGCCTGCAACAGCGCCTCGCGCACCACCCGCCACAGCGCCGCCGTCCCCTCGTCCAGCCCGGCGGACACCCCGTACCACCGACTGGCCCCCTCGGCCCGCGACGTCACCCACCCGTCGTCCGCCAGGATGCGCAGGTGCCGGCTCACCGTGCTCTGCGGCAGCTGCAGCACCACCTCCAGCTCCCCCACCGTCAGTTCGCCGCGCTCCAGCGCCAGCAGCAGGCGCCCGCGCGTGGCGTCGGCCAGCGCCGCCAGGCGGTCATGGATGGGGAGCCGTTCGGCGGCCATCCGGTAAATATGCATCAATCCGGCTTGCCGGATAAGCCCCCCCCCTCCCACCGATGTCGGGGAACTGCCGCTCCCATCCGCGCGGGCGCACGATATAGTTGCCCCATGGACCCCCTCCCCCTTGCCCTCGACCTCCTGGTGGCCGCCCTCGTGGGGATGGCCGTGGGGGTCGAACGGGAGTGGTCGGGGCACACCGAGGGCCCGGACGGCCGGTTTGCCGGGGTGCGCACCTTCGCCTTCCTGGGGGCGCTGGGGGGCTTTGCGGGGTGGCTGCTGCGCGACGGCCACGCCGCCGCCGGCGCGGTGCTCATCGGCGCCGGGGTGCTGTTCCCTATCGTGGCCTACGCCGCCACCCTGCGCCGCCCGGGGACCACCGCCGACGGCACCACCGAGGTGGTGGCGCTGCTGGTGGTGGCGCTGGGGGTTGCCGCGGGGCTGGGGCACCGTGCCGCCGCCAGTGCGGCGGGGGTGCTGGCGGTGCTCCTGCTGGCGGAGAAGTCGGCGGTGCAGCGCTCGCTGCAGCGGGTGGCCGCCACCGAGCTGCGCGCCGCGCTGCAGTTTGCCGTGCTGGCGCTGGTGATCCTCCCCGTGCTCCCCAACCGCGCGGTGGGCCCCCTGGCCGGCTTCAACCCCCGCGAGCTGTGGATCGTGGTGCTCCTCTTCTCCGGGCTCAACTTCGCCGGCTACGTGGCGCGTCGCGCCGTGGGGGAGACCCGCGGGCTGGGCATCACCGGCATGCTGGGGGGCGTCATCTCCTCCACGGCGGTCACCCTCACCTTCAGCCGCCGGAGCCGCGACGAGCCCGCGCAGGACGCCGCGCTGGGGGAGGCGCTGGCGACGGGGGTGGTGGGCGCCTGCACGGTGCTGCTGCCGCGCCTCCTGGTGGTGACGGCGCTGCTCAACCCCGCGGTGGCGCGCGCGCTGCTGCCGCTGCTGCTGCCGCCGCTGGCCGTCGGGGTGGCGCTGGTGGCGGTGGCGCACTGGCGCGACCATCGCGTGCGCGCCACGTCCGCGGCGCCCGCGGCCCCCGGGCGCCGCAGCGCGCTCGAGCACAACCCGCTGGCGCTGGCGTCGGCGTTGCAGATGACGGTGGCGTTCCAGCTGGTGCTCTTCGCCATCGACTGGGTGGAGGCGCACGTGGGCGCGCGCGGCGTGCTGGCCTCGGCCACGGTGCTGGGGCTCACCGACATGGACGCGCTCACCCTCTCCATGGCGCGCTACGGCACGGGGGCGCAGGTCTCCGTGGCGGCGTTCGCCATTGGCGTGGGGGTGCTCACCAACACCGGGCTCAAGCTGGCGCTGGCGGCCACGGTGGGGCGCGGCGCCTACCGGCCGCGCGCGGTGGCGGGGCTGGGGCTGCTGGGGGCGGCCAGCGCCATCGCCCTCTGGGTGGGACGCCCGTGACCGCGCCCGTCCATCCGCTGGCCCGCGCGCTGGCGCTGCTGGGGCGCGGCGTGCGCACGGCCTTCGAGCCCGTGGGACGCGGCGCCCGGTTCACCGGGCAGGTGGGGCACGCGTTCCGCGATGTGCGCGCCTGGCTCCCCGAGGTCACGCGCCATGCGGAGACGCTGGGGGTGGGGTCGCTCCCCATCGGCATGTTCATCGCGCTGTTCACCGGCATCGTGCTGGCGCTGCTGGCCAGCTATTCGGTGGGCGACCTGGTCCCGCCGTACTTCGTGGGGACGCTGGTGCAGAAGACCGTGGTGCTGGAGCTGGCGCCGGTGCTCACCGGGCTGGCGCTGGCGGGGCGCGTGGGGGCCAACATCGCCGCCGAGCTGGGGACCATGCGCGTGACCGAGCAGGTGGACGCGCTGGAGACGCTCACCTTCGACCCCATGAGCTACCTCGTGGTGCCGCGCGTGGTCGCCTCGGCGGCGATGTTCCCCATCGTGGTGGGGACGGCCATGCTGGTGGGGCTCGTCTCCGGGTGGGGGGCGTCGCTGGTGCTGCTCGACCTCACCACGCCGCAGTTCCTCAAGGGGGTGCGCCTCTTCTTCGAGCCCTTCGACGTGCGCTACGGGCTGGTGAAGTCGGCCAGCTTCGGCGCGGCGGTGGCGCTCATCGGCTGCCGCGCGGGGCTCTCCACCACCGGGGGCGCGCAGGGGGTGGGGCGCAGCGCCACGCAGGCGGTGGTGATCTCCGCGGTGATGATCCTGGTGCTGGACGCGTTCTGGGCGCTGGTGTGGCTCACCGGGCGCACCATCCGCTGACGGCGCCCCTG
>JBILED010000292.1:0-3155 GCA_044352305.1 Gemmatimonas sp.
CACGTCGGCCACCGCCAGCGCGGGGCCCTCGGTGGAGAGCATGCGCGGGATCAGCCGCTCGCGGTCGAAGTCGACGAAATCGTTTTCCGCGTGCGGCGCCGGCAGGGAGTCGGCCACCGCCAGCCACGGGCGCGGCGCCGCCGGCCGCGCCACCGGGACGGCGGGGCGCGCGTCGTCCCCCAGCGCGACGGTGAGCACCGTGTCGGCGGGGACGCCGGTGCGCAGGGTGGTGCGTCCGTCGGGCCACGTCACCACCACCGAGTCGGCGGCACGCGACGCGCCCAGCCCGAAGGGGAGCGTGTAGTCCACCGACGACTGGAAGCCGCGCGAGGGGTACAGCTCCTGCACCTGCACCGCGGCCCCGACGTGGACCGCCACGGACGCGCCCACCGCGAACGGATTGGCGCCGGCGCCGCGCAGCCGCACGGGGAGGGCGTGCGGGGGCTCCGGGCGCGCGCGCGCGTCGTTGCGGAACACCATCGCCTCGGCGTTGGTGTTGTTCACCACCAGGTCGGGGGCGCCGTCGCCGTCCAGGTCGCCCCAGGCGGCGCCGCTGGAGATGGAGGGCACCGCCAGCCCCCAGGCCGCGGCCGCGTCGGTGAAGCGGAAGTCCCCGTCGTTGCGGAAGGCCGCGTTGGGGATGGGCGTCACCGCCATGGCGTTGACCAGGCGCAGGAAGTCCACGCGGCGGCGCTGCCGCTCGGCCTCCATCGTCTGGCGGTCGGCGAGGAAGGCCACGTAGTCCTGCGAGGTGACGTCGCGAGCGAGGCCGTTGGTCACGTAGAGGTCCTTGCGCCCGTCCAGGTCGAGGTCCACCAGCAGCGCGCTCCAGCTCCAGTCGGTCTCGGCCACGCCCGCGAGGTAGCCCACGTCGGTGAACGTGCCGTCGCGGTTGTTCCGCTGCAGCATGTTCCGCATGAGCTGGTGGTGGTAGCCGTCGCGGACCTTCGCCTGGTAGACGTCCCACCCCTCGAACATCGCGGTGGTCTTGAGGCGCCGCTCGTCGGCGGGCATCATGTCGGTGGTGACGAGCTCGGGCCAGCCGTCGTTGTCCACGTCGCCGATGTCCATCCCCATGGAGAAGTAGCTGAGGACGGGGGCACGGCGGTCGAGCGACTCGTCGAAGGTGCCGTCGCCGCGGTTGACGTAGAGGTAGTCGCGCTCGAAGAAGTCGTTGGCGACGTAGACGTCGGGCCAGCCGTCGCGGTTGACGTCGCCCACGCCCACGCCCAGGCCGAAGGCCATCTCGGGGCCGTGGATGCCGGCGGCGTCGCTGACGTCGGCAAAGCGGCCGCCGTCGTTGCGGTACAGGTGGTGGCCGGCGTGCGGGTGGCGGGTGTCGCGGCGGTTGCGGGTGCCGAAGGAGGTGACGGGGCGCGGCGAGTTGTTGACCACGAACAGGTCCAGGTCGCCGTCGCGGTCGTAGTCCAGCACGGCGGCCTGCGTGGACCACCCCTCGTCGGCCACGCCGAGGGCGCGCGCGCGGTCGGTGAAGACGGGGACGCCGCCCTGCACGCCGTCGTGGACGAAGAGCGCGTTGGCGCGGGTGGCGGGGTCGCCGCTCCCGGCGCGGCTCACGTACAGGTCGAGCCGCCCGTCGCCGGTGAGGTCGGCCAGGAGCACGCCGGTGGTCCAGGGCGCGCGCGCCGCGAGCCCCGCCAGGCGGGTGACGTCGCGGAAGCGGAAGCCGCCGAGGTTGAGGTAGAGCGTGACGCCGCCCTCGTTGGACGACAGCACCACCTCGGGGAGGCCGTCGCCGGTGAGGTCGCCGATGGCCACGCCGCCGCCGTTGTAGTGGTTGCGGTAGGTGAAGACGTTGCGCTCGGGGGTGTCGGTGACGCGGTTGGCGAAGGCGATGCCCGTGGCGGCGGCCGGGAGGCGCGTGAAGAGCGCGGCGCCCGGCGGCGGGAGGGGCGCGCGCGGGGCGTCGGCGGGGCGGTCGCAGGCGGCCGCGAGCGCCGCGAGCACCGCGAGCGCCAGGCGCGTCGGAAGCGGCGGGAGCGCGGCGCGCCGGACGCGCGCGCGGCGGGGCAGAGGCGTCGCCATGCGGGGAAAGATCAGCGGGCGGAAGGGCGGCACCAAGGGGTGCGCCGGGGGCGCGACGCGGAGGGCGCCGCGCGGGGGGCGGAACGTCGCGCGGCCTGCGCCCCCGGGGGGACGCAGGCCGCGGACGCCGCCGGAGGCCGGCTCAGTAGCCGGGGTTCTGCTTGAGGAGCGGGTTGGTCTCGATCTGGTTCTGCGGGATCGGCATGAGGATCCGGAAGGGCGCGCGGGCCGTGGTGTTGAACTGCCGGGCCGCGGTGAAGGTGCCGAAGCGGATCATGTCCTGCCGGCGCTTGGCCTCGCCGATGAACTCGAAGAGGCGCTCGCGATAGATGGCGTCGCGCACCTGCGCCTGGGTGAGCGAGCTGCTCAGCAGCTTGGCCGCCGGCATGCCGGCGCGGCTGCGGATCTGGTTGACCAGCGCGATGGCCGCGGCGGTCTGCCCCAGCTCGTTCTGCGCCTCGGCCTTGATCATGAGCAGCTCGGCCAGGCGGAAGTACACGTAGTCGTTCCCGTTCTCGCCGCCCTGGCGGTTGGGGTCGAGCGTGTACTTGTAGATGCGCGCGCCCTCCCCCTCGGTGGCCTGGGTGATGTCACGGATCTCGGGGGTGAACACCAGCGGGTTCCCCGAGCGGTCCTTGATCGGCTGCCCGGTGGTGAGCTCCACCTGCGGCCCCACCAGGAAGACGCCGCGGCGCGGGTCGTCCTGGTCGAACGAGTAGTACGTGTCGGACAGGGTGGCGAAGCCGTTCCAGGGGGAGGGGCTGAAGCTGTTGTAGTGCCCCATGCGCATCACGAAGGTGAGCCCCAGCCCGTCCTGCGCGCGGTGGCGCACCACCATGATGTTCTCGCGCGACGACGCGTTGTCGAAGGCGAAGTTGCTGCGCCAGTTGGCCGCCAGCTGGAAGCGCCCCGAGTTGATGACGCGGTCGGCGGCGGCGACCGCCTCGGTCCACTTGGCCGTGCCGGCCGTGAGCCCCGAGGTGGTGACCGTGCCGGTGAACACCCGGGCGTTCAGGTACATGTTGGCCAGGATCGCGTCGGCCGCCGACTTGGTGAGGCGGCCGTACGACTCGGCCGGCCACGCGTCGGGGAGCCCCGCGCGGGCGTCG
>JBILED010000125.1:0-8086 GCA_044352305.1 Gemmatimonas sp.
ATGACCCGCATGCTGGTGTACGCCTTCTTCGGGGCCAACCGCACCGGGGAGGATGCCCGTGCGGCGCTCCATGAGGTCTCGCCGGTCATGGTCGCCCCGGTGGTGGTGCTGGGCGCGCTGACGGTGGTGGGGGGGGGGCTCAACCTGCCGGCCCTCCTTCCGTTGGGGCCCGTCGGGGTGCTGGACCGGTGGTTGGCGCCGGTCACCGGCGCGGCCAGTCGGCAGCTGGGCGGTTCGGGACATCTGGCGCACGACACCGAGCTGATCCTTCTGGGGGTGGCGGTGGCGGTGGCGCTGTTCGGGATCGGGCTCGGGGTCCGGCTCGCGAGGCGCCCCGTGCTCCCCAAGGCCCAGGCCCCGGTGGACCGGTCGGTGCTCGCCCGTGCCTATGACGTGGACGCGTGGGCCGAGCGCCTCGTGGTGGCGCCGGTGCGGCGCCTCGCGGAGCGGGTGCTGGCGGCCGGGGTGGAGCGCGGCATCGACGGCGCGGCCTCGGCGCCAGGACGTGGGCTGCTGGCCGCCGCCCGTGCGGTCGGCAGTCGCCTGCAGGACGGCGACGTGGGGCGGTACAGCTGGTGGCTGGCCGGTGGTGCCGTGGTGCTGGTGGCCATCGTGGTGGTGGGGTGAGCATGCGCGACACGCTTCTTGCGCTGCAGGTTGGCGCGTGGCTCCTCCCGGCCATGGTCCTGTGGCCCGTGGCGGCCGCGGGGCTGGTGCGCGCCCTGGGCCGGGATCCGGGGACGGCGGAGTCGCCGGCCGGGTGGCGCGACGCCCGCGCCCTGACCGTGGCAGCGCTGACGGTCGAGGCGCTCCTCGGCGCCGCCTTGTGGGTCCTGTTCGATCCGGCGCTGTCCGGCTGGCAGGCCCGCGTCGACCTGCGCTGGATCCCCGAGCTCGGTGCCGCGATCAGCCTGGGGGTCGACGGGCTGTCGCTCCCCCTGGTGGTCATGGCGGTCACCGTGCTGCCCCTGCTGCTCCTCGGTGCCTGGAACAACGTGCGGACGCGCACCCCCGCCTTCGGGGCGCTGCTGTTGCTCCTCACCAGCGGCGTGGTGGGGGCGCTGGTGGCGCTCGACCTGTTGGCGTTCTACGTGGCCTGGGAGCTGATCCTCGTCCCGATGTACTTCCTGGTGGGGGTGTGGGCGCTGGCGGGGGAGTCGCGGGTGGCGCTCCGCTATGTGCTGTTCACCCTGATCGGGTCGCTGCTCATGTTGGTGGCGATTCTGGCGCTCTGGAGCGCCGGTGGCGGCACCTCGTTCCACCTGGACCACCTGCTGGCCGTGCCACTCCCGCCGCGCACGCAGCTCTGGCTCTTCGGCGCCTTCTTCGCCGCCTTCGCGGTCAAGTCCGCGCTGGTCCCGTTCCACAGCTGGTTCCCGCCGGCGCAAGCCGCAGCGCCCACGGTGGTGGCCGTGGTGCTGGGGCTCAAGGTGGGCGGCTACGCTCTCCTCCGCTTCGCTATTCCGCTCTTTCCGGCTGCCGCGCTGCACCCCACCGTGCGCTTCGTCATCCTGGGGTTGGCCGTCGTGACGGTGCTGTACGGCGCGCTGCTGGCCATGGCCCAGGGGGAGCTGCGGCGGGTTGTGGCCTACAGCTCCATCAGCCACCTGGGGTTCATCATGCTGGGCGGCTTCGCCCTCACCCCCGAGGCGGTCAGCGGCGCCGTGGTCTCCATGGTCCACAGCGGGCTGGCGTCCGCCGTCCTCCTGCTGGTGGCGGGGGTGCTGGAAGACCGCACGGGCACCACCGAGCTGGCAGCCTTCGGGGGCCTAGCCAGCGCCGCCCCTCTCCTGTCCATCGCGCTGGTGCTGGGGATGCTGTCCACGGTGGCGCTCCCCGGGACCCTCGGCTTCGTGGGGGAATTCCTGGTGCTCATGGGAAGCTATGCGCAAGCGCCGGCGCTCACGCTGACGGCCACCGTGGGCGTGGTGCTGGCGGCGGTCTACGGGCTGCGCCCCCTGCAGCAGCTGCTGTTCGGGGCGCGCTCGTCGCTGGTGGCGCATGGCGTCCCTGACCTGACGCGCCGCGAATCCGGGGTCTTGGCGGTGCTGGTGGTGGCGCTGCTGTGGCTTGGTCTGGCCCCCGCCCCCGTGCTGGACCGGATGCAGGGCGCGGTGCGTCAGGTGGTGGAGGGCGCGCGCTTCGGGCCCAATGCGCTGCCGGCCATCCCCTCCGTGTCGGAGACGCCGTGACCATGACCACGCAGATGATGGCCTCCGATGTGCTCCGCGTGCTCGCCCCCGAGCTGCTCCTCGTGGCCGGCGCCATGGGGCTGCTGCTGGCCTCGGTGTGGCATCCGCAGGGGCAGGCGCCCGACGGCGCCGAGGGCGCCGAACGCACGGTGGCGATGGCGCGCTACGGCATGGTGCTGTGTGCGCTGGTGGGGCTGGTCGTCACGATCGCCTGGGGGGACGGCGTCGGCGGATCGGCCGATGGCCGACTGGCGGCGGACGGCTTTCGCTTCACGCTGGACCTGGTCCTGCTCGGGGCCGCCGCGCTGGGACTGGCGCTGGTGGAGGTGGACCATGGCCGCTTCCGCGGCTACGGACCGGAAGTTCCGGCGCTCATGCTGCTCGCGCTCAGCGGCATGATGGTGCTTGCCGCCGCCCGGGACCTGCTGTACGTCTTCCTCGGGATCGAACTGATGTCGCTGGCGGTGTACGTGCTGGCCGGCGTGCAGCGCCGCAGCGCGCGGGGCACCGAGGCGGCGATCAAGTACTTCCTGCTGGGCTCCGTCGCCAGCGCGTTCCTGCTGTACGGCATCGCGCTGCTCTTCGGCGCGACGGGGAGCACGCGCCTCGGGGACATCGCCCGCTGGATTGCCGACCACCCGGCCGGTGGCGGGCTCTTCCCCGCGGGGCTGGGGCTGCTGCTGGTGGGGCTGGCGTTCAAGGTGGGGGCGGCGCCGTTCCATGTGTGGACCCCCGATGTGTACGAGGGGGCGCCGCCGCCGGTCACCGCATTCATGGCCACCGGCGTCAAGGCGGCCGCCTTCGCCACGCTGGCGCGCACGCTGCTGGAGGCGTTCCCCGGCGCCGTGCCGCTCTGGCACCCCGCGCTCTGGTGGCTGGCCGTGCTGACCATGGTGACGGGCAACGTGCTGGCGCTCGCCCAGCGCCGGGTGGTCCGGATGCTCGCCTATTCCAGCATTGCCCACGCCGGGTACCTGCTGGTCGCGCTGGTGTCCGCCTCGGCAGCGGGGGCGGCGGCGGTGGCCTTCTACCTCGTGGCCTACACGCTGGCCACCATGGGTACCTTCGCCGTCCTGGTGGTGGCGCGGCCGTCCGAGGACCAGCCGCTCGAGATTGCGGACCTGTCCGGCCTCTGGCTGGTGCGCCCCGGGCTGGCATCGGCGCTGGCGGTCTTTCTCCTGGCCTTCATGGGGATGCCGCTGGTGGGCGGCGCCGGCTTCTTTGCCAAGTGGCTCGTGCTGGAGTCGGCATTGCAGGCGTCCTCCCCGCAGCGCGTGCTGGCCGTCATCCTCGCCCTCACCAGCTTCGTGTCCGCCGGCTACTACCTGTCGGTCGTCGGCGCGATGTTCCTGCGCCCGCGTCCCGACCAGGCGCCCACCGTTCGGGTCCCGGCGCTGGCCGGCGGCGTGGTGCTGGTCTGCGCGGCGACGCTGCTCGCCCTGGGGCTGTACCCGTCGCCGCTCATCACGCTGGCCCGGCGCGCCACGGTGGCGACCGAGCAGGGCGCGTCCGCCAAGGGCGCGCCGTCCGTTCCGCCCGCGGCCGGCTGGCGCGCGGCCGCGGCCCGTTAACCCCAAGCCCCCCGAACCATGGCGATCAGCCCGACCATCTTCCGCCAGTACGACGTGCGCGGCATCGTGGGCCGCGACCTCACCGCCGAAGTGGCCGAGGGGCTGGGGCGCGGGATCGCGGCGCTGCTGCGCGACCGGGGCATTCACGGCGCGGTGGCGGTGGGGCGCGACAACCGCCCCAGCGGCGAGATGTTGCGCGAGGCGCTGGTCGCCGGGCTGACCGGGTGCGGCATCGATGTGGTCGACGTGGGGGTCGTGCCCACGCCGCTGCTGTACTGGGCGCTCCACCATGAGCCGGTGGTGGCGGGGATCCAGATCACCGGGTCGCACAATCCGCCCGAATACAACGGCTTCAAGATGTGCGTGGGGACCGCCTCGCTGCACGGGGAGGAGATCCAGCAGCTGTACCGGTTGATCGTGGCGGGGGACTTCCCCGCCGGCGCCGGCACCGTGCGTCACGCGGCGGTCATCGACCGGTACGTGGCGGACATCGCCGCGCGCATCGGCCCGGTGCGCCATGCCGACGGGTCGCCGCTGCGCGTGGTCTACGACTGCGGCAACGGCGCCGGCGCGCTGGTGGCCCCGCAGCTGTTCGCGGCCTTGGGGGTCGAGGGGACCGGGCTGTTCACCGAGAGCGACGGCACCTTCCCCAACCACCACCCCGATCCCACCGTCCCCGAGAACCTGGAGGACCTGATCGCGGCGGTGCGGCGCACCGGAGCCGAGCTGGGGGTGGCGTTCGACGGGGATGCCGACCGGATCGGCGTGGTGGACGGGAACGGTCGCATCATCTGGGGCGACCACATCCTGATCCTGTATGCGCGCGACGTCCTGGCCCGGACCGGGCGCGGCCAGCCGATCATCTTCGACGTGAAGTGCTCGCAGGCGCTCACGGACGCCGTGGCGGCGGCGGGAGGGGTACCGGTGATGTGGAAGACCGGGCACTCGCTCATCAAGGACAAGATGAAGGCCTCCCACGCCCCCATCGCGGGCGAGATGTCGGGGCACATGTTCTTCACCGAGGGGTTCTACGGGCACGATGACGCGCTGTACGCCGCGGCGCGCCTGCTGCGCATCGTGGCCGACGCCGGCCGGTCGGTCGAGGCCCTGCTGGCGGATGTGCCCGCCTTCGTGTCCACCCCCGAGCTCCGCATCGACACGGACGAGGCCGTGAAGTTCGAGGTGGTCGCGCGCGCGGCCGCGCACTTCCGCCGGCACCACGACGTGATCGACGTGGACGGCGTGCGGGTGCTGTTCGGCGACGGGTGGGGGCTGCTGCGGGCCTCCAACACGCAGCCGGTGATCGTGGCGCGCTACGAGGCGTCCTCCCCCGAGCGCCTGGCGGCCATCCGTGACGAGATGGAAGGCTGGTTGCGCAGCCAGGGCATCACCCCCTGAGCGCCCGTCGCGCGCCCGCCGCCTGACGATGCGTCCGCGGCGGTTGCTCACCTGGGGACTGGGCGGGCTCGCCGCGCTGCTGGTGGCCGGGCGCGCGTGGTCGGCTCTCGTCGTCGAGCGGGCATGGCTCGCCGCCCTGGGGGTCCCCGGGCTCTTCGCCGAGCGGTGGGTGGACCAGCTGCTGCTGCAGGGCGGCGCGTGGGTGGTCGGCACCCTCTTCGCCTTTGCCAACCTGCACGCGGTGCGCCGCACGATTCTGGCGGTGGCCGTGCCAGCCCGGGTCGCCAACCTCGAGCTGACCGCCATGATCCCGGGGCGGCGCCTTCTGGCGGTCACGGTGGCCCTGGCGGCGGCGGTGGGCGCCCTGCTGGCGGCCCCCATGGACCACTGGCCGTTGGTGGCCATGGCCCGGCATGGCCGGCCGTTCGGCGAGATCGAGGGCATCCTGGGACGGGACCTCGGCTTCTATGTCTACCGGCTCCCGCTGGAGGAGGCGCTGTACCTGTGGGCGCTCGTCACCGTGGTGACCGTGGCCGCCATGGTGGTCGTGCTCTACGCGCTCACGCGGAGCCTGCGCATGGAAGGGCGGCGCATTGCCGCCTCCACCCATGTGCGACGCCACCTGTCGGTGCTGGGGGCGCTGGTGCTGCTCCTGCTGGGCTGGAGCTACCGGCTGGACGCGTTCGACCTGCTGGCGGCGGGGAGCGCGCCCGATGGCGGCTTCTCGGCGATGGACCATCGGGTCACGCTCCGCATCGACACCGTGCTGGCGATGGCCAGCGTGGCCGCGGCGCTCATCGTGGCGCGCGCGGGGTGGGTGGGGCAGTTGCGGGTGGCGCTGGGCGCCTTGACGGTGGTGCTGGTCGCCGCCGTGGGGCTCCGCCAGGGGGTGCCGCTGGTGCGGGCGCGCCAGCAGGCCCGCGTGCCGGACGCCGACGCGGCCGACTACCGCACCATGCGCGCACTGTTCACGCGGCGGGCCTTCGGGGTGGGCGACATACGCCACGTGGCCACCGGTGCGGGCTCGCCCGACGGCCCCGAGGCGCCCCATGTGCGGGAGGACCAGCTGCCGGATGCGGTGGCGTGGCCCGGACTGGCCGCCACGCTCGGACGCCAGGTCGCCGGTGACCGCGCCTCCACGGTGGGCCCGCTTGTCGGATGGCAGGCGGTGGGCGGAATGCTGGGCGCGGTGGTGGCCGTGCCGCCCCAGACGCCGGCGGACCCGTGGCTAATGCGTCGCGTGGCGTGGGCGCGCCTGGGCGCAGCGAGCCCCTCGGGCGTGGCGGCGCTTGGCGACACCGTGCTGGTGGCACCCGAGGCCAGCGGCCACCGCGTGGTGGAGGATGCCACCGTCCGCGGCGTATCCCTGGGGGAGGGCGGCGCTCGTCTGGCCGCCGCCTGGGCGCTTCGGGATCCGTCGCTGCTCCGCCGCACCGGCGCTGCGGCCCCGACGGTGGTGGTGCTGCATCGCGATGTCCGCGATCGGGTGCGCCGCCTGACCCCGGTGTTCGCCCAGGGGCGTGAGGTGGTGCCGGTGCTGGTACGGGGCCGCCCCGCCTGGGCACTCGCCCTCTATGCCGTGTCCGACCGGTTTCCCCTGAGCCAGCGCTGGCTGCTGGGGGGCGACGCGGTGTCGTATGCCCACCTCGCCGCCACGGCCGTGGTGGACGCCCGCACGGGCGCCGTGCAGCTGGTGCCAGCGGCTCGGCTGGACCCGGTGTCCCGCACTTGGCTGGCGCTGGTCCAGCCGCTGGTGGTGCCGGCGGTCCCCGGGGACGCGTGGGCCATGCTGCCGCCCGCCAGCGACGGCGCCATGCTCCAGCTGCGCACCCTGTCGGAGTACGGAGCGGCCGGCGTTGCGCCAGGCCAGCTCCGCGTGCCCGACAGCGCCTTCGTGGGGGGCGGTCCCCCGGCGCAGGTGCTCCGCACGCCGGACGGCCCGGTGGTGGGGTGGAGTGTCCCCTTGCTTGATGCCGCGGGGCGCATGGCGGGGGTGGCCTCCGTGACTGGAGGGGCGGCCCGACGCACCTGGCGGACCACGCTGCCCTCCCCAGGACTACCGTGGGACAGCGCCGGTCGCCTGCTGGCTTCGGCGCTGGGGTCCGCCGGGGGGCCGGGGGACAGCGTGGCGGGTGGCGGGCTGCGCCCGCTGGTGGTGACGGGGGACCGCGGCGTGCTGGTGGCGGCCGTGGCCCCGGCGGGTGGGGGGGTGGCGGTGACCGATGGCGCACGCGTGGGGGCGGCACCGGCCTTTGCGGACGCCATGCGGGCGTTGCGCCCCGGGGATGCCCGCTGGTCGCGCCCCGCGGTGCCGGACGCACCGAAGCCGTCCCTCGACGAGGCGGGGCGGCAGGTGGAGCGGATGCGGGCGGCGATGCGGCGCGGCGATTGGGCCGCGTTCGGGGCGGCATTCGACAGCCTGGCCCGCGCGGTGGGGCGTCCGCCGCCGCGCTGACGGGGGGCGGTGGGGCCGGAGGCGCCGGTTGCCGCATGGGATGCCGCGGCGTAGCGTTGGCGCAATTCGCGCGGAGCATGGCGGCGGTTCGCGCGCCGCGGATGGCAGGGCAGGACCGGCCCGGCGTGGCCGGCGATGGGCAGGGCGGGTGCGGTGGCAGCAGCAGCGGACGGTTGGATTCCCTCGATATCGGAGAGCGCGTGAACCTACACGAATACCAGGCGAAGGAGCTTTTGCGGGCGGTCGGCGTGCCGATCCCGCCGGGCGAGGTCGCGACCACCCCCGACGAGGCGGAGGCCATCGCGGCGCGCTTCGGCGTGCCGGTGATGGTCAAGGCCCAGGTGCATGCCGGCGGGCGCGGCAAGGCGGGGGGCGTGAAGTACTGCCCGGACGCGGCGACGGCGCGGGAGAAGGCGTCGGCGATCCTGGGGATGACCATCAAGGACCTCACCGTGGAGCGGGTGCTGGTC
>JBILED010000081.1:0-11214 GCA_044352305.1 Gemmatimonas sp.
TGGCTCGGCGGGCGCCCGGCCGCTGCGGGCGCACGAGGAGCGGTTCTTCGCGCGGGCCGACGCGGTGCTGTGCACGTCGCACGCCCTGGCGGAGCGGGCCCGGCGCACCAGCCGGCGGGTGCGCCTCATTCCCGCCGGGGTGGACCTGGTCAAGTTCGACGCGGCGCAGCGGGTGGTTGCCGCTCCCCCGGAGCTGGCGGCCATCCCGGCCCCCCGCGCGGGGTACGTGGGGACGGTGGGGCGGGTGTTCGACCAGGCGCTGCTGTGCGAGGCCGCCCGGGCCCTCCCCGGGGTGCAGTTTGTCCTCGTCGGCCCGGTGTCGGTGGAGGTGGCGGCGCTGCAGGCGATGCCCAACGTGCACCTGCTGGGCCCCAAGGCGCACGACGAGATCCCCGCGTGCATCGCGGCGTTCGACGTCACGCTGGTGCCGTACCTGCGCACCCGCTACACCGAGTCGGTGTACAGCTGCAAGCTCAACGAGTACCTCGCCGTCGGAAAGCCCGTGGTGACGACGGACCTGCCGGAGATGCGTCGCTACGCCGCGGAGCATCCCGGGGTGCTGGCGGTGGTGCCGGACGCCGCCGGCTTCGTTCAGGCCATTCGTGAGGCGCTGGGGCCGGCGGGTGAGGACGGGGCGCCTGGGCGCCGTCGGCAGGCGGCCGAGCGGAACAGCTGGGCGCGCCGCTATCACGACATCGTCGGCGTGATCGGGGAGGTGCTGGGCGCTGCGCAGGCGCCTCCGCACCGGTGGGAGGACCGGCTGCGACGGGCCATGCGGCGCGGTCGCCGCCGCGTGCTGGCGGTGGCACTGGCGGCGGGAGCGGGGTACGGGCTGCTGGCCCACACCCCGCTGGTGCCATGGCTGGGGGGGCAGCTCGTGGTGCGCCAGGCGCCCAGCCCGGTGGCGCAGGCCATCGTGGTGTTCAGCGGCGACGGGGAGCCCGGGTACGTGAACGCGGCCTACCAGCGTCGGGCCGCCGACGCCCTGGCCCTGTACCGGCGGGGCTTTGGCCGGCTGGTGGTGCTCTCGTCGGGGAAGCGGTTCACCATGGCCGAAACCGAGGTGATTCGCGCCCTGCTCATCAACGCGGGGGTGCCGCCGGGCGTGATCCTGACCACCAGCGGCGTCCCGGCGAGCACCTATGAAAACGTGGTGCTGGCCGCCGGCACCTTGCGGCGGCTGCGGGTGCGGCACGTGAACCTGGTCACCGCCCCCTACCACAGCCGCCGGGCCGCGCTGGTATGGGCCCGGCAGGCCCCGGACATCGACGTCACCGTGGCCACGCCGGCTGACGATTCGGCGGCGGACGGCACCGGACGCGTGTCGCTGCGCCGCGCACGGGTCATCGCCTTCGAGTACCTTGCCATCGTGTACTATCGGCTGCTGGGATGGCTGTGACGGCTGGCACCGGCCCCGGGGGCGTGATCCCGTCCGCGGTGGAGCGGTGGCTGCGCCGGCAGGAGGCGGCGGCCGGAATGGTGGTGGAGGCGGCGTCGCTGGCCGAGTCCCCGGACTGGGAGCTGGGGGGTGGCGTCATCCGGCGGCGGGATGGCGCCTTTTTCCGCATCGTTGGCGTGCGCTCCGCGCTGGGCGCCGAGCCCCCGGTGCATGCGCCGTTCATCGAGCAGCGGGAGGTGGGGATCCTGGGGTTCCTGCTGGCCGTCGGGACGGGGGGAACGGAGATCCTGTTGCAGGCCAAGACGGAGCCCGGCAGCGTGCCGACCACGCAGGTTGCGCCCACGGTCCAGGCCACGGTGTCCAACTACCAGCGTCGCCATGGCGGCAAGCCCACGGCGCACCTGTCGCAGTTCATTGCCCCCGCTGCCGGGGCCGTTCGCGCGTCGGTGCTGCAGTCGGAGCAGGGGACCCGGTTCCTGGCCAAGTACAACCGGAACATGGTGGTGGTGGTGGACCCGGCCCACCGACCGGAGCCCGCAGCCAGCACCCGCTGGTTTCCCCTGCGCGAAGTGCTGGACCGTCTTGGCGAAGACTTCCTGGTCAATACCGACGCGCGATCCGTGCTGGCAACGGCTCCGTGGGCGCTGCTGGCCGACGGGCGCGAGCCCTTTGCGCGTGGGGCCGCCCTCGGCGGGTTCCCGGCGCTGTTGGCGCGCTCCTACGCCGTCCGCGATGATGGCGCCGAGCACACGGTCGCCGCGCTGCTGTCGCGGCTCGCCGAGGCGCGGCACGCCACGGCAGCAACGGTTGTGCGCGTGCCGTTGGCCGAGCTGGAGGGGTGGACGGTGGACATGCACGGGGTGCGGTGCGAGGGGGCGCCGCACTACGTCGGGCACTTTCGGGTGCGGGCGGCCGATCGCGAGGTGGCGAGCTGGGACCAGCCCCTGTACGGGTCGCGGGCCGAAGGGCGGTGCATCCTGCTGGCGAGCATGAAGCGCGGCATCCTCCACTTCCTCTTCGCCAGTCGGTGGGAACCCGGATTTGCCGAGGGATGGCAGTATGGTCCCACCCTGCAGTTTGACGACGTCCCGGGGTCTGCCCGGTCGGTGGGGGCGGTTCCCGACGAGCCCGCGCTGGCGGATCGGCTGCCGCCCGGCGATCTGGTGCTGCACTGCCGCCAGTCGGACGAGGGTGGCCGGTTCCACCGGGCCGTCAGCCGCTACGAGATTTATTGCACCGAGGCCGACACCCTGCTGCCGGACGAAGGCGGGCTCACCTGGATGACCCTGCGCCAGGTGGAGGCGCTGCTGGCCGTGCCCGGGGCCTTCTCCAACGAGGCGCGCACGCTGGTGTCCCTGCTGCTGGCGCATCTCTGATCACCACGCCTCACCTCGAACGGCGGGCGATATGTCGCGCTTCGTGTCCTATGTCATCGCGACCTATGCGCGCCCCGACGCGCTGGCCACCACGCTCACCGCCCTGGTGCGGCAGGACCACCGCGACTGGGAGGCCGTCGTGGTGGGGGACCAGTGCGGGGCGGAGACTGCGGAGGCCGTGCGCACCGTCGGCGATTCTCGCATCCGGTACTACAACCTCCCGGAACGGTGCGGGGAGCAGGCGGGCCCCAACAGCTTCGGCATGCGGTTGGTCCGGGGCGACTATCTCTGTTTCCTGAACCACGATGACCTCCTGTTCGGGGACACCGTGGCCTGGCAACTGGACCTGATCCACCGCTCGCGTGCCGACCTGCTGTTCAGCCGCCATGCCATCCTGCGGGAGGACGAGGCGCCGGCCGACGCGGCGCTGCCGCCGGCCGACACCTTGTCAGCGCTGCCTCGCAGCACACGGGCGCTGTTCGCCCCCGGTGCCGACGGGCTGGATCCCAGCAGTTTCTGGTTGGTCCGCACGGCCTTTGCCCGGCGGGTGGGTCCCTGGCGCAGCGCCCGCACGCTGTATCGGAACCCCATCTCCGACTGGCTGATGCGGGCGTGGCGCCTCCGTCCCCGGGTGGTCTTCGACGACCGGGTGGCCGGGTTGTGGATCCGGTCCCCCGGGGCCGACGTGATGCAGGTGGGTCCCGTGCCCACCTATCGGCGCGCCTCGCGGGCCTTTCCCCTGCTGGGCGAGCTCCTGCGGTCCCGGAGCGCGGCGGAGCTCCGCGCCCTGCTGCTCCACCCGCAGGCGGTGCCGCTGGAGCCGGCGCACGCCTCGGGGTACCTCCTGCAGGTGCAGGCGGGGGCGCTGCTGTGCCGCCTCACGGGGGTCGACCTGTTCGACCTGAAGAGTCGTCTCCAGGGGCGGCAGCGGGGTGCCCGCGTGGAGCATGCCTCGCTGCGGCGCGTGGGGATCCCGCTGGGCCGCGGTGATGCCGACCGCCTGATGGCCATCGATCCGGAATCCTGCCGGGTCCTCTGACCGGGGGCGCGCATGCACGTGGCGGACCAGGCGACCCCGCGGGTGACGGTGCTGATGGCGGTGTTCAACGGCAGCCGGCACCTGCGCCAGGCCATCGACAGCGTGCTGGCCCAGACGCATCGGGACTTCGAGTTGCTCATCGTGGACGACGCCAGCACCGACGACACCCGGGAGATCGTCCGGTCGTATGCCGATCCGCGGCTTCGCCT
This sequence comes from Gemmatimonas sp., assembly GCA_044352305.1. Taxonomy (GTDB): domain Bacteria; phylum Gemmatimonadota; class Gemmatimonadetes; order Gemmatimonadales; family Gemmatimonadaceae; genus Gemmatimonas. The sequence continues at coordinate 4,024 of JBILED010000081.1, forward strand.
GGTGTGCCTGCCGGTGAATCAGGGGCTCCCCAGCGCCCTCAACCAGGGGGTGCCGCTGGCCCGCGGCGCGTATGTGGCCCGTCTCGACCACGACGACGTGGCCCTGCCGGGGCGGCTCGCGCGCCAGGTGGCGCTGCTGGATCGGTGCCCCGAGGTGGTGGTGGTGGGCAGCTGGGTGCGCACGATCGACGAGGCGGGGCGGCCGCGCGGGGAGCACCGGTATCCGCTGCGTCCCACGCTGACCCGGCTGCTGTTTCAGCACGCCCTTCTGCGCCCCTGCCTGGCACACCCCGCGACCATGGTGCGCACGGCAGCGCTGCGCGCCGTGGGCGGATACGACGAGCGCTACGCCATCGCCCAGGACTACGACCTCTGGCTTCGCCTGGCCGGACTGGGTCGCCTGCGCAACCTCCCGGAGGCGCTCACGCTTTACCGGGAGCATCACCGGTCGCTATCCAAGCGGCGCCGCCAACAGCTCCGGCTGGAGGTGGCGGCGATTCTGGACGGCCAGCTGGCCCGTCTGCTCCCCGCGCTGGAGCCAGGGCCTCGGCGCCAACTGGGGCGCCTGCTGCAGGGTACGCGTCCTGACGGCGACCAGACCCGCGTGCCGGAGGCGCTGGCAACGCTCCTGGCCGCGCTGCGTCAGATGCCGCATCCGGTCCGGGACCGGGGGGAGGCGCACCTGCGAGACCGGGCGCTGCTGTTCACCCTCCCTCAGCTGGCCCGGGCCTCTCTTGGCGAGGCCGCGCGTCGTTGGCGCGCCCTCGGGTGGCGTGTCCGGGGTGCGGTGTGTTCGGCGACCTTTGCCCGCGCGGCCGTGCGCGCCCTCCTGTGGCCCGATGGGCGGGCGTGATTGGCCTCACCCGGCCGTTGCGGATCCACAGGGGCAAGGTGAGCTTTCGCTGTTTGGCGTGTCGCAGGGATCATCCGCGCGTCGGCGTGCCGCGCGGTGCCGAGCGGTGCCGAGCGGTGCCGAGCGGCGCGCGGCGCGCGGGCAGGGCGATTCGGGCGTTTAACATGGGGGATGCCGGTCCGTCACAGCTGTGACTGACCGTGCCTGCGCGCGTCCACCCCCGCCATCAGCGGTTCACGCCCATGGCACCGCCTGGGTCTTCCATCCGTTCCGGAGCGCGTCCTGCCATCGCCCACCCCCAGCGCGTCGCCTTCCCGGACGGGATCACTCCCTCCCCCGCGTCCGGGAAAGTGGGCAGGCCTCCGACGGTGGCGGTGGCCTTCGGCGGGGATCCTGCTGGCGGGGGCGGTGGCCGGGTTGACGCTGACCAACGTCAGCAAGGCCATCACGGCGGCCGACCGCGACGCCTTGCGGGCGGGGTTTGGCGTGGAGCCCCTGGTCCCCGCGGAAGGGTTTGACGAGGAGATCCGTCGCATCACGGCCATCCAGCGCACCGTGCTGGCCGTGGCGCCGGTGGGGGCGGGGATCCCCGAAGAGACGGCGCGCGAGCCGCTGGACCTGCTGCAGGCCCGGCAAGGGTTGTGCTACGACCGGGCGCGCACCGTGGAGAAGGCGCTGACGGTGCAGGGGTTCCGGGTGCGGCATGTGTTCATCCTGTACGCCGATGGCGCGGGGCTCCTGCGCGCCCTGTTCACCCGCGGGCACCCCACCCACGCCGTGACCGAGGTGCTGACCACCCGGGGCTGGCTCTTGGTGGACTCCAACGAGCCGTTCCTGGCGCTGGACCGTCGCGGGCGACCGCACGGGGCGCGGCACCTTCCGCAGGTGCCGGAGGCGCTGCTCCCCCGTCCGCCCGCCTTCCAGCTCCCCTATTGGGCCATCCCCGGGTTGTACTCCAGAAAAGGCACCCTGTTCTGGCCGTATATCCGGTTCTTCCCCAACGTGAATTGGGGAGACCTGTGGGACGGTCTGGTGGGGGGCGCCTGAGCGGCCGTGCGGGGCGCTGAACGTCTGCGCGCCCCGTTGGTGGCCCGCCTGTGGCGGGTGGTGGCTCCCCGTCGCAAGGCGCAGCTGGCGGGGCTGCTGGGGTTCACCGTGGTCGCCTCGGCGGCCGAGCTGTTCTCCATCGGGGCCGTGTTGCCGCTGCTGGGGGTGCTCACGGCCCCGCAGCAGGTGATGCGCCACCCATGGGCCCAGGCGCCCCTGCGGTGGCTGGGGGTGGAGACCCCTGAGGGGCTGCTGGTGCCGGTCACCGTGCTGTTCTGCACGGCGTCGGTGGCGGCGGCGGTGGTGCGGGTGGTGGCGCTCTGGTTGCGCAGCCGGTTGTCGCACGCCACCGGCGCCGACCTCAGCCTGGCGATCTACCGGCGCACGCTGTACCAGCCGTATTCCGCGCACTTGGCGCGCCACAGCAGCGAGGTCATCGAGGCCGTCGCGGGGAAGGTGAACGCCGTGCTGGTCGGGGTGCTGCACCCCGTGCTGGTGGTGGCCTCCAACGGGCTGATGCTGCTGCTGATCGTCGGCGTGCTGCTGCTGGTCCGTCCGGGTCCGGCGCTGGCCGTGTCCGCCGCGTTCGTGGGGTTGCACTGGGTGCTGTTCCGGCTCTCTCGTCGGCGTCTGTCGGCCAACAGCCGCACCATTGCAACCAGCGCCGCGCGCCGGGTGAAGCTGCTGCAGGAGGGGCTGGGCGGCATCCGGGACGTGCTGCTGGACCGGACCCAGCCGGCGTACTGCCGCGCCTTTGCCGAGGAGGACCGGCGGCTGCGCCGGGCGCAGGGGGAGAACGGGGTGCTGGCCGAGGCGCCCCGGTTTGCCGTGGAGGCGGTGGGGATGGGGGGGATGGCCGTGCTGGCCATGGTGCTGGCCCGGCGCCCCGGGGGGCTGGAGACGGCGTTGCCGGTGATGGGGACGTTGGCCATTGCCGCCACCCGGATGCTGCCCTTGCTGCGGCAGCAGTTCAGCGCGCTGGCCACCCTGCGGGGGAGCGACCAGTCGCTGGCGGACATCCTCGCGCTCCTGGAACAGCCCGTGGGGGGGGAGGGTGCGGAGCCCGACCCGGCGCCGCTCCCCTTTGCGCAGGCGGTGGCGCTGCGCGAGGTGGGATTTCGTTACCAGCCCGTCGGCCCCTGGATACTTCGGGGGGTTACGCTGAGCATTCCGCGCGGGAGCCGGGTGGGGATCGTGGGGCCCACCGGGAGCGGCAAGAGCACGCTGCTGGACCTCCTGCTGGGGTTGCTGCACCCCGAGGAGGGGGCGCTGCTGGTGGACGGCCTCCCGGTGACGGCGGACACGGTGGGGCGCTGGCAGCGTCGGCTGGCCCATGTGCCGCAGGACATCTTCCTGGCGGATGCGTCGGTGGCGCGGAACATCGCCTTCGGCGTGGCGCCGGAGGCGATCGACTTGGCGCGGGTGCGGGCGGCGGCGGCCGGGGCGCAGCTGGACCAGACCATCGCAGGGTGGCCGGCGGGGTACGAGACGCGGGTGGGGGAGCGAGGCGTGCGGCTGTCGGGGGGGCAGCGCCAGCGCATCGGGGTGGCGCGGGCGCTGTACAAGGGGGCCGACGTGCTGGTGTTCGACGAGGCCACGAACGCGCTGGACGCCGCCGCGGAGGCGCGGGTGCTGGACCATCTCGCCGCGCTGGACGGGGGGTTGACGCTGATCATGGTGGCGCACCGCGCGGAGAGCCTGCGCGGGTGCGACCTGTGGGTGCGGGTGGAGGGGGGGCGGGTGGTGTGCGGGGGACCGGAGCAGGCGGCGGGCGGGGCGTTGCGCACATCCGCGTGAGGTCCGTTCGGATGGAGACCAAGGGAGCGCCATGCAGATTGCGGTGATTGGGACCGGGTACGTGGGGCTCGTGTCGGGAGCCTGCTTTGCCGAGTTCGGCCCCGAGGTGACGTGCGTCGACCTGGACGCCGAGAAGGTGGCGCGGTTGCAGCGGGGGGAGATCCCCATCTTCGAGCCCGGGCTGGATGCGCTGGTGGCGCGCGGGGTGCAGGGCGGCCGGCTGCGCTTCACCACCGACCTGGCGGCGGCCGTGGGGGGCGCGGATGTGGTGTTCATCGCGGTGGGCACCCCGTCTCGGCGCGGCGACGGGCACGCCGACTTGCGGTATGTCGAGGCGGCGGCGGTGGAGATCGGGCGGGCGCTGTCGGGGTACACCGTGGTGGTGACCAAGAGCACCGTGCCCGTGGGGACCGGCCGGCGGGTGGCCGCGCTGATCCGGGAGGCCAATCCCGGGGCCCACTTCGACATGGCCTCCAACCCCGAGTTCCTGCGCGAGGGGTCGGCGATCGAGGATTTCATGCGCCCCGACCGGGTGGTGATCGGCGCGGAGGGGGAGCGGGCCCGCGAGGTGATGGCGGCGCTGTACCGGCCGCTGGCGCTGCGGGAGGTGCCGCTGGTGGTGACGTCGCTGGAGAGCGCCGAGCTCACCAAGTACGCCGCGAACGCGTTCCTGGCCACGAAGATCTCGTTCATCAACGAGATGGCCGACCTGTGCGAGCAGCTGGGGGCCGACGTGCAGGACGTGGCCCGGGGGATGGGGCTGGACCGGCGGATCGGGCGCACCTTCCTGCACCCCGGCCCCGGGTACGGGGGGTCGTGCTTTCCGAAGGACACGGCGGCGCTGGTGCGCACCGCGCAGCAGGCGCGGGTGCCGCTGCGGATCGTGGAGGCGGTGGTGGCGGTGAACGACACGCGCAAGGGGGCCATGGCGTCGCGGATCATCGCGGCGTGCGGCGGGAGCGTGCGGGGGAAGACCGTGGGCGTGCTGGGGGTGGCGTTCAAGCCCAACACCGACGACATGCGCGACGCGCCCAGCCTGGCGATCGTCCCGGCGCTGCAGGACGCCGGTGCGACGATTCGGGCGTACGATCCCGCGGCGATGGCGGAGGCCGCGCGGATGCTGCCGCACGTGACCTGGTGCGACTCCGCGTACGAGGTGGCGGCGGGCGCCCATGCGGCGGTGCTGCTCACGGAGTGGAACGAGTTCCGGGCGCTGGACCTGCCGCGGCTGCGGGAGGCGATGCAGCCGGCTCCGGTGCTGGTGGACCTGCGCAACGTGTATCGGGGGCCGGAGGTGGTGGGCGCGGGAATGGCCTACCACGGGATCGGCCGGCCGGCCCCGGGCTGACCGGCGTGCGCGTGCGGACCCTGCGGCCGACGAGCGGCCCGCTCGAATGACGGCCTATTCGTACCACGCACGGTTGTCCGCCAAGACGCGCGTGCTCAATCAGGCGCGCCGTCTCTTCCAACGACCGCCGCTGGAGGGCTGGCTTCGTGGTCGTACGGCGGGCAGGTCGACACGCTCCCCGTGGGCCCGGCTGGTGCCCCCGGAGTACACCTATCCGGCGAACTCTTGGCGCGAGATCGTTTCCGGTGAGGTGTCGCTTCGGCTAGACCTCTCCAACGTGACCGATCACGACGCCTTCTTCGGCTTCCGGGACGAGACGCTGGTGCGCCTTCACGCCTTGATCCGACCGGAGCACACGGTCGTCGACATCGGGGGCAACATCGGGGTTCGCGCACTGGAGTTCGCACGCCACGCCCATGAAGGGCTCGTCGTGAGCTTTGAACCGGATCCGGACACGTTTCGGCGGCTGGAGGAGCACGCAACCCGCAATCCGGACCGACGCGTCACGGTGCGCAACATCGGCATCGGAGCCACGGCGCAGGTGCTGCCCTTGTATCGTGTGGAACCCGGAAACAGCGGCATGAACCGGCTGCTGCCAGATGGGCCCGCCGCATCCGTCCACCCGTCCGTCGAGGTGCGCATCCTGCCGTTGGCCGAGGCCCTCGACGGGACCGGCGCGACAAAGGTCGACGTCATCAAGATCGATGTGGAGGGCTACGAGATGGGCGTGCTGGAAGGCTCCCTGCCGATCATCCGGCGGGATCGACCGGTGCTGTTCATCGAGGTGGACGACGACAACCTGCGCATGCAGGGAGCCAGCGCCGGATCCCTCGTGGGGCTGCTCGAGTCGCTCGACTACCACGTCATCGACGCTCGGGATGCGCGTGCGCTGTCGAGCACCGATGAATATGCCGGGTGCCACTTCGATGTCCTGTGCACGCCACGCGCCTGATCGTCACGGTCCGGTGCCCAGTGGCCGCGAGCGGTACGGCGTGCCCGTGAGGGGGATGCCATGCGGATCCTGATCACCGGCGGCGCGGGGTTCGTGGGGTGCAGCCTGGTGCAGTCGCTGCGGGCGCACCTGCCGGGGTGCACGATCGTGGTGCTGGACAACCTCCGGCGCCGCGGGGCGGAGCTCAACCTGCCGGTGCTGCGGGCGCACGGGGCGCAGTTCGTCCACGGCGACATCCGCATGCCGGGGGACCTGGAGGACCTCGACGGGCACTTCGACCTCTTCATCGAGGCCTCGGCGGAGCCCAGCGTCCTCGCCGGACTCAACGAGTCCCCCGCCTACCTGCTGCACACCAACCTCGTCGGCACCCTCCACTGCCTCGAGTTCGCCCGCAGGCGGGCGGACCGGCTGGTGTTCCTCTCCACGTCGCGCGTGTACTCCATCGCGCCGCTGCGGGCGCTGGCGCTGGAGGAGACCGCCACGCGCTTCACCCTCGCGGCCGGGCAGGCCGTCCCCGGCGCCAGCGCGCGGGGGATTGCGGAGTCGTTCCCGGTCCACTTGCCGCGCTCGCTGTACGGCGCCTCCAAGCTGGCCTCGGAGCTGATCATCCAGGAGTACGCGGCCACCTACGGCCTGCAGGTCGTCGTCAACCGTTGCGGCGTCATCGCCGGGCCGGGGCAGTTCGGCAAGGTGGACCAGGGGGTGTTCACCCTCTGGGTGGCCAACCACCACTTCGGCCTGCCCCTCCGGTACACGGGCTTCGGCGGCACCGGCAAGCAGGTGCGCGACCTGCTGCACCCGCGTGACCTCTTCGGCCTGCTGGCGCTGCAGTTGGAGCGGTGGGAGGCGGCGCAGGGGCAGACGTTCAACGTGGGGGGCGGCGCCGACCACGCCGTGTCGCTGGCGGAGCTCACCGGGCTGGCCCGGGAGGCCACGGGGCGCGCGGTGCCCGTCGCCAGCGACCCGTCGACGAACCCCGTGGACATCCCGCTGTACGTGTCCGACACGACGCGGGTCCGCGAGGCCTTCGGCTGGGCCCCGCAGGTGGGGTGCGCCGCGCTCGTTGGGGAGATCGCCGACTGGATCCGGGCCAACGAGTCCCGGCTGCGTCCCCTGTTCACCTGAACCTCGGCAGACACGCGCATGTCCCTCGCGGTGGTAACCGGCGCCAGTGGCCTCATCGGCAGCGAGACC
>JBILED010000293.1:0-3142 GCA_044352305.1 Gemmatimonas sp.
CGCCCTCCCCGCCGACTCCGTGAGCGGCAGCCGCGTGGCCGCCGCCGACGTGGACGGCGACGGCGACCTGGACCTGGTGGTGGGCGGGCGCAGCGTCCCCTGGAAGTACGGGCTGTCGCCGCGCACCACGCTGCTGCGCAACGACGGGCGCGGCCGCTTTGCCGACGTGACCGCCGCGCTCGCCCCCGCCCTGGCCGAGGTGGGGATGGTCAGTGACCTCCTGTGGACCGACCTCGACGGCGACGGCCGCCTGGACCTGCTGCTGGTGGGGGAGTGGATGCCCGTGACCGCCTTCCGCAATGCGGGCGGCGGGCGGCTGGTCCCCATGCCCCTCCCCGGGCTCGAGGCGAGCGCCGGCTGGTGGAACCGCATCGTCCCCGCCGACCTGGACGGCGACGGCCGCCCCGAGTTCGTGCTGGGCAACCTGGGGCGCAACGCCCGGCTGCGTGCCTCGCCCAGCGAGCCGCTCACGCTGCTGGTCAAGGACTTCGACGCCAACGGCTACGTGGAGCCGGTGATGGCGATGTACAACCAGGGGCGGGCGTACCCCTTCCCGCTGCGCGACGAGCTGATCCGCGCGCTGCCGCCCATGAAGGTGCGCTACCTCAAGTACGAGGACTACGCGCTCCAGACGATGGACGCGGTGTTCCCCGCCAGCGCCCGCGGTGGCGCGGTGGAGCGGCGCGTGGACACCTTTGCCAGCAGCGTGCTGCGGCGCGCCCCCGGCGGCCGCTGGCGCCTGGATCCGCTGCCGCAGGAGGCGCAGCTGGCGCCCGTGTACGCCATCCTGCCGCTGGATGTCGACGGGGACGGCCACCTGGACCTGCTCCTGGGCGGCAACCTGGACGGATTCAAGACCGATGTCGGCCGCCTGGCCGCCAGCCGCGGGCTGCTGCTCCGCAACGACGGCCGCGGTACGCTGGCCCCCGTTCGCGCCGATTCCGGGGGCGTGCTGCTCCCCGGGCAGCTGCGCGATGCGGGGCGCGTGCGCACCGCCCGCGGCCCGCGCGTGGTGGTGGCCCGCAACAACGCCCACGCCCTGCTGCTGGCGCCCCCCGCGCCCCGAGGCTCCCGCCCATGATCGCCTGGCCCCGGCGCACGCGCCCCGCCCTGCTCGCCGCCGCCCGCGCGGCCCTCCTCGGCGCTGCGGCGGCGGCCGCCGCCTGCGCCCCCGCGGCCGCCCGCCGCGCCGACGTTGACTCCGGCGAGCCGTTGCGCGCGGCGATGGATTCGCTCACCAGCGTCATCGTCTACGACATCTTCTCCCCGCCGCAGGCGAGCCGCGTGTACGCGTACGCCTCCGTGGCCGCGTACGAGGCGGCGCGCCACGCCGACCCCGCCCTCCGCCCCCTCACGGGGCAGCTGGCGGGGTTGGGCGCGCTCCCCGCGCCCGAGGCCGGCGGCGAGCACCACTGGGGCGTGGCCGCCGTGCGCGCCTTCCTGGTGGTCGGGCGCCAGCTCACCTTCTCGCGCGACCGCATGGACACCGTGCGCGCGCACCTCGACCGGCAGTTCGCCGACGCCGGGATCCCGCGCGCCGTGCTGGCGCGGTCGGCCGCCTATGGCGACACCGTGGGCGCGCGCATCCTGGCCTGGGCCGCCACCGACGGCTACCTGCAGTCGCGCGGGATGCCCAAGTACGGCGTCACGCGCGACCCCGGCCGGTGGATCCCCACGCCGCCGGCGTACATGGACGGCGTGGAGCCCAACTGGGGGACGCTGCGCCCCTTCACCCTCGACTCGGTCGCCGCCTTCCGCCCCGCCCCGGCCGTCCCCTTCGACACCGCCCCCGGCAGCGCCTACATGCGGCAGGCGCGCGAGGTGCTCGAGACGGCCCGCACGCTCTCCGACGAGCAGCGTGCCATCGCCGCCTTCTGGGACTGCAACCCCTACGTGATGCACGTGCAGGGGCACACCATGTTCGCCACCAAGAAGATCACCCCCGGCGGGCACTGGATGGCGATTGCGAGCCACGTGTCGCGGCAGGCGGCCAGCCCGCTCCCCGCCACCGCCGAGGCGTTCGCACGCACCGCCGTGGCGCTGGCCGACGGCTTCATCGGCGCGTGGGAGGAGAAGTACCGCTCCGCCGTGCTGCGGCCGGAGACGGTGATCAACCGGTGGATGGACGAGGGGTGGCAGCCGCTGCTGCAGACGCCGCCGTTCCCCGAGTATCCCAGCGGCCACAGCGTGATCTCCACCGCCGCCGCGGAGGTGCTCACTGACCTGTACGGCGACGGCCACGCCTTCACCGACTCCACCGAGGTCCCCTTCGGCCTCCCGGTGCGGTCGTTCCCCTCCTTCCGCGCGGCGGCCCGGGAGGCGGCCATGAGCCGGCTGTATGCGGGGATCCACTACCGCCACGCGATCGAGGCCGGGGCGGTGCAGGGGGCGCGCATCGGCGCGCACGTGGTGGCGCGGGTGCAGACGCGCGCGCGCGCGGCGCAGGCGCCCACCGCGCAGGCGCGGTGACCGTGCGCGCCCTCGTCGCGGTGGTCGCGGCGGTGGTCGCGGCGGTGGAACTGGGCGCGTGCGCCGGCGAGCGCACGCCCGGCGAGGGCGCGCCGGCGCCTGCCACCGACGGCCCGCCCCGCTTCCAGCGGCTGGACGCGGTGCGCACCGGACTGGGCTTCGCCAACACGCTCCCCGAGGCGCCCGACTTCAACATCCTCAACTACCTGTACTACTACAACGGCGGCGGCGTCGCGGTGGGGGACGTGGACGGCGACGGCCTGGTCGACCTGTACCTCTCGGCCAACCTCGGCCCCAACCGCCTGTACCGCAACCTGGGGGACTTCCGCTTCGAGGAGGTCACCGACCGCGCGGGCGTGGCGGGGCCGCCCGGGTGGAAGACCGGCGTGATGATGGCCGACCTCACCGGCGACGGGCATCTGGACCTCGTCGCGCTGGGGGTGGACTACCTGGGGATGCGCGGGCGCAACGCGGTGTACGTCAACGACGGCAGCGGACGCTTCACCGACCGCACCGCGGCGCTGGGGCTCGCCTTCGCCGGCTTCTCCACGCAGGCGCTGGCCTTCGACTACGACCGCGACGGCGACCTCGACCTGTACCTCCTCAACCACTCGGTGCACACCGAGCGGCAGATCGGCGTGGCCGCGCGGCGCGACGTGCGGCACCCCAAGGC
>JBILED010000341.1:0-2539 GCA_044352305.1 Gemmatimonas sp.
GGCGTCCCCGACTCCTTCGGCGACCACGTGCGGCTGATGTTCGACCTGCAGGTGCTGGCGCTGCAGGCGGACATGACGCGGGTGTTCTCCTTCAAGCTGGGGCGCGACGCCTCGTCACGCGTGTACCCCGAGAGCGGCGTGATGACCGGCTTCCACCCCGCGTCGCACCACGGCAACAATCCGGCGCGCGTGAAGGAGTTTGCCGAGATCAACAAGTACCACGTGGGGCTGCTGCCGTACCTGCTGGAGAAGCTGAACGCCACGATGGACGGCGACACGCCGCTGCTGCAGAAGACGGCCATCGTGTACGGCTCGCCGATGGCCGACGGCAACACGCACAACCACCGGCGGTGCCCGCTGCTGGTGCTGGGGGGCGCCAACGGACGGCATGCGGGGAACCGGCACGTGATGGCGCCCGACGGCACGCCGATGGCCAACGCCATGCTGGAGCTGCTGCACCGGCTGGGGGTGGACGACGTGACGCAGTTTGGCGACAGCACCGGCACGCTGGCCTTCTGACCCCCGGAGGCCGTTCATGCGACAGGCGCGCGGTATGATGACGGGGTGGCGCTCCGGGCGGTGGGCGGGGGCGCTGGCGGTGGCCTGGATGCCGGCGGCGCCGGTGGTGGTGGCTCCCCCGCCGGCAGCGCCGGTGGCCGAGGCCGCCATGCGTGGCGACCTGGCCGCGGTACGCGCCCTGGTGCGGCAGGGGGAGAACGTGAACGCTCCGCAGGGCGACGGCATGACCGCGCTGCATTGGGCGGCGTGGCACGGCGACTCGGCGATGGCGGTGGCGCTGCTGGGCGCGCGCGCGGCGCTGCCGGCGGCCACGCGCGTGGGGGCGCACACCCCGCTGCACGTGGCGGTGCGGCAGGGGCACGCGCCGGTGGTGCGGGTGCTGCTGCGCGGCGGCGCCGACGTGGCGGGGCGCACGGCGGAGGGGGCCACGCCGCTGCACCTGGCGGCGCTGGCCGGGGACACCGGGGTGGTGGGCGCGCTGCTGCGCCGTGGCGCGGTGGTGGACGCCACCGAGCCGTGGCACGGGCAGACGGCGCTGATGGTGGCCGCCGAGCGCGGGCGCGAGCCGGCGGTGCGGCAGCTGCTGGCGGCGGGGGCCAACCCGCGATTGATGGGGCGCACGGTGGACCCGATGGCGCTGGCGGCGCAGGACCGGCAGGCGAAGCTGCGGCGCAACGCGGTGCTGGCCGAGCGGCGCGAGGCCCAGGGGAAGGCGACTGATGCGGCGTGGCGCCCGGATGTGGCCAGCGTGCAGGCGGCGGTGCGCGCGGCGCGCGCCGTGGAGCAGCAGGGGACCGATGCGGCGGCGCTGGCGGCGGTGGCGGCGGCCAATGCCGCGGAGGCGGCGCGGCTGGCGGCGCAGGGTGGGGCGGGGCTGGATGACGACGCCCCCGGGTACACCGAGCTGCTGGGGGTGCAGGGGGGGCTGACGCCGCTGCACTTGGCGGCGCGCGAGGGGCACCAGGGGGTGGTGGCCACGCTGCTGGCCGGTGGCGCCGACGTGAACCAGGTGAGTGGCGGGGACCGCACGTCGCCCATGCTGATGGCGGCGATCAACGGGCAGTACGACCTGGTGCTGCAGCTGCTGACGGCCGGGGGCGATCCCAACCTGGCCAGCGAGGCCGGGGCGGCGCCGTTGTACGCCGTGCTGAACAAGGAGTGGGCGCCCACGTCGCGCACGCCGCAGCCGGCGTACCAGCTGCAGCAGCGGGCCGATTACCTCACGGTGATGGCGGCGCTGCTGAAGGCTGGGGCCAACCCCAATGCGCGGCTGGTGCGGTCGCTGTGGTACACCACCTACAACCGCGACAACCTGCGGGTGGATTTCGCCGGGGCCACGCCGTTCTTCCGGGCGGCGTACGCCACCGATGTGCCGGCCATGACGCTGCTGCTGGCGGCGGGGGCCGACCCGGCCATGGGCACCATCCGTCCGGCCGCGCGCGCGCGGCGTCCGGGGGCGGCGGCGCCGGCCGCCGATCCGTCGGGGCTGCCACCGGTGCCGGACGGTGGGGTGGGGGTGCTCCCCATCCATGCGGCCACGGGGGTGGGGTACGGGCAGGGGTTTGCGGCCAACGACCACCGGCACGTGCCCGACGGGTGGATGCCGGCGCTGCGGTACCTGGTGGAGGAGCTGCGTGCCGACGTGAATGCGCGCGACTACAGCGGCTTCACCCCGCTGCACCATGCCGCCGCGCGGGGGGACAACGCGATGATCCGCTATCTGGTGGCGAAGGGCGCCGACGTGAAGGCGGTGGCGCGCAACGGCATGACCACGGTGGACATGGCCAACGGTCCGGTACAGCGGATCTCGCCGCATCTGGAGACGGTGGCGCTGCTGGAGTCGCTGGGGGCGAAAAACAACCACCGCTGCGTGGGGTGCTGAGGGGGGCGGGGGGCAACGGCTGCCTGCCGTGGCGCTGGTGCGCGTGCTGGCTGCGGCCAATGTCGCGTGGGGGGCGGCGCGTGTCGTTGCCGCTGTGCGCATGGCCGCCACCGCGTGGCCCTGGGGGCTTGCGCACCA
>JBILED010000021.1:0-26982 GCA_044352305.1 Gemmatimonas sp.
CGGCGCGCCGCCCCGCCCCCGCGCGGCCCGGGGCGCGGCCGCCCCCCCCGCGGGCGGGGGGGGTACCCGGCCGCCCTTGGCGTGCTGGAGTGGCGATATCGCGACCGGGTGGTTTCCGCGGGAGGAGCAGTTCCCTAATCGAGAGGCTCTGATGTTCGTGCCACTGCTGATGTTCGTGTTGGGTGTGCTGGCAGCCTGGTTGGGCGTATCGAGCATCATCCTGGCCGCGGGGGTGCTGGTCTGCGCCATTGCCGTGTCCCGCCATCGTGCCGCTACCGGCACCGGCCGCGGCCTTGGTGCCTCCCTTCTGTTCCGATCCGGGGTGGCCATGCTGGCGGGGGCCGTGCTGGGCTTCCTCGTTGGCATGGGTGGGTTCCTCCTCGCATCGCGCCCGCCATTGGACTGACGGGCGCTGCGGCGATTGGCCCGTCGCCCCGTTGGCAGTACACTCCGGGGATGCCGCCCGCCTCCGACACCCCCGTCCTGCTGTACGACGGCGACTGCGGCCTCTGCGCCGGCAGCGTGCAGTTCCTGCTGCGGCATGAACCGCCGCACCGGCGCGCGGCGCTGCGCTTTGCCCCGCTGCAGGGGGCGTTTGCGGCGCAGGTGCGGGCGCGGCACCCGGAACTGGTGGGGGTGGACTCCGTGGTGTGGGTGGACCCGTCCAACCCCGTGGCGCCAGTGCGCGTGCGCTCCGACGCGGCGTTGCAGGCGCTGACGCACCTGGGTGGTGGGTGGGCGCTGATGGCGGCGCTGGGGCGGGTGGTGCCGCGCACGGTGCGCGATGCCGTGTACGACCGCATCGCTCGGCACCGGCTGTCGCTGGCAGCGCCCCGGTGTCTGCTCCCCACCCCCGAGGAGCACGCGCGGTTCCTGGCGTGAGGGGTGGGGCGCTCGGGCGTGCGTGCCCGTCGTGCGCGCCGCTGCCGTTCGCGTGGCCCACATACTTTTTCCCATCGTGACTTCCGCCCCCGACCTTGTCCCCCTCCGCCAGGCGCGCGGCCCCATCGTGCTGGCGGGGCTCGGGTACTTCGTGGACATCTTCGACCTGCTGCTGTTTGCGGTGGTGCGGGTGGCCAGCGTGCGCGGCGTGGGGGTGGCCGACGGCCCCGCGGCGCTAGAGGCGGGGGCGCTGCTGCAGAACACGCAGCTGCTGGGGATGATGCTGGGGGGCGTGCTGTGGGGGATGCTGGGGGACCGCCGCGGGCGCCGCTCGGTGCTGTACGGCTCCATCGTGCTGTACTCGCTGGCCACGCTGGCCAACGCCACGGCGACGTCGCTCCCGCAGTACGCGCTGTGGCGGTTCGTGGCGGGGTTCGGGCTGGCGGGGGAGCTGGGGGCCGCGCTCACGCTGGTGGGGGAGCTGGTGGAGCCGCGCGCCCGCGGGACGGCCACGACCCTGGTGGCCACCACCGGCGTGCTGGGGGCGGTGGCGGCGGCGCTGGTGGGGACGCTGGTCCCGTGGCGCACGGCCTACGTGATTGGCGGGGTGATGGGGCTCGCGCTGCTGCTGCTGCGCATCCGCGTGCGCGACAGCGCCATGTTCACGCGCACCGCCTCCGCCGTGCCGGGGCGGGGGAACCTGCTGCGGCTGTTCGCCACCCGTGCACGCACGTGGCGCTACCTGCGCGCCATCGCCATCGGCGTGCCGGTGTGGTTCAGCACCGGGGTGCTGGTCACCTTCGCCCCGGAATTCGCGCGCGCGCTGGGGGTGAGGGGCGCGGTCACCGCCGGGACTGCGGTGCTGGTGTACTACGGCGCCACCGCGCTGGGGGACCTTACCAGCGGGCTGCTGTCGCAGGCGCTGCGCTCACGGCGGCGGGCAGTGGCCGTGTACCTGACGCTCACCGCACTGGGGCTGGCCGTGTATGCGGGTGGCGCGGCGCAGACGCCGGCGGCGTTCTACGCAGTGTACGGGTGGCTGGGCTTCGCCACCGGCTACTGGGCGGTGATGGTGACCATGGCGGTGGAGCAGTTCGGCACCGACCTGCGGGCCACGGTGGGGACCAGTGTCCCCACCTTCGTGCGCGCCACGGCGGTACCGATGACGCTGGCGTTCCTGGCGCTGCGCGACCGCATCGGCATGGCGGGGGCGGCCGCCGCGGTGGGGGGGACGGCGCTGCTGCTGGCCACGCTGGCTGTGTGGCGGCAGCGGGAGACGTACGGGACGGATCTCGACTTCGTGGAGGGGTAGGGGGGCGGGACACGCTTCGCTTCCCGTCGGCCACAGTGACCAACGCTACCGAGGCCGCTTCCGGCCGGCCAGGCGCGAGGCCCGCAGTTTTCGCTCGGAACGCATCACGTGCACAATGATTACGCGCGCCCCGTCCTGGCGGCAGAAGATCCGGCACGGCGGTTCCACGAGTTGCCGGTATCGCGTGGTACGGGGGAATTCCTGCGGTCGGCTCCCGCTGGCGGGGTGATCGACAAGCTGCCGGACACGTGCCAGCACCCGACGCACCAGCGCCGAGGCGGCTGCGGGGTTTTCGATGGCGATGTAATCCGCGATGGCGTCGAGGTCGGCCAGCGCCGGCTCGGCCCAGACTATTTCAGCCACCGCTCCAGCCGCCGCTCCGCCTCCTCTTCGGAGACGACCCGCCCGTCAGCGACCGCCATTTCCCCCCGCGCGATCCCTTCGAGGATGGCCATGCGCTCCTGCTGACGCCGGTAGGACTCCACATCCACCAGGTATGCGCTGGGGAGCCCGTGCTGCGTGATGAGGATGGGCTCGCGGTCGCGCTCGACGTCGGCCAGCAGTTCGGTGGCCTGGCGCTTGAGGGTGGTGACGAGTTCCGTGCGCATCAGGTGATACTATAGTAGCACTTCCCGGGGGGCAAGGCGTGCGGACCGGGGGGCGTGGGCGACGCAGTCCTACTCCGCCCCCGCCCACGCCTTTCGGAACCGCGCCTCCACCTCGGCGCCCTGCGCCGCCTTCCCCTGCGCCCGCAGCGCCGCCGCCAGCCCGCGCAGCGACCAGCCGTTCTCGGGGAACTTGGCCAGGTCCTCGCGGAACGCCTGTTCCGCGTCGCGTGGCCGATTGGCCGCCAACAGCACGGCACCAAGATCCTGCCGCGGAGGTACGGTCCACTCGGGGGGCTCGCCGTAGGTGAGCGCGTCCTCCTGCCGCACGGCCGCTTCCAGATGGGTGGCGGCCATGGCCAGGTCGCCCGACGCCTGCGCCACGAAGCCCGCCAGCACCTCCGCGGCGATGCCCAGCACGGCGCCGGAGCTGTTGTACTCCATGCGCTGCGCGGCCAGGGTGCTGTCGGCGGCGAGCCCGCGCAGCGCCGCCAGCTGGGCGGCAGCCTCGGCCACCTTGCCCGTAGCCGCGAGGGCCCGCCCGCGCGCGTAGTGCCAGATGCCCATCGCGTGGCGGAGGCTGTCGGCGGGCGCGGGTTCGGCCAACAGCGCGTCCCAGCCGGCAAAGCGCACGCGCGCCTGCAGCCGCTTGGTGAGATGATGTTGCAGCAGGGTGTATCCGGGGGCGCCCAGCAGGTCGCGCGGGACGGCCGCCGCGTCCCGGTCGGCCGCCTCCAGCGTTTGCGTCTTTCGTCCCAGCATGCTGGCCGCGAAGGCCAGGAAGTCGTAGTTGTGCGGGTAATAGGCGGCCAGGTAGAAGCCGGGGCCGGGGCGCTGGTCGCGGATCCACGTTTCGTCGGCGTGGGTGGCGTGCTCGTTGATGGCCACCGCGTCGGCATAGCGCCCCACCCGCACGTAGATGTGGCTGGGCATGTGCACCAGATGCCCCGCGCCGGGCATCAGCCCGGCCAGCCGCTCCGCGACCGCGATTGCCCGCTCAGGCTCCACGGCCTCCACGGCGTGGATGTAGAAGTGATGCGCCCCCGGATGTACGGAGTCGCCCGCCATGACGCGCTCGAGCGTGGCGAGGATCCGCGGCGTGTCGGGGCGCGGCGTGCGGTCGGCGTTCCAGTAGTTCCAGGGGCTCAGGTCCATCAGCGCTTCGGCGTGGAGCGTCGCGATCTCCAGGTCGCCGGGGAAGCGTGCGGCCACGGCCCCGATGGCGGCGGCCCAGGCGGAGTCGAGCGCGCTCCGGTCGGCAGGAGGCACTTCGGCGTAGCGCGTGGCGAGCGCGTCGATGAGGGCGCGTTCGCGGTCGCTGGCCCCAGCGGCGCGCGCTTGCGCCTCGCGGATGGCCGCCCAGGCGGCCGCGCCCGCTGCCGAATCCATGGGCGCGTTGATGTTGGGGCCCAGCGCGAGGGCCACCCCCCAGCGGCACATGGCGCAGGCCGGATCACGCCGGCCGGCCTCCTCGAAGGCGCGGATCGCCTCGGCGTGGTTGAAGGCGTAGTAGAGCCGGATCCCCTGGTCGAAGTACTGCTGGGCAACGGAATCGGCGGTGCCGATGCGGTAGTGATGGGCGCCGAGGTTGTCGTAGAGCGGCACCCCCGGCGGCTCGGGGGCGGTGCGACAGGCGGCAGTGACCAGCAGGCAGGCGGTGCGGAGGAGCCGCGGCATGGAGGGCGTCCGGGGTGAGGATGGGATACAATGTGCATTCCGGCGTGCCGGTGCGGGACGGGAGAGTTCCTGGCGGCCGGTGCCGTGCGGGAGATTCCGCGGCGGCACGGCCCCACATCTTCTTGGGGGACCTCCACCGCCACGTCCTGGCCCCCACACGCCTCATTCCGCCTCACCCATGCCCGATCCGTACGAGCTGCGCCGCTTCACCGACGCCCAGGAGGACGCCTATGCGCGGGCGCTGCAGGAGCTCCGCGCCGGCCGCAAGCGGTCACACTGGATGTGGTACGTCTTCCCGCAAGTCGACGGGCTTGGGGTGAGCGCGATGTCCCGGCGGTACGCCATCCGTAGCCTCGCCGAAGCCGAGGCGTACCTGGCAGATCCGGTGCTGGGGCCGCGGCTGGTGGCGTGTGGCGAGGCGGTGCTCGCCATCGAGGGGCGTTCGGCCCGGGAGATCTTCGGATCACCGGACGACCAGAAGCTGCGATCGTGCGCCACGCTGTTCGCCCAGGTGTCACCACCGGGCTCGGTGTTCGCGCGCCTCCTGGCCCGGTTCTTCGGCGGGGCCCCTGACGACCGGACGCTCCAGCTCATTCGGGGACCGCACCGTCGGTGAGGCGATGCCGGGCCCAGGCGCCCCGTTGTCCCAGGCGCCCACCCGCCGAGCCAGGAGAGGCGGGGGGGATCCCCGCCCCTCACGGCGGCGGGGGCGCCGGCGCGATCACGTGATCCGCCGCCGGCTCCGCCTTGAGCAGGTGCTCCACGAAATAATCCCACGTGCGCCGCAGCACCCACGGGTGGTTGGTCAGGTCGTGGTCGGCGTCCGGCAGGATGAACATGTCGAAGCGCTTCCCGGCCTTCACCAGCGCGTCCACCAGCGCCAGCGTATGCGCGGGGTGCACGTTGTCGTCCATGTCGCCATGGACGAGCAGCAGCTTCCCCTTCAGCTGCGACGCCAGCGACTTGTTGGCGGCCGCCGCGTAGTTGTCGGTGCCGCGCAGCGTGTCGCGCACCAGCAGCCCCTGGAAGCGCTCCCCCCACCCGTGGTAGTACACGCGGTTGTCGTGGTTGCCCGCGGTGGAGACGGCCACCCGGTAGAAGTCGGGGAAGCGCAGCATCGCGCTGGTGGAGGAGAAGCCGCCTCCCGAGTGCCCGTAGATCCCCACCCGCGACAGGTCCATCCACGCGTGCCGGGCCCCCAGTTGGCGGATGGCGGCCACGTGGTCGGGGATCCCGTTGTCCCCCATGTTGCCGTACCACGCGGTGTACAGCGCCTTGTTGCGCGGCGTGTTCCCCAGCGCGTCGATCTCCACCACGATGAACCCCAGCTCGGCGAGCGCCTGCACCTGCCCCATCTGCGAATAGGAGAACGGCATCCGGTTGGGGAAGAACTCCTTGGGCGCGGGGCTGATCAGCGGCCCGGGATAGATGTGGTCGATGACCGGATAGCGCCGGGTGCTGTCGAAGTGCGACGGCTTCCAGATGACGCCGGTGATCTCGGTGACGCCGTCGCGCGCCTTGGCGCGGAACGCCTCCCCCGGGCGCCACCCGGTGGCGCGCAGCGCGGTGACGTCCGTGCGCTCCAGCTCCCGCACCACGCGGCCGGCGGCGTTGCGCAGCACGGTCACCGCGGGGTGGTCCACGCGCGAGTAGGCGTCCACGAAGAAGCCGCCCGCCGGGACCATGGTGACCTTGTGGTGCGCGTCCTCGGGGGTGAGGAGGGTGAGCCCCGAGCCATCGAGCGCCGCCGCGTACAGGTGGTCGTACTCGGGGTGGCGCCCCGGCTCGCGCCCGCGCGCGGTGAAGTACACGCGCCCCAGCGCCTCATCAACGTCCAGCAGCGCGGTCACCACCCAGTCCCCGCCGGTCACCTGGTGCTTCACGGCGCCGTCGGGACCCAGGTGGTACAGGTGCCCCCAGCCATCGCGCTCGGCAAACCAGAGCAGGTCGCCGTTGCGCAGCGGCCGCCAGTTGCGCGCCCCGGCCGTCAGGTCGAGCGCGCCGATCACGTAGGACGCGGCGCTGTCGGCCAGCAGGCGCCGCGGCGCGCCCCCCGACGTGTCGGCCACGTACAGCTCCACCCGCTTGGGGCCGCGGGTCACGTGCGTGAGGTACAGCCGGTCCGACGACGGCGCCCACCGCACGGGGCGGTCGCCAAAGGCGTAGAACGCCATCAGGGGCTGCGCGGGGAGCGCCACCTTGCGGCTGGTGCGCGCGCCGACATCCACCACGTAGTGCTCCACCATCGGCACCACCGAATCCCCCGGCAGCGCGTACGGATACGCGTACGCGGTGGGGCGGGTGGTGGTGGAGGAGACCAGGTGGAAGGTGCGCACTCCGCGCTCGTCGATGCGGCTGATCACCAGCCGGCGGGAATCGGGGGACCAGGCGAGGTCGGGGACGGTTGGCAGCTTGCGCCGGAGCTGCGTGGGGGAGGGGGCACCGGCACCGTAGGCGTACCCGGCCACGCCGTCGGTGGTGAGCTGCACGGAGTCGGCGGCGCCCACGCGACGCACCCACAGGTTGTGCCCCGCCAGGAAGGCGTCCCACTGCTCGTTTGGGGAGCGGACGAACCGCGCCCGGTCCGGGAGGGTGTCGGTGCGGGCGCAACTGTAGGCCGCCAGGTCGCACGCCAGCGCCCGCGCGCCCACGCGCACATGAATGCGACGCTCGTCCCGCCCGTCGTTCGCAAAGCTGAACGTGCGGAAGGGGAGGGTGCCCGGGGCCACCGCCGTGTCGGCCGCGCGCGAGATGGCGGCGGCCAGGCGCGCATTGTCGAAGAGCAGCGCGCGCGTGCCGGCCACCGGGTTGACGGTGACGAACTCCGCGCCGCGGGGCGTCATCACGCGGTACCAGAAGCGTGTGGAATCGCGATACCACGTGGGGGCCACCTGGTCGCCTGTGACATGGCGCAGGGTGTTCCAGGTGAGCATCTGCTCGGCGCGCTGGTAGTCGGGCGCCTGGGCGGAGGCCACGGCCGGGAGGGCGAGCAGGAGGAGGGCGGCACGCATGGGCTGACTGACCGGGGTGACGGGTGGGAGACGGAGATCAGGGCTGCCGCTTCACCGCGCCGGACTGCTCGAACACGTCGCCGTCGCGGCGCGGGGCCAGCCCCACCTCGATGTGGCGGCCGATGGTGAGCGTCATGAGGTCGAAGGCGGTGACCAGCGGCCCGTCGTAGAAGGGACGGGTGGCGGCGCGCAGCTCGTCGGCGGTGGTCTGCGGCGGGATGATGTGCGAGTACACCGCCAGCCGCGGGCGCATCTGCGCGAAGGCGCGCCCCGCCTCCTCGGGGGAGGTGTGCACCGACAGGCTCACGTTGGCGCGCTGCGCCTCGGCGGAGTTCCCGGGGGAGGGGACCTGCACCTCCATCACCACCACGTCGGCCCCCCGCCCCTGCGCCACCAGTTCCGAGGCGGGCCCCACGCGCAGGTCGCCGGAGAAGGCCACCGACCGCCCTGCGTAGTCCACGCGGAAGCCGTAGGTGGCGCCGTCCAGCGCGCCCTGGCGCCCCGTGGCGGGATCGATGGGCATGTGCGCCACCGGGAAGGCGGTCACCTTCACGCCGCCCTCGTGGAACACCACGCCGGGTTGGACCTCGTGCGCCTCCAGCACGCTGCCGGGGGCGGTGATCCCCACGATCTGCCGGTAGGCGACGTCCCAGCGGTACGCCTGCCGCAGCCCGCCCACGAACTCGGCGGTGCCCGGCGGGCCGTGCACGCGCAGTGGCGTGCTGCGGCCGTACATCCACCCCGGGATCCACAGGTCGGCCACCCCACCCACGTGGTCGTAGTGCAGGTGCGTGGCGAAGATGTCGGTGATGCCGGTCAGCAGCGCAAAGCCCCCCGCCTCGAAGACGCGCTGGCGCACCCCGGGGCCGGCGTCAATCAGGAGCCTGCGGTCGCCCGCCTCCACCAGGATGGCCGGGCCGTGCCGGTCGCGCGACGGGCGCGGGGCGCCGGTGCCCAGGAAGGTGAGCTTGATGACCGAATCGCTTGATGCGCTGCTGCTGATCGGCGCGACCGGAGGGGGTGGCGGTGCCGGCGGCGCCAGCGCGGCGCGGTAGAACGCCCAGTGGTCGTCCCCCAGGGCGTCGAGCACCGCATTGGGGTTGTGCGGCACCCCCGGGAGCACACGCCACTGGTGCGGAATGCCCAGCCGCTGCAGCTGTTCGTGGAAGGCCACGTTGGCGCGGTAGGTCTCGTCCCGGTCGCCCACCACCACGCGAATGAGCGAGCCGGCGGTCAGGACGGCGGCCTGCTCCTGCGCCAGCTGTCGCGGGCTGACCGCACGGAAGTGCGCTTGGCTGCCGCCGTACACGTCCTGGAGCAGCTGCCGCGCCTGCGCGGGGCTGGCGCGCGGCGTCCCCGCGAGCTCCTCCATCATGGGGCCGGCGCCCATGATGGACACCGCCCGGAACCGCTCGGGGAACTTGAAGCCGAAGCGCGCGGCGCCGTAGCCCCCCATGCTGAAGCCGTCCAGGATGCGCCCCTCGCGCGTGGCCACCGTGCGGAACGTGGCGTCGACGTGGTCCACCAGCTCGCGCGCCAGCACCGTCTCCACCGGGGCGGAGCCGTCGCGCCAGTCCACGTACATCCCCATCTCCAGCCCGTTCACGAACACCACCAGCACGGGGGGGATGCGCCCGGCCTCGATAGCGGCCTCGATGCGCCGCGCCATCTGCGGGATGCCCGGGAGTCCGCCCCCGGAGCCGTGCAGCCAGTACACCACCGGGAAGCGGCGCGGCGGCTCGCGGTCGTAGGCGGCGGGGGTGTAGAGGTGATAGCTGACGGTGGCGCCCGCGGCGGTGCTGCGGAAGGTGCGGTGCGCCACCCGCGGTGCCTCCACGGCACGCGTGACCCACGCGAGGTCACGGCGCGGGGCGCCTCCGGCCGGCGGTTGCGCGATGGCTGGAGGCGCGCCGACGGACGCGGCCAGCACGAGTGCCGCAAGCACCCCGCGCCCGGCGCCGCTCACGGCGCCCCGCCCCCCTTGAGCGTGCGGTACTGCGCCACCGCCGCGTTCACCTTGAAGTCGATGGCCACCTTGCCGATGGCCGCCGAGGCCTTGGTGGGATCGCCGTTGACGCCGCTGTCGGCGCTCCCACCCCCGGGGGCGAGGCGGTCGGTGCGGATCCCCTGCGCGTAGACGTACAGCAGCTGCGACGTGTCGCTGGTGCCGGCGTGCGAGCCCACGGTGGCCTCGTCCCAGCCGAAGGTGCGCTTGAGGTAGTCCCGCACGAGCACGCGCCCCTGCTGGTAGTAGTCCACCAGCGCGTGCACGCGCACGCCGGTGCCGGCCCACTCGGCGTTGAGCACCTTGGCCACGTTCACCAGCCCCGCCTGGTTGCCGCCGCTGTCACCGATGAGGAGGATGTCGGTGAAGCCGTGCACGCGCAGCGAGCGCACCGCGGCGTCCAGCAGCCGCTCGTAGGCGGGCCCCGGCAGCGAGATGACGCCGGGCTTGTCGCCGAAGCCGGGGCGCGTGTAGTCGCCCTCGGGGACGTACTGGATGGTGGGGGCCACCAGCGTGTTCCCCAGCCGCTGCGCGAGGAGCCCGGCGGCGAAAGTGACGATGTAGTTGTGCTTCCCCAGCACCATGTGCGGGCCGTTCTGCTCGGTGCCCCCGGTGGGGACGATCACGGCGCGGCTGCCGCCGGCGATGGCGTCGCGGATCTCGGTCCACGTCATCGCCTCGAGATACGGCGCGGCGAGCGGATCGGGGCGGAGCGCGTCGGCGGGGGCGGCCGTACCGGGGCCCTGGGCGCCGAGCGGCAGCGCCGCGGCCATCCCCGCCAGCAGCGCGAGGGTGCGGAACAGCGGGCGGCGGCGCATCAGCGGGACCCTCCGGTGGTGGCCGCGCGGATCTGCGCGAGCGCGTTGGCGATCTTGAGGTCGAGGAGCTCCTTGCCGAGGGCCGCCGAGGCCTTCGTGGGGTCGCCGCTGACGCCGCTGTCGCGCCCGCCGCCGTTGGGGGCGAAGCGCTCGGGGCGCACCAGCCGCGGGTTGATGTGCATCAGCTCGGAGGTGTCGAGCATGCCGGCGTGGCTGCCGATGTCCGCCTCGGTGTAGCCGCGTCCCAGCAGCAGCGTGCGCGCGTCGGCCGCCGACTTGGTGTAGTAGTCGCCGATGAACAGCGCGCGGGCGCCCGTTCCCTGCCACTCGGCGTTCAGCTGCTCGGCGGCCTTGCGCATCCCCGACTGGTTGCCGCCGGAGTCGCCCAGGTAGATGACCGTGGTGAAGCCGCCGGCGCGGAGGCTGCGCGCGGCGTGCAGCAGCAGCTCCACGAAGCGGTCCTCGGGGAGGGTGATGGTGCCCGGCTTGGCCATGTGCCCGCGCGGCGGCGAGTCCCAGCTCCCCTCGGGGACATAGGTGATGATGGGAGCCACCAGCGCGTCGCCCAGCGCGCGCGCGATGCGCGGCGCGGTGTACTCCAGGGCGAACTTGTGCTCGCCGTCCACCATGTGCGGCCCCTTCTGCTCCTGGCCGGCGGTGGCAATGAGGATGGTGCGCGTGCCGCCCTGCAGGCGGTCGCGCACCTCGGTCCAGGTGAGCTCGTCGAGGAACACCGGGGGGGGGGCGCCCTGGGCGGTGCCCGCCCGGGGGACCAGCAGCAGGAGCGCGAGCGGAAGGAGGCGCGGAGACAGGCGCGGAGCGAAGCGCATGGCGAGGAGGGCCGGCTGGCGGAGGGAAGAGGCGCGCGACTTCCGCCAACTTCCCTCCGCGCGGCGCGGAGGGCAACCATGTCGCGCGGGGGCCTACCCGGGCGGCCGCTCCCCCGCGCCACGGGGGCGCGCGGTGCGCCGCTCGCCGCCCTCGCTGCTGCGCGGCGGCGTGGCGTCCCCCCGCGGCTCCGGGCGCCCCTGGGCCCTCGGCTCCTGGCGCGGTTCCTGACGCGGCTCGGGACGGCGCATCGGGCCTGCGTCCCGCGGGAGCGCCATGCGCCCGCCGCGCGGGTCGTCGCCACCGGCGCGGTCGCCTCGCGGGTCCCCCCCGCGCGGAAGGGCGGGCGGCGGCGGCTCCATGCGGGGCGGCACGGGCCACTCGATGCGGCGCCGGTCGCCGCGGTCCTCCCCGCGCGGCTCAGGGCGATTCCCGCCACGTTCCCCGCCCCGATCCGCCGGGCGGTTCTCCTCCCGCGGATCCACCGGCTCCATCCGCGGCGCGGCGCGACGGTAGCCGTCCGGTGTGGCGTACCCCGGCTCGCGGCGCGGTGCCGCCGCCACCACCGGCTCGGCGCGCCGCGTCACCGGCGGCTCGCCACGCCAGCCGTCGCGGTCCCCGTCCCGATCGCGATCCCGTCCGCGGTCCCGATCGCGGTCGTCAAACCGCCCGTCGCCCCGCCCGCCATACTGCGGCGCAAACCACGTGTCGCGGTGCGGGCCGCGCCACCGGTCCACGTTGCGGTAGTTGATCACGCGATGGTTCACGTTGACGTTCACGAACACATCGCGGTAGCGCGGCGCCACATACACGTTCGTGACCTGGATGAACGGCCGCGCGCGCACGCGCCACCCGCCCCCCCATCCCATCCACGCGCTGTTCCACCCGTGGTAGTAGACGCGGCGCGCGCCCCAGTCGCAGTCGTACGACAGCCACCCGCCAATGGGGAACCCCACGCCGAACGACCAGAACCGATTCCCCACCGCCGCGCGGAACACCGGCTGCGTGTAGATGACCACCGGGTCGTACACCGGCACGTAGATCACCCGCGGCTGCGCCGGCGTGATGACGTAGCTGCCGCGCTCCACCACCACCTGCTGCTGCGGGGTGGAGAGCAGGTTCCCCTGCTGGTCGGCCATGCGCCGCAGCCGCTGCACCGCCGCCATCACGTCGGACGACTGGTTGGCGTAGGCGACGCCCAGCGCGGTGGTCCAGTCGATGCGGTCGGCCAGGAGATTGAGCGCCGACGGATAGTGGGCCACCGCCTTCACGCTGACGTCCCACCACTGGTCGTCGAGGCGGCCGGTGCCGTAGGCGCGCACGTGGGACGCCGCCTCCTGCAGCTGGTCGGGGAAGGTGGCGGCCACCAACAGCTGCGCCAGCAGGGCGTCCGGGTACAGCGCCACCGGCCCCAGCAGGTTGTCCAGCTGCTGGTCACCGTAGCGGGGCGGGAGCTCATCGGTCACCGCCGAGCCGCCCGGGTAACTGCCCGGGTAGCCGGCGCTCCCCGGCTGCGCGCCCGCCAACGGGACGGCCAGGGGGCTGCCCAGCAGCAGGGGCCCCATAAGGGCCAGCAGGGCGGTACGGAGGCGGGGGGTGCGAGGCAGGGCAGTCATGGGGCCACTCCGGCGTGGCGGGGGGGGAGGCGGGGAGCCCATCCGATGAGGTTCCCGCTGGGGGTTGAGCGGCCGTACCCCCGTGGGACGGGAGTGTTTCCCGGGTTCCAATCCGTGCCCCGCTGTCACGGCAGGGACCCCGGCGCGTTACACGGAATGGAACGGGCCCGTGGCGAAACGATTGGTGACGCGGCGTGACAGTGGGCGTCCCTGAACGTTCGCGGCCGTACCCCCATCGCGATGCGACGCGGCATCTCACCCCTCCCCCCGTCCCGCCACATGGACCTCCTCGCCCGCCTTGGCCTTGCTCCCGACGCCCTTGACGGGCAGACCGTGATGATCACCGGCGCCGCCCGCGGCATTGGCGCCGAAGCCGCCCGGACGATGGCGCGGCTGGGGGCGTCGGTGGTGCTGGTGGACATTCGCGCCACGGGCGCGGCGGTGGCCGAGGCGATCGTGGCGGCGGGAGGGCGCGCGCAGTTCGTGCACGCCGACCTGAGCCAGACCGCGGCCATCCCCGGGATGGTGGAGGGGGTGCTGGCCACGCACGGGGCGGTGGACGTGCTCATCAACAGCGCCGCGCGGCTGCGCGTGGGGCCCGCGTCGGTGCAGCCGGTGGAGTTCTGGGAGGACGCCTTCCGCACCAACCTGCTGGGGCCCGTGATGGTCACCCAGTGCCTGCTGCCGGGGATGCTCGCCCGCAAGCGCGGCACGGTGATCTCGCTGATCTCCATCGAGGGGATCCCCATGCTGGGCGGCTACTGCGCCGCCAAGGTGGGGCTGCGCTCCGCGATGGTGTCGATGGGGCGCGAGATCGCCGGCGACCAGGGGGTGTCGGTGTTCTCCATGGTGCCCGGCTCGGTGGAGACGCCGCTGGTGCACGAACTGGCGGAGAGCATGGCCGCGTACTTCAACATGACCAAGGACGAGGTGCTGGCCAGCTTGGCCAACAACCAGGGGTACGAGGGGCTGATCCCCGTGCAGCACACCGCCGCGGCGCTGGCCTGGTATGCGGCCAATGGGGCGCAGTTCCACGGGCAGGTGCTGGACGGGATGTTGCCGCTGAGCCGGGCGGGGATCATCACCATCCCCGGGATGTCGGCCGGGGACGAGCCGGTACCACGCCCCGTGGACCGCATCCCCAACCCCGAGCGCGAGATGGAGGAGCTGGTGCGGATCAACCGCGGGCTGGAGCACCGCATCGAGGAGCGGACGCGCGAGCTCAAGCAGCTGGCCGCGGAGCTGGAGGCGCGCTCGCGGGAGCTGGAGGCGGCCAACCGCCAGCTGCAGGCGCACAGCCACACCGACGCGCTGACCGGGCTGTGGAACCGGCGCTATCTGGAGTCGATGGTCCCCTCGCTGTTCCAGCGTCGCCGCGGGGACCTGGGGACGTCCGCCCCGTTGGAGCAGCAGGCGGTGGTGGTGGCGCTGGACCTGGACGGCTTCAAGGGGGTCAACGACCAGCATGGGCATCATGCCGGCGACGCGGTGCTGCGCCAGGTGGCCGACCTGCTGCGCTCGCTGATGCGCACCACGGACACCGTGGCGCGGTGGGGCGGCGAAGAGTTCGTGGTCGTGCTGCGCGAGACGGAGCGGGCGGCGGTGGGGGCGGCGGTGGAGCGGATCCGCGCGGCGGTGGCGGCGCACCCGATCTCGCTGCCGTGCGGCACCACGATCCGCGTGACCTGCTCGCTGGGGTTCGTGCCCGTGTCGCTCGGGGACGCGGGGGCCGCCCTCCCCTGGGATCGGGCCATGGACATGGCGGACAGGTGCCTGTACGCCGCCAAGCGCGCGGGGCGGAACGCGTGGGTGGGGGTGGGCGTGGCGCCCCGCGCCACCATCCCCACCGACCAGCCGATGCCGGCGGACGCCATTCCGTGGCTGATTGCCGCTGGGGCGCTGGAGCTGGAGACCAGCGTGGCGGCGCGTGACACGCTGGTGTGGAGCACGGCCGAGCGGGTGAGCCGGCCTACCCCGGCGGCAGGGGCTCCGGCCACGCCAGCCTGACCCCCGCCGCCTCCAGCTGCCGCTGGTAGTCGGCCAGCAGCGCCGGCGTGTGGCGCACGGCGCGCGGCGCGGTGCCGCGCCGCTGCGCCAGCGCCACCAGGTGCCCCACCGCCTCCCCCACGTTCCACTCGATGGGGTGCAGGCGGTAGCAGCCGTTGGTGAGGTGCGTGACCCCCAGGTTCTTGCACGCCGGCAGCAGGTTCTCCATGCGCCGCGGCAGCAGCGCCCCCAGCGGAATCTGGAAGGGGAGCGTGTCGCCGTAGCGCCCGCGGTCGCCGCGCGTGGAGACATGCAGGTCCATGGAGTAGTGCCCGATTCCCACGCTGTCAGGCCAGGGGTGCGCGCGCGCCGCCTCCTTCGCGGCCCCGGTGGCCGCCATGCGCCCCTCCAGCGTCACGTGCTGCTCCAGCACCGTGGCCTCGGCCAGGATGCGGCGCCCCTCGCGGATGTACGGCGCCTTGGCCATCCCGTCGGCGGTGCCCACCACGTCGGAGCGCAGCCGGAGTCCGCGCCACCCCTGGCCACCGTCGGGGCGCGGGCACTCCACCTGCAGCCAGTACAGCAGCGAGCGGCTGAGCTCGCGCCCCGCCTCCAGGTGCCCCGCCGCGTCGGCCGCGCTGCCGTCGGTGAGCGAGCCCCAGGCGTAGTCGTTCTGGATCCAGTTGACGATGGTGCAATCCTGGTCGAACGCCCCGCCGGCCGCGCCGCGCGTGAACAGGTCGCGGTCCACGATGCGCCGGTAGCTCCAGAACCCCTTCCGGGCCACGGGGTCAAAGCCGATGGGGCGGCTGTCGGGATCGTCGAACGACAGCAGCAGCGCCCCTGCCACCGGGTCGGAACGCATCCGCTCGGCACGCCAGCGGTCGTAGGTGCGCGGGCGCTCGATGGTGTGGTCCTCGCCCGGGCGCCAGTCCATCGCGAAGCACACCGTGAACCCCTGCACGTTGTCGGGCTCGGGGGCGTCCTTGGCGTGCGGCTCCCCCGTCTGTGCGCGCGACTCGGCGCCCACCGCGAACTCGGTGCCGGTGAGCGGGAGCAGGTCACCCAGCTCGGTGGCGTCGGCAAACCACGGGGCCTCCAGCAGCACGTCGCGCCCGGTCTCCAGCGATTGCGCGCGCAGCGCGCGCACGCGGTCCCCCTGGGCGTCGGCCGCCACCACGCGGTGGTGCCGCAGGATGCGCAGCGCCCCGCTGGCCACGTGGGGGGCCAGCAGCGCCTCCAGCTCGGCGAGCCACGCGCGCGGGTCGGCGCAGAGGCGCGACACCCAGCCGGTGCCCGGATTCAGCAGCCGGCGCGCGCGGGCCTGCGCGGTGAGCGGATAGTCGCGGCGGTAGCGCTCGCGCACCGCCTCGCGCAGCGCGCGATAGGTGGCGGTGCCGCCGATGCTCTCGATCCACTTGTTCTCGTCGGGGGGCACCGCCTGCGCGGTGAGCTGCCCGCCGATCCAGTCAGTCTCCTCGGTGAGGATGACCGTGAGTCCGTTGGCGCAGGCGGCCAGTGCGGCAGCGCACCCGCCCATGCCGCCGCCGGCAATGACCAGGTCGGCGCGCAGCGCCTGCGGAGCGGCCCCGCGCGCCAGCAGGCTGCGGCACCCCGGGGCCACCAGCACCAGCGGTGCGCCCACGGCGAGCTGCCGCACGAACTCGCGGCGGGAGGTGGGGCGCGCGGTCATCGCGTCCAGAACACCAGGCTGCCGCACCCCGACATGCCGGGCTCGAACTGCGGGGGCACCAGCCCGGCGGCGTACACCTCCACCCCCAGCAGCTGCTCGGGCTTGACCAGCATGTCGATGTCGGTGAGGGAGGTGGCGCCCAGGTTGAAGCCGTTGAGGTACACGGCGGGGGTGCAGCGGTCGGCGAACAGCCCCTTCATGGTGAGCGTGGGCCCCAGTTCCCCCGCCTCCAGGTATACGCCGGGGATGGCGTTGAAGAGATCGGAGGTGACGAGGGGGACGCGCTGCGCGATCTGCTCGGCGGTGAGGAAGCGCCCCATGCCGCTGCGCGCGCGCTGGCTGAACTCCTGCAGCTGGCTGTAGCGGTTGTAGCTGGCGATCACCTTGACGGTGTCGAGCACCGAACGGAGGGTGGCCAGGGTGGTGACCAGGGGCGGGGCGTCCTCCACCACCTGCACCAGCTGCCGCACCGGGAAGTAGCCCACGGCGCGCACCTCGAGGGTGCGGGTGCCGGCGGGGGGGTCGGCCAGCCGCCAGCGGCCGGCGCTGTCGGTGCGGGTGGTGCGTCCACCCACGGTGACGAGGGCGTCGGCCAGCGGGCGGGCCCGGCGCGCGTCCCGCACCACCCCGGCCAGCGGTGCGGCGCGCTCCGCATCGGCGCCCACCAGCAGGGGCTGGCGGATGACCACGCCGGGGGCCAGCTCCAGCTCCACGCGATCCGTGCTGTCGGCGCCCTGCTGCGCCTGCACGACCACGGTGCCGGGCGCGGGGAGCTGACAGAGCGCAAACCAGCCGTCGGGGCCGGCGGTGACCGTGCGCACCGGGGTGGCGCGGGCCAGGGCGCCACCGGCGCCCAGCGTGAACTCCAGCCATTCCGCGCGCACCGCGGCCCCCCCCAGCGGCATGCCGTCCCCGGCGCGCCGCACGTGGCCCACCAGCAACACCTGCCGCTCGGGGTGCGCGACGGGGCCGCACAGCGTGCTCTGCACCGTGGCCGCCGACGGCACGGCCAGCGGCACCGGATCAGCGTGGCCGTCGCGCACCGTAAGGGTGCGGGCGGGGGCCTCCACCCCCAGCGTGTCCAGCAGCGGGTGATGGAAGCCGATGGTGTAGGCGCCATCGGCGAGCCCGGCAAAGGCAAAGGCGCCGGCGGCATCGCTGCGGGTGGTGGCGCCGAAGGGGCGCGTGCCGCCACGCGCCACCACTTGCACCGTCGCGCCAGCCAGCGGGAACCCCGTGAGGCTGTCGTGCACCATGCCGCGCACCGTGGCCCCGCTGTCGGCGGACACGCCGATGGCCCGCGCCGGGACCAGCGGCGTGGCGAGCAGCAGCAGCAGGGCGAGGATGGGTTGCATGGGGGCGTGGGTGTGGCGAGGGGGCTTTCCGCAAAGGTACCTTCGCTCGCCCCCTCCCGTGTCCACCCTCTGGCTGCCCCTCATGGCCTCCCGTCTCGTCCCCCTGCTGCTGCTGGCCCTGCTTGCCCGACCTGCTCTGGCGCAGGCGCCCGCGCTCACGCTGGAGCAGGTGGTGAACGCCGGTCCCATCACCGGCAGCGCGCCGGGGGCGATGGCGTGGTCCCCCGATGGGCGCACGCTGGCGTTCACCTGGGACAGCACCGGGGGCGGGCGGCGCGCGGTGTGGGTGGTGGGACACGATGGGCGGGGGCGCCGTGTGCTGCTGGCGGCCGCCGGGGGGAGCGCGCGCGAGCTGGCGTGGGTGCCGGGGCCCTTGGCCGAGGGGGGCGCCCTGCTGCTGCTGCGCGGCGAGGCGCTGGAGCGGGTGCGGGGGACCGATGGGGCGAGCGTGCGCGTGGCCGCGGTGCCGCGCGATGCGCACGCGCTGGGGGTGTCTCCCGACGGGCGGCACGCCTCGTACCTGTCGGCGGGGGATCTGTGGGTGGTGCCCCTGACGACCGCCGAGGGGGCGCCGCGTCGGCTCACCACGGTGGGGGTCCCCTCCATCGCGGCCGTGCCGCTGGGGACGTACGCGCGGCTCGACCGTGAAGTGGGGGAGGCCACGTGGGGGTCGGCCGCACCGCCGTATGCGTGGGCGCCTGACGGGCGCACGGTGGCGGTGCAGCTGGTGGACCGGCGCGCGGTGCGGCAGGTGGCGTTTCCGTATCCGCTGGGGCGCGACCCGGCCGCGGAGCCGCTGGTGGCGCCCCCGGTGAACACGCTCCGCCGCAGCTATCCCGGCGACGTGAACGAGGCGCGCACCGTGGCGCTGGTGGATGCGGTCACCGGCGTGATGACGCCGCTGCCGTTCCCCGAGCCCACCGAGGTGCAGCTGCTCAACCTGGCGTGGTCGCGGCAGGGGGCGCTGCTGGTGGACCGGGAGCGCGACGACGCCACCGAGCGATGGGTGCACGTGGTGGCGCCGGGCGCGGCACCGCGGCTGGTGTACCACGACCGGCGCGCCACGCGCATCTACACCGAGCACGGCTCCGCGTGGGATGATGATGGCGCCGCGCTGCTGCTCACCACCGACCGCGACGACCGCTACCGCGTGTTCCGCGTGGCGCTGCGCGACACCGCGCCGGTGGCGCTCACCCCCGCCGCGTCGGACGTGCAGGGGGCGGCGCTGCCGCTCCCCGGCGGCGGCGTGGCGTGGCTGTCGTCGGCGCCGGTGGTGGCGGAGCGCCACCTGTGGGTGCGGCGCGGGGCCGCGGCCCCGGTGCAGGTGACGCGTCGCGCCGGGACGCATCGCGTGCTGGTTGCCCCGGGCGGGCGCACGGCGGCGTCGGTGGTGAGCGACGATGTCACGCCGCCGCAGCTGCTGCTGGTGCCCATGGACGGCGGCGCGGAGGTGGCGGTGACCACCGCGGGGGGGCCGGGGCTGGCGGCGGCGGGGCTGGTGACGCCGCGGTATGTGCGCTTTGCGGGGGCCGATGCCGGGGACACGCTGCACGCCAAGGTGTGGCTGCCGGCGGCATCCGCGCGCGGCGCGCGCGTGCCGGTGGTGTTCGGCCCCGTGTACTCCAACACCGTGCGCAACCGCTGGGGGGGCACCTACGGGCTGCTGCAGCAGCTGCTGGTGCAGCGCGGGTACGCCGTGATCCAGGTGGACGTGCGCGGGTCCACCGGCTACGGGCGCGCCTTCCGCGAGGCGTTCCTGTTCGAATGGGGGGGGCGCGACCTGGACGACCTGGCGGCCACGCGCGCCTGGCTGGCCACGCAGGGGTGGGCCGACACGGCGCGGCTGGGGATCTTCGGCTCGTCGTACGGCGGGCTCATCTCGGTGTACGCCATGCTGCGGCGGCCGGGGCTGTTCCAGGCGGCGGTGGCGGGGGCGTCGGCGGTGGACCCGCGCTTCTTCGGCAGCGACGACGTGGCCATCACGCGGCGGCCGGGCACGCACCCCGCGGCCTTTGCGCGCGGGGCGGCGCAGTACGCGCAGGGGCTCACGGGGCACCTGATGCTCATCCACGGCATGATGGACGACGTGGTGCCCTTCCACACCGCCGCCGAGCTGGCCGAGGCGCTGATGCGGGCCGGGAAGGACTTTGACCTGGTGGTGGCGCCGGGGGCGACGCACGGGTGGACCCAGCAGCCGCACCATGCGCGGTACCTGCTGGGGAAGCTGGTGGACCACTTCGCGCGGTGGCTGCCGGCGACGCCGTGAGCGAGGCGCCGCCACCGCCCCCCTACCGCAACCGCACCACCACCGTGCGCAGCGCGGCGGCCGGCACGCCCCCGTTGGTGGAGAGGCGCACGATGGCCGTGCTCCCCGCCGGCACGCCGAAGCGCAGGTACGCGCTGGTGCCGCCCGCCAGCGACAGCCGGGCCGGGGCGTTGGAGGTGAGCAGCCGCGCGTTGATGGGGTACACCCCCAGCGCCGTGCCGCCGCCAAAGCGGAGCCCCGGGTAGATGCTGCGGAAGTTCCATGCCACCAGCCGGTAGCGGGTGTCCAGCAGCGGTGCCTGCGCCGCGCTGAAGT
This sequence comes from Gemmatimonas sp., assembly GCA_044352305.1. Lineage (GTDB taxonomy): Bacteria > Gemmatimonadota > Gemmatimonadetes > Gemmatimonadales > Gemmatimonadaceae > Gemmatimonas. Next base: position 20,370 of record JBILED010000021.1, read on the forward strand.
CGTCGGCCAGCAGCGACACGCTCCAGTCCTGCAGGTAGTCGGCGAAGGTGCCGGTGCCCAGGACCCCCTGCAGGTTGGCCACGCCGCGCGTGGCGCTGTTCACCAGCGCGCGGAAGAAGGGGGCCTCGCCGCTGGCGCCCTGCCGCCCCGCGGCGAAGCGCAGGAAGGTCCAGATGGCGCCCCGCGTGGCCAGCGAGTCGTTGGGAGCGTACGGGGAGTTGACCTCGGGGTTGGTCAGGAACTGGTAGAAGCGCGAGAAGTTCTGCGAGGCGTAGTTGCGGAACAGGTCGCTGCGCGCCGTGCTGCCGCCGATGTCCGACAGCCCCAGGTTCTGCCGCGACCCCACCCCCAGCACGCGCCAGTAGAGCAGCTCCTCGGCGATGTGCGAGAGCCCCTCGTCCAGCCAGGTCTCCTCGGTGCTCACGGCGCCCGGGGTGACGTACAGGCGCCGCCCGGCGTTGATGAGGTGCTGGAACTCGTGCGCGATAGTGGTGGTGTTGAGGAGCGTGACCTCGTCCTTCGTGCGCTTGTTGCCGTTGATCGTGCCGTTGGGGTCGGGGACCAGCAGGTAGAACAGCTCCGCCTCGTTGGAGCCCGCGCAGGCGGCCAGCCCGCCGCGCGCCACCTTGGGGTACAGGTCGCGGGCGAAGAAGAAGCCGCCGATGGTGAACGACGCCAGCGCGGGGGTGAGGGCGTTGACCGCGCGCGTGTAGAAGAGGATGATCTTCCCCTGCCCGCCCACGTTGGTGGGGGCGCCGAAGGCGGTGGTGTCGAGCGGGTAGACCAGCGTGTCGAAGGTGGCGGCCACCGCGGCCAGCTCGGCGTCGGTGTAGCCGCCGGCCGGGTTCTCGTTGTCCACCGCCACGATGGCGTTGGTGGAGACCGCGGCCACGCGGGCGTTGCGCGTATCGGGGGTGCTGCACGCCTGGTTGGCGTTGGCGTTGAGGCGCAGCACGTCCCCCACCTTGGCCTCGGCCACCACGGCGGGGCGCAGGGCGCGCGCCGCCTGCTGCTCGCGCCACCAGGCCCGCGCCTCCTCCGTCAGCGGGGCCAGCTCGCGCTCGGCCATCGCACGCCGCGCCGCCTCGGCGCGCCAGGGCGCCCGCAGCGCCTCGCCCGCGCCCGCGTCCAGCGCGCCCTGCGCCGGGGCCACCACCGCGGGGATGGTGGGGGCGGTGTTGCCGATGGCGATGACGTCCAGCGGCGTGGTGGTGCCGAACGACGGTGCCGCGGAGATGACCGCCAGCCCGTACTCGGCGCTGGTGCCGCCCGCCGGCGCGGCGAGGCAGAGCGTGGCGCTGCCGGCGCCGGCGGCGGGGACCACGGCCTCTCCCAGCCCCAGCGCGCGCGGCGGCGTGGCGCCGCACACGCCGGCGGTGCTCACCGTCACCGGCACCGTGTCGGCGCGTCCGTTGGCCTCGGCCACGATGCGGGCCAGCCCCGCGGCCACGCCGGTGACCACCCCCGAGCTGGCGACTGTGGCCACGGCGGGGGCGAGTGAACTCCAGGTGATGGCTTGCCCCGTGAGGGTGTTGCCGTAGCTGTCGCGCACCGCCGCGCGCAGGCGCAGCGTGTCGCCGATGCCGAGGGCGGCCTCGTCGGGGGTGGCGATGACCGCGGCGGCGGGGCCGGCCAGAATGGTGGCGGCGAAGGCGGCCGGATTGACGCCGGTGACCTGCGCCGTGACCCGCCCCACGCCGGCGGTGGTCCCCAGCGTCCAGGTGGTGGTGGCCAGGCCGCTGGCGTCGGTGAGCGCGGTGCCCGGGCTCACCGTGCCCGCGCCGGCGGCCACATCCCACTCCACCCGCTGCCCGCGAATGAGCCGCCCCTTGGTGTCGCGCACGATCACGCCGAGGGTGGCGGCCAGCGGGGCGCCCACCACGCCGGTCTGGTTGTTCCCCGCGCTGATGGTGATGGAGCCGGGGGTGACCGGCTCCTCGCTGGTGCCGCGGCACCCGCCCGCCGCGAAGAGCAGGGCGGCCAGCAGGGCCAGCCGGCGGCGCGGGAGGGCGCGCGCGTGGGGCGACAGGGGGGTCCGGTGCATGGTGTTAATTTGGGGGCAGTCGACGCACGCGCGCGCCCCCTGGTGGACGGCGACGCCGCCCCATTCCGTACCCAGTCTCTCCGTCACCGGTTCCCCCATGGCCGTGTCCCCCGCCCCCGAACTGCTCCCTCCGCAGGGACACCTGCGGCACCGCGCGCCCTATGACAGCGTGCTGGACACCATCGGGTGGACGCCGCTGATCCGGCTGTCGCGGGTGGCGCGGGGGATCCGGACGCCGCTGTACGGCAAGGCCGAGTTCTTCAATCCCGGGGGGAGCGTGAAGGACCGGATCGGCGAGCCGATGATCGCGGCGCTGGAGGCGTCGGGGGCGCTGCAGCCGGGCGGGACCATTGTGGAGGCCACCAGCGGGAACACCGGGGTGGGGCTGGCGATCGCGGCGGCGCTCAAGGGGTACCGGTGCATCTTCACCATGCCCGACAAGATGTCGCAGGAGAAGGTGCGGCTGCTCAAGGCGTTCGGGGCGGAGGTGATCATCACCCCCACGGCGGTGCCGCCGGACCATCCGCAGCAGTACGTGCAGATGGCCAAGCGGATCGTGCGGGAGACGCCGGGGGCGGTGCTGGCGGGGCAGTTCGAGAACCCGGCCAACCCGGCGGCGCACGTGGCCACCACCGGCCCCGAGCTGTGGGAGCAGACCGAGGGGCGCATCACGCACTTCGTGGCGGGGGCGGGGACCGGGGGGACGATCTCGGGGGTGGGGCGCTACCTCAAGGCGCGCAACCCGGCCATCAAGATCATCGCGGCCGACCCGCAGGGATCGGTGCTGGCCGAGCTGTGGCGCACCAAGGGGGCGGGGCACCCCAGCGGGGCGCCGTACAAGGTGGAGGGGGTGGGGCAGGACTGCGTTCCGCTCACGCTGGACATGGACGTGGTGGACGAGTTCATCACGGTGGGGGACAAGGACGCCTTCGGCATGGCGCGGCGTCTCACGCGCGAGGAGGGGCTGTTCGTGGGGGGCTCGGCGGGGATGATCGCGCACGCGGCGCTGACGGTGGCGCGGCGGCTGGACGACCCCGCGGCGCTGGTGGTGACGTTCCTGTGCGACACCGGCGAGCGGTACCTGAGCAAGGTGTTCAATGACGAGTGGATGCGGGAGAACCAGCTGCTGGACGCGTCGCCCACGGCGATCGGGACGGTGATCGGGCACAAGGACGCCAGCGCGCGGGCCATCGTGAGCGTGGCGCCGGGGACCACGGTGCGTCAGGCGATCCGGCTGATGGCGCTGCACGACGTGTCGCAGCTGCCGGTGCTGGATGGGGCGGTGTGCGTGGGGAGCGTGGCGGAGTCGCAGCTCACCTCCAAGTCGCTGGCCGACGCCAAGGTGCTGGACCAGGTGGTGAGCGACGTGATGGACCAGCCGTTCCCGGTGGTGGATGCCGACCAGCCGGTGGAGAGCGTGGCGAAGCTGCTGTCGAAGAGCAACCGCGCCGTGCTGGTGCGGGCGGGGGGCGCGGTGCAGGGGATCGTGACGCGCTTTGACGTGCTGGAGTACCTGATGCACCGCTGAGGTCCGGGGCGGGCCCGCCCCGGTGACGCGTGCTACCCCTCGCGTCGCGTCACCGGCCCTTCCAGCACCGCGCCGCCCTGCACGGTGAGCGTGCGGTAGCGCACTGCGCCGGTCACGCGCGCCGTGGGGGCCAGCACCAGGTCGTCGCAGGTGACATCGCCGCGCACGGTGCCCTTCACCGTCACGCTGGCGGCCGTCACGTTCCCCTCCACCGTGCCGGTGGGGCCCACGGCCAGCGTGGTCACCTGCACCTGCCCCACCACGGTGCCGTCCAGGTGCAGGATCCCCTGCGGCGTGACCAGGTCGCCGCGCACGGTGACCCCCTCGCTGAGGATGGAGGGCTTGAGGTGCGCGTCGGCCGGGAGGGCCGCGGTGCGCGCGGTGCCTGCCGCGCCCGCGGGCGCGCCCTCCGCCGAACGACGGCCGAAGAAGCTCATGGGACGCTCAGGGAAGGCGTGTCGCTCACGGCGCCTGCCGCCGCAGCGCGAGGATGCGCCGGGGATCCAGGGCGCGTCCCAGCAGCCGCACCTCGTAGTGCAGGTGCGGCCCGGTGGCCAGCCCCGTGGAGCCCACGATCCCCACGCGCTCCCACTCGGCCACCGAGTCGCCGCGCGCCACGAGGATGCGGCGCAGGTGCGCGTAGCGCGTCTCGATCCCCCCGGGGTGCGCCAGCACGACCGTGTTGCCGTACCCCCCGCTGCGCCCCGCGAAGATCACGCGCCCCGCCCGCACGGCGTGCACCTCCTGGCTGCTGTCGCTCACCAGGTCCAGCCCGCCGTGCAGGTTGCGGCTGAAGGTGAGCGGATGGCGCCGGAGCCCGTACTCCGAGGTGAGGCGCGCATGCTCCAGCGGCAGCCGGTCGGGGAGCATCCGCACGGTGGCCATGAGCCGCCGGTTGCGCGCCACTTCGTCGGAGATGCGGGCCTCGCCGGCGCCGGTAGTCGTGGCGGTCACATCCTCGCCGCCGCGCCCGTCGGTGGGGAGCCCCACGTCGGGGACCATGGGAATTCCCAGCTCCCCCAGCGACGCCAGCCAGCCGCCGTTGGAGACCGACAGCAGGTCGGCCGCGGCGTCCACCTGGCCGCGCAGCACGCCCGTGCGCTCGCGCAGCAGCGCCGCCAGGTCGGAGGAGGAGAGCGCCTGCAGCTCATCCGCCGACATCGACCCCTCCGCCTGCGCGGCGCTCAGCAGCTCGGCGTACAGCACGTCGTTGGCGCGCAGCACGCGGTCGGCCTGCCACTGCACCACCGAGGAGAGCAGCAGGAACAGCGCGAGCGTCCCGAGCGCGCCCTGCGCCCCGCGCTGCGCCAGGCGCTGGACGCGCGCCGTGAGGTAGTAGTGGTGCAGCGCCCCGCCATGCTCCACGATGATGCGGATGTCCTGGAACGCGGCCGCGGGGAGGCGCAGCGTGCGCCACGCGGTGCGGAGCGCGCGCGTCAGCGGCAGGCGGTCGATGAGGTTGACCACCGGGCGCTACCGCTTCTTGCCGCCCGGGGGGGCAGGAGGCGCCCCGCGGGGGGCGGCCGGGGGGGCGGCCTCCACGGCGGGGCTCGTCAGCGGCGCGAGGTCCCCCTGCAGCACCCCGCCGGGCTCCACCTCCAGCCGGCCGTAGCGCACGGTGCCGGTGACGCGCCCCGTGGCGCGCACCACCAGCGCGGTGCGCGCCGTGAGGGTGGCGGGCCCCTCTCCCTGCAGCTCCACGGTGTCCGCCTCCAGCGTGCCGCTCACGCGCCCCTCGGGGCCCACCAGCACCTCCCGCGCGGCCAGCGCCCCCTCCAGCGAGCCGTGGATGACGGCGCGCCCCGGCACGGTGACCGTGCCGGTGAGGGTGACGCCGAGGCCCAGGGTGAGGTCGCCGGACATGGCAGGGGGGTGGGAGAGCGGCGGGGCGGAAACGGCTGAGCCATGGAAAGCTGCGGTGACGGCGCTGTGGAGGGTAGGTGTCCGGCGTCACGGATTGTCCCGTTCGGCGGATTTCCACATCGCGTTAGCTTTTCCGCACGTCCCCCTCCGCCCCACCCGCCCCCCGACCACCCGCGAGGCCCGTCCCGTTGTCGACCACGCTGAAGATCACGGTGCTGCTGGGGGGGGTGTCGGCGGAGCGGGAGGTGTCGCTGTCGTCGGGGCTGCGGGTGGCGGCGGCGCTGCGGAGCCTGGGGCACGCGGTGACGTGCCTCGATCCCGCGGCCGACGTGCTCACCGAGGCGGAGGAGGCGCGGCTGCTGGCCGCGGGGGTGGGGAGCGCGCCGCCGTCGCTGGAGGCGCTGCTGGCGCTGGCCTGCGGTGACGGGGGCGCGCCCTCGCTGTCGCCGTCGCTGGCCTTTCACCCGGCGGTGACCGGGGCCGACGTGGTGTTCATCGGGCTGCACGGCGGGCAGGGGGAGGATGGCACCGTGCAGGCGCTGCTGGACTTGGCCGGGGTGTGCTATACCGGGTCGGGGCATCTGGCCAGCGCGCTGGCGATGGACAAGCACCTGTCCAAGGTCGTGCTGCGGGCGGCGGGGGTGTCGGTGGCCGACTGGGTGATGGCGCCGGCGCCGGGCAGCGGGGCGACGCTGGACGTGGCGGCCACCGTGGCGGCGCTGGGGTTGCCGCTGGTGGTGAAGCCGTCGGCGCAGGGGAGCACGGTGGGGCTGTCCATCGTGGAGACGGCGGAGGCGCTCCCGGGCGCGGTGGCGGAGGCGTTCCGGTACGACCGGGCGGTGATGGTGGAACGGTTCGTGCCCGGGCGGGAGTTGACCGTGGGGATCGTGGGGGAGGCGGTGCTCCCCGTGATCGAGATCCGTCCGGCGAAGGCGCTGTACGACTACGAGTGCAAGTACACCCCCGGGATGGCGGAGGAGTTCGTGGCCGAGTTGCCGGAGGCGGTGGCGGAGCGGCTGGGGGCGCAGGCGCGGACGGCGTTCCAGGCGCTGGGGCTGTCGGGGTATGCGCGGATCGACTTCCGGCTGGACCCGGCGGGGGAGCCCTACTGCCTGGAGGCGAACACGTTGCCGGGGATGACCCCGACGAGTCTGATACCGCAGGCGGCCGCGGCCGCC
>JBILED010000294.1:0-3137 GCA_044352305.1 Gemmatimonas sp.
CGGTCGAAGCGCCGCCGCTCCCCCACGAAGGCGCTCAGCAGGTCCTTGGTGGAGCCGTACAGCAGCCGCACGAAGGGGAGGCGCGCCATGAGCCCCTCCACCATCGCCACCAGCGTGCGCGACAGGAAGGTGGACCCCAGGAACCCCATCGCGGTGATGAGCGCCAGGGTGGCCACGAACCCGGCGCCGGGGATGGGGAGCCCCAGCCAGCCGTCCACCGTGGTGAACAGCTGCCAGCACACCCACGCGGTGATCACCAGGGGCGCCAGCAGCACCAACCCCCGTCCGAAGTATCCCAGCAGCCGAGCCATAGCCACCCTCACGCGACCTGTTTCGGACGGTTAACGTACCCGCGAACCGCTCCCCGCCAGCCGGTGTGCCGGTTGGTGCCTGCAAACTGGCGGTGCGGGTCCCGGGCGACCAGCCCGGGGCGCGCTTCGCATCCCGCAGCCTCCTCGCCCATGCCGTGCCGCTTCTCTCGCCGCCCCCCGCGGGTGTGCCGCGCCGTCACCGCCCTGCCGCTCGCCCTGGCGGGCCTGCTGTTGGGGACCCTGCCGGCCCGCGCGCAGGCGCCCGCCCCGGCGTCCAGCCCCAAGACCGCTCCCGCCGGCGCCAACCCGTTCACCGCGGTGTCGCGCTACACGCCGCCACCGCTGCCGGCCGGGAAGCGCCCCATCACCCAGGACACCTACGACGATTGGCGCACCCTGTCCGGGGCCACCCTCTCCAACGACGGCCGCTGGGCGGTGTACACCGTCAGCCCGGTGGTCGGGGAGGGGGAGCTGGTGGTGCGGGCCACCGGGGCCGCCACCGAGTATCGCGTCCCCCGCGGCTTCACCGGGCGCCCCCAGCTGCAGCCCGCCGCCGACTCGGCGGCCCTCTTCAGTGCCCAGCCGGCGCAGGTCAGCGCCGACAGCCGCTACGTGGTGTTCCTCATCTACCCGCCCCGCGCCGAGGTGGAGCGGGCCCGCGGGCGGCGCGGGGGACCGGCGCCTCGCAATACGCTGGGGATCCTCGACCTCGCCACCGGCCAGGTGCAGCGCATCCCGGCCGTGCGCAGCTTCCGGCTGGCGCGCACCGGGGGGCGCTTCCTGGCCTATCAGGTGGAGGATACGGCGACGGTCCGTCCCGCACCGGCTCCCCCGGGCGCCCCCGCCGTGGCGCCCCCACGGCGTGAGGTGGGCACCCCGCTGCTGCTGCGCGAGCTGGCCTCCGGCGCCGAGACGCGCGTCGAGGGGGTCACCGGCTTCACGTTCGACGAGGCGGAGCGGTGGCTCGGGTACACCGTGTCCACCCGGGACGGGGCCGGCAACGGCGCCTTCGTGCGCGCGCTCCCCACCGGGGCGGTGACCCCGCTGCTCACCGGGGCGGCCACCTTCCGCGGCCTCACGTTCGATCGTGCCGGCACGCAGGTGGCGTTCACCAGCGACCTCGGGGACAGCACCGCGCGCCCGCTGGTCAGCGTGTACCACGCCGCGCTGGTGCCCCCCAAGGGGCGGGCGATCGCCGCCCGGCGGCTCGTCGCCGGCACCGAGGCGCCGGCCGGGCTGCGCCTCGCCGACCGTGGCCGCCTGGAGTTCGTCCGGGAGGGGACGGCGCTGCAGTTCTCCCTCGCCCCCATCCCGCTCGACTCCATCCCGGCGGACTCGCTGGTGGACAAGGCGGTGTACGACCTCTGGCACTGGAACGACACCAAGATCCAGCCGCAGCAGAAGGTCGAGGCCGCGCGCGACCGCAACCGCACCTACCTCGCCCTGTACACCCTGGCCACGGGCCGCTGGACGCGCCTGGGCACCGACTCGCTTCAGGTCACCATCAGCCCCGACGGGCGGCGGGTGCTGGGCACCAATAGTGTGGCCTACGCCATCCCGCAGTTCTGGGGGGAGCGCGCCACCGACGCCTACCTGCTCGACCCGCAGACCGGGGCCCGCACCCGCATTGCCACGGCACTGCGCGCCACGCCGCAACTCTCGCCGGACGGCCGGTATGTCACCTGGTTTGCCGACGGCCAGTGGGTCGCGCATCACACGGGCACCGGCGCGCAGGTGGTGCTCACCCGGGGCATCCCGGGGGTGCGGTGGGACGACGAGACCTTCGATTCCCCCGACATCCCGCCGGCCTACGGGCTGGGCGGGTGGACCGCCGGCGACGCGCGCGTCCTGGTGTACGATCGCTTCGACGTCTGGGAGGTGGACCCTGCCGGGGTGGCGCCGCCGCGCAATGTCACCCGCGGGGCGGGGCGGCAGGCGGGGATGACCTTCCGCGTGGTGGACCTGGACCGCGACGATCCCTTCCTGGACCCGGCCCAGCCGCTCCTGCTGCGCGCCGTGGACACGCTCACCAAGGCGTCCGGCTACTGGCAGGCGCGTCTGGCGGGGGATGCCCCGGTCGAGAAGCTGCTCATGGGGGACGCCAACTACGCCGGGGTGCAGAAGGCGCGCGACGCCGACCAGCTGCTGTTCACCCGCAGCACCTATCGCGAGTTCCCCGACCTCTGGACGGGGCGCACCTTCGCCGGGGCGGTGCGCATCTCCGACGCCAACCCGCAGGAGGGGCAGTACCCCCGCGGCACCGTCGAGCTGGTCGCCTGGCGCGGCGGCGACGGCACGCCGCTGCGAGGGCTGCTGTACAAGCCCGAAGGGTATGACCCGACGCGCCGCTACCCCATGGTGGTGTACTTCTACGAGACGCTCACCGACGGGTTGCACGGGTACGTGGCCCCCACCGGGCGCAACGTGGTCAACCCCATGGTCTACACCGCCCTCGGCTACCTGGTCTTCGAGCCCGACATCACCTACACCGACGGCCAGCCCGGGCCAAGCGCCGCCAAGGCCATCATCCCGGGGGTGCAGGCGCTGGTGGACCGTGGGCTGGCCGATCCCGCCCGCATCGGCATCACCGGGCAGTCGTGGGGGGGCTACCAGACCGCCTACCTGGTCACCGTCACCAACATGTTCGCGGCCGCGGTCCCCAATGCCACGGTGGTCAACATGACCAGCGCCTACGGCGGGATCCGGTGGCAGTCGGGGCTGGCGCGGGCGTTCCAGTACGAGCACACCCAGAGCCGCATTGGCGGGTCGCTGTGGGAGTACCCCGAGCGCTACCTGGAGAACTCGCCGCTGTTCCGGCTGGACCGG
>JBILED010000295.1:0-3123 GCA_044352305.1 Gemmatimonas sp.
GGGTGGCGCTGTCGCACCTGGACGGGGCGCCCGAGGTGCCCCGGCAGCTGGGGCTCTTTGCCCCCGACGAGGCGGTGCCGGATCCCGGGATGCGAGAGACGCCCCGAGACCGGGCGCTGACCGCCGCGGTGGACCGGATCCGGCTGCGGTTCGGGACCGGGGCCATCCTGCCGGCGCCGCTGGTGGGGACCACCGAGGCGGGGGGGCCCCGGGTGGAAGAATGAGCCGGGCTCGTGTAGGTTTCAGGGATTCAGGGTTTCCCTGGCACTCCCACAGCGACCTTCGCGACACGGCACCGGAGCGCGTCATGGCCAGCAGCACCAACGGCGGCACCAATAGCGAGTACGATCCGAACAAGCTCGGGTGGGGCGCGGCGCTCATCACCTGCGTCATGACCGCGGGGCTGGCCTTCACGGCGTACACGATCCACACCAACACGTATCGCCATCCGCGCGATCCGATGTTCCAGCAGGTGTACCACGACGCCGAAGGCGCCGGGCATGGCGAAGGAGCGGCCGCCGGTGCGGCGTCGCACGGCGCCGCCGCCGAGGAGCATGGCGACCATGCCGCGCCGGCCGCCGAAGCCAAGGGCGAGGAAAAGGGCGAGGAAAAGGGCGAGGCCAAGCACTAGCACTGGCGCCCCGCGCTGCCACGCGCCCCGTCTCCCCGCGGAGACGGGGCGCGCGTCGTTTCCCCCCGCGTCAGCGCAGGGGCACGGTGAACCAGAAGCGGCTCCCCTCCCCTTCGGTGCTCTCCACGCCGATGCGCCCGCCATGCGCCTCGACGATGCCGCGGGCGATGAACAGCCCCAGCCCTGACCCGGCGCGCAACAGCCGCGGGGCCTGCCAGTAGCGCTCGAACAGCCGCGGCTGGTCCGCCGCCGGGATCCCCGGCCCGGTGTCGGCCACCGTCACCCGCACCGCGGCCTGCGCCCCGGACGCCCCGTCCTCCGCCACCACGGCCGCCGACAGCGTCACCAACCCGCCCGCCGGCGTGAACCGCACGGCGTTCCCGAGCAGGTTGGAGAGCACCTGCTGCAGCCGCTGCGGATCGCCGTCCACCAGGGGCAGCGTGTCCGGGACCTCGCGGCGCAGGCGCACCCCCGCGTCGGCCATCACCGGGGCAAACAGCTCGGCGGCCTCGTGCAGCAGCGTGCCGGGCGCCACGGGCCGCTGCTCCACGCGCAGCCGCCCCGCCGCAATCCGCGAGACGTCCTGGAGATCCTGGATCAACCCGTCGGCCTGCCGCGCCGCGCCGCGCACCGCCTCCACGTCGGCGCGTGACAGCAGCGGCCCGTCGTCGTCCCCCGCCCGCGACAGCACCGCGCCGGTCAGCATGACGATGGCGTTGACCGGGTTGCGCAGGTCGTGCGACACCACCGCCAGCATGTCATCGCGCTCGCGCACCGCCTGGCGGGACTCCTGATACAGGCGCGCGTTCTCCACCGCCAGCGCGGCGAGCCCGGCGTACTGGTCGGCCACGTGCGCCTCCTCGGTGGCGTGCGTCGCGGCCGCGGCGGACCGGACCAGGTGCAGCGCCCCGATGGCACGCCCCCCCGCCCGCAGCGGCACGATGAGCACCGAGGCCACCCCCAGCTGCTCCGCCACCGCGCGGTCCTCCGCCTCGGGGAAGTTGGCCGCCAGCCACTGCGCCGGGTCGGTCACGCGCAGCCACTCCACGTCGTGCGCCACTCGCGCCCCGCTCGCCGCGGACGCGCCGCCCAGGGCCCCGCCGGACGCGCCCCCCTCGGGGACCGGACGCGGCGCGCGCTGCAGCAGCGCCACGGTGGTGGCATGATGGCGCGGATCGCCGTGCGCCACCGCGGCGCGCCGCACCGTCCCCGCCGGCGTGAGCAGCTCCAGCAGCGTCCAGTCGGCCAGCAGCGGCACGGGGAGCTCCGCGATGGTGGCCAGCGTGGCGTCCACATCCAGCGTGGCCGCCAGCACCCACCCTGCCGTGGCCAGCAGCCGCTGCCCCTCCTCGGCCCGCTTGCGCGCGCTCACGTCGCGCAGCACCACCATGTACGTCCGGCCACCGTCCACCGCCACCCGCGCGATCGCCGCCTCCGCGGGAAACACCTCGCCACCGCGGCGCAGGCCGCTGATGGGGCGCCGCTCGCCCATGGTGCGCCACGCGTCGGGGCCGTCGGAGAAGGCGCGCATGTGCGCCCGGTGCGGCGCACGCACGCCGGGAGGGAGCAGGCGGTCCAGCGGCTCCCCCAGCATCTCCGCCTCGGTCCACCCGAACGTCTGCTCCGCGCCGCGGTTGAAGCGGACAATGCGGAACTCGTCATCCAGCGCAATGATCGCGTCGGCGGCGATGTCGGCGACCGCGGCCAGCGCGGCAAGGGAGTGGGGGCTTGCCATGCGGACGAGAATAGCGCGGAGACGCGCTATCTTTCCAGTCATGCCCCGGTTTGCCATCCCCCGCCTGCCGCTGCTGGTGCTGGTCCTGTTGGCCGCCGGGGGCGTCGCCCCCTGGGTGGCCGCCGCCGTGGCCGCCCCGCAGCCGGGCGCCTGGCGGCACGGGATCTGGACCGTGGGGCTCCTCGTCACGGGTGCCCCGGTGGCGTGGAAGACGCTCCGCGGCATGCTGCGCGGGGAATTCGCCGCCGACGTGGTGGCCATGCTGGCCATCGCGGGCGCGGTGCTGCTGCAGCAGCCGGTGGCCGGGTTGGTGGTGGTCCTCATGCAGACCGGCGGGGAGGCGCTGGACGCCTACGCGGTGGCGCGCGCTTCCAGCGCGGTGGCGGCGCTGGAGGCCGATGCCCCCCGCACGGCGCACCGGATGGAGGACGGCCGCATCGCCGACATCGACGCCGCCGCCATCCTCCCCGGCGACCGGCTGCTGGTGCGCCCGGGCGAGCTGATCCCCTGCGACGCGCACGTGGTGGCGGGCGACTCGCACGTGGACACCGCGCGCCTCACGGGGGAGCCGCTGCCGGTGCGCGCGCGCGCCGGCCAGCTGCTGCTGTCGGGGAGCGTGAACCAGGAGGGCGCGCTCACCCTCGAGGCGGTGCGCGTGGCGGCGGAGAGCCAGTATGCGCGCATCGTGGAGCTGGTGCGCTCGGCGCAGGCCTCCAAGAGCCCGCTGCAGCGCACCGCCGACCGGTGGGCGGTGTGG
>JBILED010000296.1:0-3120 GCA_044352305.1 Gemmatimonas sp.
GGCCCTCCTTGAGGAGCTCGCCCACGCCCGGCGCGCCCTCTCGGCCTCCATCGCCCAGCGCATCGTCGGGCAGGCCACCGTCGTCAACGACCTCGTCACCGCCCTCCTCGCCGGGGGCCACGTGGTCCTCATCGGCGCCCCGGGGCTGGCCAAGACGCTCCTCGTGCAGACCGTCGCCGAGGCGCTCGCCCTCGAGTTCTCCCGCGTGCAGTTCACCCCCGACCTCATGCCCAGCGACATCACGGGCACCGAGCTCATGGAGGAGGACGCCGCCACCGGCAAGCGCGCCTTCCGCTTTGCCCCGGGCCCCATCTTCGGCAACCTGGTGCTGGCCGACGAGATCAACCGGGCCCCGCCAAAGACGCAGGCGGCGCTGCTGCAGGCCATGCAGGAACGCACCGTCACCGTGGCCGGCCGCACCTATCCGCTTCCCCGTCCCTTCTTCGTCCTCGCCACCCAAAACCCCATCGAGCAGGAGGGGACCTACCCCCTCCCCGAGGCGCAGCTGGACCGCTTCATGTTCGAGCTCACGGTGGGGTACCCCTCGAAGGAGGAGGAGGTGGCCATCGTGACCAGCACCACCGGCGCCACCGAGGGGGTCATCTCCCCGGTGCTCGGGGGGGAGCGGCTCCAGGCCATGCAGCAGTTGGTGCGCCGCCTGCCGGCGCCCCCGTCGCTGGTGGACTATGCGGTGCAGCTGGCGCGCACCACGCGCCCCGACGACCCGGGGGCCTCCGCGCGGGTGCGGCAGTACGTCAGCTGGGGGGCGGGGCCGCGCGCTTCGCAGTACCTGGTGCTGGGCGCCAAGGCGCGCGCCGCCCTGGACGGGCGTGCCATCCCCGACCTGGATGATGTGCGCAGCGTGGCGCGCGGCGTGCTCCGCCACCGCCTGGTGCTCAACTTCCAGGCCGAGGCCGACGGCGTGTCTGCCGATTCGCTGCTGGAGTTCCCCGGCTGACCTCGACCAGGTCGGGCCCCGGCGAGGCTGTCGATCGGGGCCCTGCGGTATTCCGTAAAAGGAAATGACGGATCGGTGACGCCGCGGTGCGATGACTCGCGGCGTCACCGGCACCTCGGCCGGTGGGCAGTCGTTGGGCCCCGCCACCGCCTTGGCCATGACCGCTCCGTCGTTTCGCCTGCCCGTTGGTCCCGCCCACCTCCCGGCCCCCCGCGCCACTGCTGTCGGATCGGGGTACCCGCTGGCCCGTGCCCGCCGAGCGTTCGTGACCGCCACCCCGCCGCGTGATTCCCTCCGCCGTGACCAGCCCCCCGCACCGGTGGGGGCCGCGCTGCGTTTCTGCACGCTGGGCACGGCGTTGGTGCAGGTGGGGGCCGCGCAGATCACCCCGGCGTCGGGGATCCTGTTTTCGCTGCTGGTGCGACTGGCGCACGCGCCGGGGCTGGGGGTCTCGCGCGAGCGGCTGGTGGCCGAGCTGTGGCCCGGGCACGATCCGTTCCGGCAGCGCGCCAACCTGCGCCAGGCGCTGTACAAACTGCGGGCCATGGGCGTGCGCGTGGGGATCGGGGGCGAGCTGGTGGCCCTGGACCCGCGGCAGTTGCAGCCGTCTTTTGCCCTGACCCGCACCGCCGAGGCGTTTGAGGCGCGGGTGCTGTCGGGCGCGGAGCCCTTTGGCCCCTTCCTGCCGGGGGTGTCTGGCGAGGGGGAGTTCGCCGAATGGCTGGAGCAGCAGCGCGAGGTGGTGCATGCGGAGCTGCGGCGCTTGCTGGTGGAAGTGCTGCGCGGGCGGCGCGCGCGGGGGGATTGGGGGGGCACCGAGGTGGTGGCGCGTGCGCTGCTGCAGCTGGACCCGCTGAACGAGGAGGGGACGCTGCTGCTGGCAGAGTGCACCTTGCTGGCGGGGGCTCGGCCGGAGGCATTGCGGCTGCTGGACCGGTACCTGGAGGAGGTGGGGGAGCTTCCCGACGAGGTGCGGCGTCGGGTGGCGGCGTTGCGGCGCCGCATCCACCAGCCGCCGCTGCAGCCGGCGCGGGTGCGCGAGGCCCCCCTGGACGACCGGCTCTTTCTGGGGCGCGACGCGGAGCTGGCGGAGTTGACGATGGCGTTGCGGCGGGCGCGGTGGCAGGACGGTTCGGCGGTGCTGGTGCACGGGGCGCCTGGGATTGGCAAGACGCGGCTGACGCAGGAGCTGGGGCGTGTGGCCACCATCGAGGGGTTCCGCGAACTGCGACTGGCGTGCCGCGAGGGGGACGAGACCAGCGGCTACCAGCTGCTGTCGACGCTGGTGCAGCAGCTGTTGGCGCTCCCCGGGGCGCTGGGGTGTTCACCCGAGGGGTTGCGGCGGCTGCGGCAGCAGTGGCCCGAGCGGGGGGCGCCGGCGACGGAGGGGCGCGGGCCCATTGACGCGGTGGAGCAGGCGGCCACGCGCGAGGCGCTGGTGGATCTGGTGACCGCGATCGCCGAGGAGCGGCCGTTGGTGATGGTGGTGGAGGATGTGCACTGGGTGGATGCGGGGTCGTGGCAGGTGCTGCAGCTGTTCGCGGGAGTGGCGGCGAGCAGTCGGCTGTTCCTGCTGTTCACCTCGCGGGAGCGGAGCCCGGCGCACCTGCGCACGGTGGCGCTGGCGCCCAAGCTGGCGGTGCTGGGGGTGGAGCCGCTGGCGGGTGAGCCGTTGACGGCGCTGTCGGGGGCACTGGTGGGGATGATGGGGCGCGGGGGTGGGGCGGAGGCCGGGGCTGGCCACGCACTGACGGCACAACTGGCGTCGGTGAGCCAGGGGAATCCGCTGTTCCTCCGGGCGCTGGTGCAGCACTGGGCGGACACCGGGGAGGTGGAGGGGATCCCGGGGACGTTGACGGGGCTGCTGGAGACACGGATGAACCGGCTGCGGGAGCCGACGCTGATGGTGCTGCAGGCGATCGGGCTGCTGGGGGCGCTGGCCACGACGGAGCGGTTGGTGGCGGTGCTGGGGGTGCCCACGTCGGCGCTGCTGGCGTCGCTGGAGGAGCTGGCGCAGGCGGACTGCATCCGCTCGGCACCGCCCAACCATGTGGCCTCGCACGACCTGGTGAATCGCGCGGCGCTGGGTCGGCTGTCGGCGGCGGGGGCGGCGGTGCTGCGCGGGGCGATTGCGGATGCGCTGCTGGCGGAGCTGCGGCTGA
>JBILED010000297.1:0-3098 GCA_044352305.1 Gemmatimonas sp.
CACGACGGCGTCCACGGCCTCGAAGGCCGCCACCACGCAGGCCCGCTCCGCCTCCTGCCGCACCGGCCGCGTGGGGCCCTTGAGGCGCCGCACGGAGGCGTCGCTGTTGAGCCCCACCACCAGCGTCCGCCCTTCGCGCCGTGCCGCCCACAGCACCGCCACGTGCCCCGGGTGCACCAGGTCGAAGACGCCGTTGGTGAACACCACCCCGGACGACTGCGCGGCCCGCCACGCCGCGGCCTCCGTCCACGTCATGACCTTGTCCTCGGGAAGACGCACCGAGGCTACCACTGCGACTGCACCCCTTCCACGAGGTCGGCCATCAGGCTCTCGATGGCATTGCGCCGCCCCTGCACCTCGCCTCCCTCGGGATACTGCCCCTCGCGGGACATTCCCGCGCGCTTGAGCAGCGTGCGCCCCGTGGTCTGGTCGACGATCTCCAGGTCGATCACCAGCTG
The DNA here is from genome assembly GCA_044352305.1 of Gemmatimonas sp. GTDB lineage: Bacteria > Gemmatimonadota > Gemmatimonadetes > Gemmatimonadales > Gemmatimonadaceae > Gemmatimonas. The sequence continues at coordinate 459 of JBILED010000297.1, forward strand.
CAACCGACGCCGGGTCGAGGCCGTCTGGCGGCCATCCGCGCTCGCTCCGGCCGGCAGGTCCACCTCGTACTTCGTGCCGCGCACCACCAGGTCCGCCTTGGCTTCCGGCGCCTCCCGCAGGTTGAGGCGGTCGCGCAGGGTGTTGCGCACCTGCTCGAACAGCTCGCGCTGGAGCTCGGGGACGGCCGTCTGGTTGTCGAACGGCTGGATGGCCACGCTGCGCAGATTGCGCGGCAGCCCCCCGCCGCCCGAGAAGCCGTAGCACCCCGTCAAGGCCGCCCCCGCCGTCAGCAGCACCGTCAGCAGCGCCACCACCCGCCATAGGGGCCGGACCATGCGCCCCCCTGCCCCCTCAGCGGGTCGGCGGCCGTCGCCAGATCGCCTCATCGAACCCCTCCGTGACAGTGGTGTCGCGCACGGTGATCGTCAGCCGGCGCTTGCCCCGCTCATGAACATAGCGCATCCGCCACAGGGCATCGGCGACGCGCTCGCGCCAGATGGCCTCGACCACGCGCCCCTCCTCGAGGCGTTCCATGCGACGCAACCCGTCCGGCGCATAGTGCATGCGCCAGACGCGACCGCTTCGCTCCCCCGCCGTGCCGGGCGGGCGCACGCCGATATCCGCCCGCACGGTGTCCCCCTCCTGCCGCACGATCGTGTCCGGAGCGGCGGGGACCACCCGACGGCCCAACGTCCCCCACAACAGGGGAACGGGCGGGAGAAACCGCCGCACCAGATCAATGCCGGGGACGTGCAGCGAGTCCCCCTCGAGGATGGCGTAACCGCCCGCCAGGCCATTGGCGAGGAAGAAGTCCAGCCGCGCCCGATCCGGCGGCTGCACGCGCACGGCCCCATCACCATTGGCCTCAAAGGTCTCGTCCTCGTAGCGCCAGGCGAACCGGATCAGCTGGGGCGCTGCCGCCCCCCCCTCGGCCGGCAGCATGGCCGGGCGCGTGGTGCCCGCCAGCGCCCGCACGGCCGGCGCGCATCCCTCCCCCGTCACCACGGCCGCCAGCAGGAGCAGCGCCGGGGCCAGGCGCGCGGCCCCGCGCCGTTCCCGTCGTTCGGGCCGCCCGTGGTGCCAGCCGCCGCGGAGCGTCGACCGGATCACCTCGGGTCCACCCGTTCCATGCGGTCCCCTTGGACAATGGCGTCCATGACCTCGAGTCCGCGCACGATCCGTCCAAACACGGTGTAGGCGCCGTCGAGGTGCGGCTGCGGACTGTGACAGAAGTAGAACTGGCTCCCTCCCGTGTCCGGCCCGGCGGTCGCCAACCCCAGGCAGCCGCGCCCGTGGCGCTGCCGGGTCCAGCTCTCGCGTAGCGCAAAGCCCAGCCGTTCCCCGCTGCCACGCGCAATGTCGCCATCCTGCACCACGAAGTTCGGCACCACGCGGTGGAACCGGGTGTCCCGATACCACCCCTGTTCCGCCAGCGCCAGGAACGCCTCCACGACCAGCGGCGCCTCCCGCGCCCGCAGTTCCACCACGATCGGACCGCGCGCGGTGTGCACCACGGCACGCGGCTGTCGAGCGCCCGGGCGCACCCACTGACGCACCAGCCGCTCGTAGTCGGCGAGGGGGCGATCGCGCGCCCCGATCGCGCCCCACGACGCCGGCAACGACCGGAGGGGCGCCTGCACGCCCGCCGCCGCTGGAGCCGCCGGGGGGGAGGGCGACGACGCCGGCAGTGCCACGCCGACCCGCCTGGCCAGCGCCGCGAGCGGACGTCGCACAGCCTCCGTCGAGTCGGCCTCCCACGCCCGCTGCCACGCGGACCGGTCCGCCCCGAAGACCAGGTGCAGGCTGTCGACGGCGGCCACGCGCACATTGCGCGCGGAGTCCGCCAGCAGCCGCCACACCGTTGCCATGGTGGACGGGCCGAAGGTGGTGAGCGACCGCGCCGCATTGGCACGCACGCGCTCGCTGGGGTCGTTCGCCAGCGCTTCCAGCACCTCGCGCGCCCTCCCGGCCAGCGTGTCCGGGACCAGGGCGCGCACGAGCAGGCGTGCCACATGCTGGCGCACCTCGTCATCCAGGTGCCCAGCCATTGCGAGCATTGGCCCGACCGCCGCGCCGGCGCGGTTGCGTGCCAGCGCATAGGCCGCAGCCCGTGCCTCCGACACCCTCCCGCTCTGGAGCCACGGGATGACGAGCGCGGCGGGGACCGGGCGCAACTTGGCGGCCGCCAGCAGCGTCATGGCACAGGGCGAGGCCCCCTCCGGCACCTCAGGCCGGCCCTGGTCTCCAGGACACACTCCTCCGGGGCGCAACATCTCCTCCAGCGCGGCACGGGCGGGCTCGCCGATCTCACCAAGCGCCCACGCGGCCTCTGCCGCCACGGTGGGCGCGTCGCGCCGCGCCGCGCCGAGCACGGTGGCCCGCAAGACGGGCACGGCCCCCGTATCCCGGCCAATGCCCAGTGCAAAGGCTGCGGTCGCGGCCACCGCCGAGTCCGGATCCGTCAGCCAGCCGCGCAGCACGCCGTAACGCGCTCGCGCGCGCACTTGCCCCACGGCCAAGGCGGTCCGCGCCCGCAGCTGGGGGTCCGGGTCGGCCAGCAACGTGTCAAGCAGCACGGTGTCAACGCGCCGCGCATCCACCATCTGCAACCGTCGGGCTTCCCGCGTGATGGTCCGGTC
>JBILED010000013.1:0-29155 GCA_044352305.1 Gemmatimonas sp.
TGGCGGAGCACGGCGGGTCGGTGTTCCAGCGGTGGGGGTGGACGCGCGTGTACCAGGAGGCCTACGCGCTGGAGACCCCGTACCTCGCCGCCCATGACGGCGACTCCCTGGCGGGGGTGCTCCCGCTGGTGCGCCTCCGCTCGCCGCTCTTTGGCGAGCACCTCGTGTCGCTCCCCTGGCTCAACACCGGCGGCCCCGTGGGCACGCCGGCGGCCTGCCGCGCCCTGGCCGCCGCCGCCGTGGCACGGCAGGGGCGCGCGCGCGCCATCGAGCTGCGGCAGCGGGCCCCGCGGGCGCTGGGGCTGGCCCCCACCGCCCGCAAGATCACCGTCGTGCTCCCGCTGGTCGCGGGGGACCCCGAGGGGACGCTGCGCCGTCTCGACAGCAAGGTGCGCAGCCAAGTGCGCCGCGCCACCCGCGACGGCGTGACGGTGCGATTCGGCCACGACCAGCTGGCGCCCTTCCACGCGGTGTTCGTGGAGCACATGCGCGACCTGGGCTCCCCCGCGCACGCCGCCCGCTTCTTCGGCGCCATCGCGCAGCTGCTGGGGGAGGAGGCGTGGGTGGGGGTGGCCTACACCGGCGACACCCCCATCGCCGCCGGGTTCGCCATCGTGGACGGCACCGAGCTGGAGATGACCTGGGCCTCGGCGCTGCGACGCCACGCCCGCTGCGCCCCCAACATGGCGCTCTACGGCGCCTTCCTGCAGCGCGCCGCCGCTCAGGGAATGGCGTGCTTCAACTTTGGCCGGTGCACCCCGGATTCGGGGACGCACCGCTTCAAGCGGCAGTGGGGGGGCGTGGATGAACCGCTGGCGTGGGAGCGCCACCCCGCCCCCGCCGGCGGGGACCAGGACGGCGTGGGGAGGGCGGCGCGCGCCGCCTCTCGCCTCTGGCGCCACCTGCCCATCCCGCTGGTGCGGGCGCTGGGACCGGCGCTGCTGAAGGGGATTCCCGTGTAGGGCGTCGGGGATACGGTGACGGGGGTCACCCGACGGCCACCGCTGAGTGGCCGTCCCGGACACACCGGGGTGTTTTGAGGCGCCACAGCGTGCCTCGGCTCTCGGGGCCGCACCGGTGGCGAAACGGTAAACCCGCTGAAAGGCGGGGGCACAAAGCCACGAGGCTACAGCGCACCTGCGGTGCGCCATGCCGGTCGGGCTGCCGAACCCCAGTGAGGCCAACATGCGACCTGCCCGTGCCCGCCTGCTCGTCGTCCTCCCCCTGACCGGCTGGCTTGCCGCCTGCCAGGACACCCCCCTCCCCACCGCCGCCGACGACGCGGCCATCGCCTCCCCCAGCGCCACCATCATCGGCACCACCATCGCGCCGGTCATGACGGCGGTGGAGCTCGACACCCTGCAGTTCTCCCTCTCGCGCAGCGCCACACGCAACCTCCGCCTCAGTGACACGCGCGTGGCGCGGCTGGTCTCCACCAGGCCGGTGCGCATCGCCCCGCGCGCCGTCGGGGCCACGCAGCTGCTGGGCGACGGGTCCCCGAGCATCAACAGCACGATCCTTGTCCGTCCCGCCGAAAGCTCGCCGTTTGTCGCGGTGACGCACCCGACCGGGACGGCCAGCCTCCTCCTCGGAGACAGCGTGTTCGTCCGCTTCGCCTACCAGAGCGCCCGCTTCGGGGCGATTGCCTGCGCCGTGGGCGCCGTGGAGGCCGTGCCGGCCGCCAAGGTGGCACGGCTGGTGCCAGCCAACGGCGGGCGGTGGGTGGTCCCCGCCGACAGCGGCACGATCCGCGTGACCGGCATCTGCCCGGCCGAGACGGACACCGCGGCGGTCACACTGACGGTCACCCGTCGGACGGTCACGCCCCCCCCCGACACCACCAAGACGGACACCTCCGTGACGCCCCCCCCGCCGCCCCCGCCCGCCGCCGCGCTGGCCGTGTATCGGCTGAGCGGATGGGCCGCGTCCGCTGCGGGCGGGGCGGTGTTGGAGCTCACGGGCGCCGGCTTCGGCAGCACCTTGCAGGTGGCCTTTGGCGGCACCCCCGCCACGGTGCAGCGGCTGACGGACAGCACGGCCCGCGTGACCGTCCCCGCCCGGGCGGTGGGGAGCGTGAGTGTCGTGGCCACGCAGGGGACCGCCACCGCCACGCTGTTCCGCAGCTTCGAGGTGCTCCCGGCGCCCACGGTGACGCACTTCGCCCACGGCATGGAGAGCGGCACGCTGGCCGACGTCGGCGCCGCGACCGGCCCCACCGCCTGGGCGGAGTACAGCACCGAACGCGCGGCCACCGGCAGCCGGTCGCTCAAGTTCACCGCCATCAGCGGCGTCGACGGCAACATCGTGCGCATGGAGCGCCGCTTTGCCTCGCGGAACCCGGCGGCCGACAACCCCAACGGGCTGTACCAGAAGTTCTCCATGTACATCCCCAAGGCCACGTACACCAACACCGGCCGCGGGCAGATCAAGCTGCTGCTCAATCGCTATGACGGGCAGCAGACCAGCACCGCGCCCGGGTGGGCCATGTGGGGGATCGGCGGGCAGTTCCCCATGGACGAGATCCGCAGCAACCCGCTGGCGGCGCAGTACTCGGTGGCGGCCGCCGACTACGCCATCACGCGGCTCCCCGGGTGCGCCCCCTTCCTGCTTCCGGCCGACCGGTGGTTCACGGTGCAGCTGTGGTACCGCCACGCCAACGGCGTCGGCACCATGCGCTGGTGGCTGGACGGCGAGCCGGTGGCGGCGTGCAGCAGCAGCCTGTTGGGCACCGGCGACCTGGCGCGCACGTTGGAGATGTGGTTGGGGATCACGTACACGCAGGGCGCCTCGGCCTTCCCGCTGGTGCTGTACGTGGATGACGTGCAGGCCGCCAACGGCTTCATCGACCGATGACCCTGCGGCGCGCGTGGAGGGGAGGCTGGGTGATCGCCCTGGTCACGGCCTGCTGGACGGGGGGAGGCAACGCCAGCGCCCCCGCCGCCAGCGCCCCTCCCGCCGCGCCAACCCCGGCGACGCCCTGGACCGCGCTCCGCCTGGAGCCGTGGTCCGGGGCGTCGGCCGATGCGCGCACCCTGCGCCTCACGGGGCGCGGGCTGCGTGGCGGCCTGTCCGTGCAACTGGGGGGCTTCACGGCCCTCGTGCACGTGCTCGGCGACAGCACGGCGCGGGTGACCGTCCCCGACGCCCTGCCGCCGGGGGCCACCGAGGTCGTCGTGACGCAGGGGGGGGAGCGACAGGCGCTGACCGTCCCCTTTGCGTACCTGCCCGCCCCCACGCGCTGGCACTTCCGGCACGACATGGAGGGGGGAACGCTGGCCGAGGTGGGGGCGGACGCGGGGGCGCCCGGTGAACCGGCCCGCGCGGCGTTCACCACCGAACGCGCGGCCACCGGCGCCCGATCCCTCAAGTTCACCGCCACCCGCGGCCCCGAGGGGGTCATCGCGCGGATCGAGCGCGGGTTCCAGTCCCCCAATCCCGCCGCCTCGCCCACCGGGGTGTACCAGCGTTTCTCGCTCTACATCCCCGCCGCCACCTTCGTCAACGCGTGGCCCGGACAGATCAAGCTCCTGCTCAACCGCTACGACGGGCAGCAGGTGGCGGAGGCCCCCGGATGGGCCATGTGGGGGATCGGCGGGCAGTTCCCCGTGGGAGACGCCGGCCAGGACGCCCCGATGCCCCAATACAGCGTGGCCGCCGCCGATTGGGGGATCACCCGGCTCCCCGGGTGCGTGCCGTTCGCCCTGCCGGCCGACCGGTGGTTTGCGGTCCAGCTCTGGTACCGCCACGCCGGCGGCGTGGGCACCATGCGGTGGTGGCTGGACGGGCAGCCCGCCGGCAGCTGCAGCAGTCCGGTCCTGGGAACTGGCGATCCGGCCCGCGCGCTGGCGCTGTGGCTGGGGATCACCTATGCGCAGGCCACGCGCTTTCCGCTGGTGGTGTACGTGGACGACGTGCAGGCGGCAGACGGGTACATCAAGCCGTAGCCCGCAAGGGCCGATACCTTCCGGCATGGGCACGCTCCGGACCGGTCGACGCAGGCTTTGCGCGTGGGGAGGGCTGCTGGCCACCGTGGCCGGCTGCCAGGCGCCCCCGGAACCAGGGGCGTGGTTGCTATCGCAGACGCCACCGCCTGCCGCCGTGGCGGGGCCGCGCCCGCTGGACCCGGTGGTGGATGCGGTGGAGCTGGACACGCTGGAATTCCAGGTAGCCGGCAGCGCGGCGCGCACGGTGGCCGTGTCGGACGTCCGCGTGGCGGCGATTGTCTCCCGCGCGCCGCTGCGCGTGGTGCCGCGCGCCATCGGTTCGGCGCGCCTCGACGGGAGCGGGCTGCCCCGGATCGCCTCGGTGTTGCGCGTGCGCCCGGCCCCGTCGTCGGTCCTGCAGGCGCTCACCCACCCCGGGGGGCGCATCACCTTGGCCCGTGGAGACAGCGTGCGCGTGCGCATCGGCTACCGGAGCGCCCGGTTCGGGGCGGTAGGCTGCCTGGGAGCGGTCCTCATGGACCCCGGTGCCGGCGCCGTGGCGCGGGTCCGCGGCGAGGGAGACGCGCAGTGGGTCCGCGGCGCGGCCCTTGGCACGGCCACGCTCACCGCGCGCTGCCCCACCGAGCCCGACAGCGCGCGGCTGGCGGTGGAGGTGGTACCGCCCTCCACCGGCCCGTGGGACGCCTACCGCCTGACGGCGTGGACGGGGAGCACGACCGGCGGTGTGGCGCTGGTGCTCAGCGGCGCGGGCTTCGGCGCCGACGTGCAGGTGGCCTTCGGCGAGGTGGACGCCGAGGTGCGCCGCCTGACCGACAGCACGGTGCAGGTGACCGTCCCGCGGGCGACCGCAGCGGGGCGCGTCCCCGTGGTGGTGCGGCAGGGGGGACGACGCGTGACGCTGTTCCGGCAGTTCGAGTACCTCCCCGCCCCCACCGTGGTGCACTTCGCGTATGACTTCGAGGGCGGGGTCCCCGCCGACGTGTCGCTGGGCGCCGGGGATTCCGCCAGCGCGGGGATCACCACCGAGCGACGGCGGAGCGGTACGCGCGCCCTCAAGTTCGCCGTGGTCGGGGGGCTGGCCGCCAACGGCGCGGGGCTGCAACTCTACTACCGGGCCCCCAACCCCCCCGCCACCGATCCCCAGGGCCTGTACCAGGCGTTTTCCGTGTACATCCCGCGCGCCAGCTTCACCAACCAGTACAACACCACCACCTGCGCCAGCTTCGGCCGGTCCACCCCGTGCGGCGGCTTCAAGATCCTGCTCAACCGCTACAATTCCACGCAATCTGAGGATGCCCCCGGGTGGAGCATGTTCAGCGTGGGGGCGGCTGATGGCATCCCGCCCGCCGACCCGCTGTACGCGCAGTACGCGGAGGTGGCCATGGATTGGGCCATCACCCGGCTCCCCGGCTGCACCCCCTTCGTGATCCCCGCCGACCGGTGGGTGCGGATCCAGCTGTGGATGCGGCGCGCGGACGACATGGGGGAGGTGCGCTACTGGCTGGATGGCGAGGAGGTGGCGCGGTGCCGCAACCCGATGCTGGGGTCCACCACCACCACGCTCCCGCTGGACCTCCAGGTGGGGCTCGTGTGGACGCAGGCGGTGGCCGGGCCGCTCGTGATGTACCTGGACGACCTGACCGCCGCCAACGGCTTCATCGAGCCGTAGGCGTCACCCGTCCGATCACCGGGGGGGCGACGTCGGGGTGCCCAGCGCCGCGTAGGCCTCCGCGAGCTTCGCCCCCAGCGCTTCCCAGCCAAACTCGGCCTCCACCGTCCGGCGCCCCTTCTCCCCCAGCCGGTGGGCCAGCGCGGGATCGCGCTGCACGCGCCGCATGGCGGCGGCAAACCCCACGGCGTCATCGGCCACCAGCACGTTGTCGCCATCCACCGCCGGGAGCCCCTCACAGGCGATGGTCGTGGCCACCACGGGGAGCCCCGAGGCCCAGGCGTCCAGCATCTTGAGCTTGGTTCCGGCGCCAAAGCGCAGCGGGGCGATGAACATCCCCGCCTGCGCCAGCACGGGACGCACGTCGGGGACATAGCCGGTGAGCGAAAGCCACCCCGGCACCTCGTGCGCCGCCCGCTCCGCGTCGGAGGCCTGCCCGATCCACCGCACCGGCAGCGGCGTGCCGCCGTCGCGCTGCAGCCGCGGCAACACCGCGTCGGCATACCACCCCAGGGCGTCGCGGTTGGGCGCCCACTGCAGCCCGCCCAGGAACGCCGCCTCCGCGCCGCGCTGTAGCGCCGGGGTGAAGTACGCCAGGTCCACCCCGTTGGGGATCACCACGGCGCGCGCGCCCGTCACGCCGTCCAGCGCCCCCTGGGCGTCGCGTGCCGACACGAAGACATTGAGCCCCACCTGCGGGGCCCAGCGCCGCTCCAGCGCGCGCACGCGCCGGGCCTGCACCGCGAGGTAGCGCCCCGTGAGCCACGGTTCGCGCTCGGCGCGCCGCGCCAGCAGCTCCGCCTCGTGATTGTGGTGGGTGAGCGCCGTGCGTGCCAGCGGCAGCAGCGGCAGGTACCCGGCCAGGTCCAGGCTGTCCACGTGGATCCGGTCCCAGGGCGTGGTGAGCGCGCGGACCAGGGCCGTGGCGAAGCCCGACTCGCGGTACATGGGCTGGAGGTAGCTGCGCCCTGGAAGCAGCCCTTCCAGCCGGTCGATCGCCCGGCGGGCCGCCGAGTGGAGCTGCGGGATGGGATAGGCCTGCACGTCGGCCACGGCGCGCAGCGCCTCCAGCCGCTCGGCCAGCGACAGCCCGCCGGCCGCCGGCTCGGGGCGCTCGAAGCAGAGCATCGTCACGTCGTAGTGGCGCGCCAGCTGCACCAGCAGGTTGTAGCTGCGCGCCGCCGCCCCCGAGTGGGGCGGATACGGCACGCGATGGGAGAGGAACAGCAGGCGGGGCATGGGCGTGGGGAGGAGCGTCGAATGGTGAGGCCGGGGCCCGTCGGGTTAGCTTCCCCGGCGTTCCCACCCATGGCGTGGTCCATGCCACCGCAATCCGGACCCCCGCCATCAGGGCGCCCCTTCAGCCGGGAAAGTAGCATGCCACTCCATCCGCCACCGAGGGCCCGCTGACCGACCCGTCGCCAGCCGAGACGCGCGCGGCCCCGGCTGCGTCACGACGCCCGTCGGCGCGCGGGGCGCGGCGCGCCCTGCCCGCGCTGCGCCCCCTCGTGCGCGCGGCGGGTGAGCGCGCCCTGCTGCTGGCGCCGCCCAGGGCCCCGCGCGGCGGCCGCCTGGTGCTGGCCTACCACAACGTGGTGGCCGACGCGCAACCGTGCGGCGGCGACGCCTCGCTGCACCTGCCGGTGGCGGCCTTTGCCGAGCAGGTGGGGATGCTGCGCCAGGAGGCGGAGGTGGTGTCCCTGGCCACCCTGCTGGCGGCCCCAACCGGCGGACGCGACCGGCTGGTGGCCGTGACATTCGACGACGCGTACGCGTCTGCCCTGACGGTGGGGCTCCCCTGCTGCGCGGCCCACGACGTGCCGTCGACGGTGTTCGTGGCCCCGGGCTTGCTGGGCACCATCCCCGCCTGGGACCGGCACGCGGCGACCGGCCACTGGGCGGCGGCTGACCGCGCGCACTTTCTCTGGCAGCACCGGGGGATCGACGCGGCGCTGCCGGCGCCGCCGTGGACCGCGGCCCCCGCCGAGCCGCCTCCCGTTCCCCTGTCCCTCCCCGTGCCCCTTCCCGACCTGCTGGAGCGCTGTCGCCTGGCCACTGCGGACGCCCTGCTGGCGGCCGCCGCGGCCGGTCGCGGGCGGGTGGCGCTGGGGAACCACAGCTGGCGCCACGCCAACCTGGGCGCCCTGGACTCGGCCACGGTGCAGCAGGAGGTGCGCGCCACCGCGGCGTGGCTGGCCGCACACGCGGCCACGGTGGCGGTGCCGGTGCTGGCCTACCCCTACGGCATTCCCCCGCGCGATCCCGAGGCGGCGCTGGCCGATGCCGGGGTCACGCAGGCGGTGTGCGTGGCCGGCGGCTGGATAACCAGCCACGACGCCCGCGCGCCATGGCGCCTCCCCCGCTGGAACGTCCCGGCGGGGATCTCGCCGCACGGATTCCGCCTGCGGCTGCGCGGGTGGCTGGCCGGCGGCGGCGCATGACGGCGCCCTCCACCTCTGTCGCCCCCACTCCCACCGCGACCCCGGGGGTGGCGCGGCGCCCGCGGCTCCGTCCGCAGCGCCTGGTCCCCGATGGGGAGGTGCTGGCGCTGCGGGCGTGGGCGCTGCTGCAGGCGCTGCGGGCGCAGCCGCTCTCGGCGTGGTGCACCCTGGCCTACGTGTTGTTCGAGTACGTGCGCCCGCAGCAGATCTACGGGTGGCTCGCCGTGCTCCCGTGGGGCAACCTCACCCTCTCGGGGGCCGTGCTGTGCACCGTGCTGGAAGGGCGCTTCAAGGGGATCCCGCACCTCATTCCGGGGGTGCTGGGCGGCTTCACCGCCATCGTGCTGGCGTCCTCCGTGTTCGCCTACCAGCCCGCCACGTCGTTTGCCGCACTCAACCTGTTGGGGCAGTGGCTGCTGGTGATTTTCGTGCGGGGGGGGATGGGGGAAACGCGGCTGCGCCTGGTGCTGCTCTTCTCGAGCTTCCTGCTGTGGAACCTCAAGATGTCTCAGCACGCCGTGCGCAGCTGGGCGTCGGACGGCTTCGCCTTTCGCGAGTGGGGGATGAGCGGGGCGCCGGGGTGGTTTGACAACTCGGGGGAGTTCGGCATTGCCATGTGCGTCTTCTTCCCCATGGCGGCGTACTTCCTCATCGGGCTGTGGCCCCGCCTGTCGCATGGGAAGCGCGCGGCGCTGGGCGTGGTGGCGGTGAGCGCCGTGATCGGCATGGTGGGTTCGTCCTCACGCGGGGCCTTGCTGGGCGGGGGGGCGGTGGGAGCGTGGGCCGTGCTGCGCAGCCGACACCGGGTGCGGGTAGGGGTGGCCATGGGGGTGCTGGCCGCGCTGGCCTGGGGGCTGCTCCCCGAGGCCAGCCTGGATCGGTGGCGGGGGGCGGGGACCGACGAGACCTCCACCAAGCGGCTCACCTACTGGCGGCACGGCATCGAGATCGCGCGGGAGCACCCGGTGCTGGGGGTGGGGTACAAGAACTGGATGCCGTACTACGCGGCGTACTACAACCCCAAGGGGCAGCTGCCGCACAACATCTTCATCGAGGCGCTGGGGGAGCTGGGGTACCTGGGGCTGGCCGGCTTCGTGGCGCTCATCGTGGCCACGTTCGTGCAAAACGCGCGCACGCGGCGCCTCACCGGCCCCGACGCGCGCGCCCCCGACCGCTTCGTGCACGCCATGGCCTACGGGCTGGACGGCGCGCTGGTGGGGTACCTCACCAGCGGCTTCTTCGTGACGGTGCTGTTCTACCCGTACTTCTGGTTCAACCTGGGGTTCACGCTGGCGCTGGCCCGCTATGCGGTGGTGCGGCAGGAGCCGCCGGTGGACGCGCCGAGCACGGCCGCGCTGGCCTCAGCGGCCCCACCGCCCACCCTTGGCGGTCGCGGGCGTCTGCGAACCACTCCGGTTGCCGTGCCCCGGGTGGAGGGGCGCGCCGCGCGGCCCGTGCGCCCTGGGCAACGCGGCGGGCTGGCAGCCCCCCGCTGAATCGCCGGCACCGGCATCACCGGCCGCGGTGCGCCACGGGCGCCCCCGCACGCGGTGCCACGTCCAGCGCCCCCTAGAGCTCCGTGGGCACCGGCACGCGCGGACGCGGCGTGGGCTCCCAGATGGCGCTGCGCTCGTTGCGCAGCAGGTGGATCCATGCCTGCCACCCGGCCACCAGGCTCACGAACAGGTAGGCCGGAAGCGCCAGCACCTTGGGGAGCCGCCGCCCCGACGCGAAACGCGCGGACCACAGCCCCAGCAGCACCCCCACCAGCATCACCTCGGTCAGCCACAGCGCGTCGGGGAACCCGGAGTAGAGGAGCAGCGGGCCCACGATCCACCCCGCCATGGCGGGGAACAGCAACCACCGCATCAGCTTGTGCGACACCATCATGACCGCGAAGGCGCCATAGCGCAGGGGATTCATCATGCCGCGCAGGTACCAGAGCGTATCCAGCCCGCGCCCCATGGTGCGGCTCTTGCGCCGCAGCTCGCTGTCCAGCGAGGTGGTGCGCGGCACCAGGCAGGTGGCCTCATCCACCGACACGGCCCGGTAGCCGGCGCGGCGCGCCACGCTGGCGGCCGCGAAATCGCGTGACAGGTCCTCGGGGAGCTCCGCCTGGTGCAGCGCGCGCCGCGTGGCATAGAAGCAGCCGCTGGCCCCCACGATGCCGTGCACGCGCGTCTCCTGGTGGCGCAGCCACATCTCGAAACCCACGTACCCCGCCTCGGCCCCGGTTCCCTCGCGCGTCTCGTCGCCCACGCTGATGTCGCGCCCCGACGCCAACCCCACATCAGGGCGCAGCATCGCCCGCACCAGGGCCTTGAGCGAGTCGCGCGGGATGAGGATGGTGGCGTCGATGGACACCACGATGTCGCCCGTGACGTGCGCCCCCGAGGCGTTCTCCCCCGCCGCCTTCCCCCGGCGCTCCGGCATGCGCAACAGCCGCACCCGCGGGTCGGCATGCCCGGCCACCAGCGCATCGGTGCCATCGGTGGACGCATCCGACACCACCAGCACGTCCATCCGGTCGGCGGGATAGTCCACCGCCAGCGCCTGCGCCAACGTGCGCGGCAGCCGGTTGGCCTCGTTGTACGCCACAATGAGGATGGTCACCCGCGGCCACTCGGTAGGCTCGGGGGGCAGGAGAAAGGGGGAGCGCGTGCGCGCCGCCAGCCACACCAGCGCCGGATACAGCGCAAAGGCGTAGCCCCCCACCACCACCGGCAGCGCGATGAGCGCCACACCGATCAGCTCGCGCCCCGTCATGCCGTCGCCCCCCGTACGTGTGCATACAGCGCGCGGTGCGCCGCGCCCCAGGGCGCGGGCGCATGGTGCGCCTCCACATGCGCCCGCGCCGCCGCCGCCAGCGCCGCGCACCGCGGGGCGTCCGCCAGCAGTGCGGCCACCGCCTGCGCCACCACCGGCGCCGCACGCTCGGCCACCACCACGCCACGCCCCGCCAGCAGCGCCGGCACCCCGCCCACCGCCGTGCCCACCACGGGCACCCCCAGTTGCATCGCGTCCAGCACCGTCAACGGTGTCCCCTCGGTGTGGCTGGTGTTCACCAGCACGTCCAGGCCGCCCATCAGCCGCGCTGCGCCCGGGTGCGCCCCGGCCAGCGTCAATCGCCCCGCCGCCACCAGTGCCGCGCCCTCGGCCGCCACCGCTGCACGCAACGGGCCATCCCCCACCAGCACGCCGTGCACCGCGGGGCGCCCCGGGACCGACGCCTCGGCGAGCGCCCGCACCACCTCCACGAAGAGGCCGGGGTCCTTCTCGGGCCCCAGCCGCCCCACCCACCCCACCACGGTGGCGCCCGCCGGCACGCCCAGCCGCGCCCGCGCCTCGGCGCGCGACCACGGCGCCACCGGGGCCACGGCGTTGGGCAGGGGCAGCACCCGGGCGGCGCCAATCCCCGACGCCACGGCGCGCGCCGCCAGCGGCGGCGACACCGCCACCACCCCTTGCGCCTGCCGCAGCACCCACCGTTGCAGCGCCTCAAAGCCGCGGTTCTTGAGGTCGCCCCCCGTGAACCCGTGCAGCGTGGACACCCAGGGCACCCCCAGCGCCCGCGTGGCCCACGCGGCCATCACGTCCATGCGCGCGCCGTGCGAGTGCACCACCGTGGCCCGCATCGCCCGCAGTGCGGCGCGAATCGCCCGCTGCTCGCGCCCGTAGCGCCGCGGCGGCACCACCACGCGGCGCACCGGGATCCCCGCCCCCTCGGCGTCGGTCACCAGCGCCCCCACCGTCTGCCCCTCATCCAGCACGGCCACCAGCGCCACCGGCTCGCCGGCCTCGCGCAGCGCCCGCAGCAGCAATGCCACCACCCCCTCCAGCCCCCCCATCACGGCGGGGTTCACCAGCTGGACGATCATCGCGGCGCCCCTGCGGTGCCCGGGCGGCAGGGCATGGGGTGTGCCGGGGAGGGCACGGCACGACGGTTGCCCCCGAGCCGTCGCTCGGGGACATTCCCGTCACGCCCTGCCGCCGCGCCTGCGCCGGCGGCCCTCGCCTTCCCCCGGTACCCCGGTTGCGCCACCTACCCCCCGTGCATGCTCCGGTGACCGCGCGCACCCTATGGCGCGCCGTCCCCGATGCGTGGTTCCCTGCCAGGGCCCGCGCCGCAGAGGCGGGGGCAGCAGGTCTGTTGCAGGACGCATACCCGGGGCGTTGCGCCACGCTGCTCCCCAGTGGTACGGCGGCGCTGCAGCTGGCGGTGACGCTGGCGCACCCGGGGGCGGGGGCGCCCCGGGTGGCGGCCCCGGCGTATGCCTGCCCCGACGTTGGCACCGCGGTGCAAGGGGCGGGGGGCACCCTGCTGCTGTACGACACCGATCCGGCCACGCTGGCCCCCGACCTGCCGTCGCTGGAGCGCGCGCTGCGCGCGGGCGCCACGGTGGTGGTGGTGGCCCACCTGTTCGGAGTGGTCACCGCGCTGCCCCCGGTGCTGGCGCTGGCCGCGGCGCACGGGGCCGCCGTGGTGGAAGACGCGGCGCAGCACGCCGGCGGCGGGGTGGACGGCGTGCGTGGCGGCGGCCAGGCCAGCTGGGGGGTGCTCAGCTTCGGGCGCGGCAAGGGGCTCAACGCCGGCGGGGGCGGCGCCCTGCTGAGCCGCACCCCGCTCCCGGACCCCTGGGCCGTGGCGCTGGCGGCGGCCCCGGCGGCCGAGGCCGCCGCGCGGCACCTGGCGCGCACGGCCGCGACGGCGCTGCTGGCGCATCCGGCGGCCTTTGCGCTGGTGCGGCGCTTCCCGGGGCTGGGGGTGGGAACCACCACCTACCACCCGCCGCGCGCACTGGCGCGACCTGCGGCCACCGTGGCTCGTCTGGTGGAGGACGCCCTGCGGGCGGAGCCAACGGCACGGGCCATGCGCCAGCGTCGGCAGGCGACGTACCGCGAGGCGCTGGACACGGTGTCCGGCGTGACGCTGGTGCGGCGCCCCGCGGGGGGCGTTGACGGCGCGCTCCGCGAGCCCGTGCTGGCCGATCCGCACCGGATGGCCCCTCTTGCCCCCCTGGGGGTGGGGCGGGGCTATCCGCGCACCCTTGCCGACTTTCCGGAGCTTGCCGGCTCCCTGGCGGCGCCCTCTCATCGATTCCCCGGTGCCCAACAGCTCGTGGCGCAGCTCCACACCCTTCCCACGCACCCGCTGCTGTCCGACGCGGTGCAGGCGCGGCTCATCGCCCGGCTCCGCCGCCCCGGGGGCTGACCCGCGCGCCACCGTCCGCGCCCGGCGGTGCCATGGGTGACGTGGTCCGCCGCGTCTGGCGGCTGCTCACGCCGCGGCAGCGCCGCCGCGCCCTGTGGCTGCAGGGGTACTTCGTGGTGGTGGGGCTGGTGCAGGTGCTGGGGGTGGCCTCCATCGCCCCGTTCATCGCGCTCCTCGCCAACCCGGGACTCATCACCACGCACCGGCTGCTGCAGCCGGTGTACGCGTGGACGGGCGCCCCGTCGCCGGTGGCGTTCCTGGTGGGGGTGGCGGCGGCGCTCATGGGGGTGATCGTCGTCTCCAACGCCATCTTCGCGCTCTCCACGTGGTTCACCATGACCTTCGCGCTCCGCATCACGCTGGAGCTGGAGCGCGACGTGCTGCGCGGCTACCTGCACCGCGACTTCGCCGAGGTGGCGCGCACCGACAGCGCGCAGCTGGCGTCGGTGTTCACCAACGACCTGCCGCGCTTCAACTACATGGTGCTGCAGTCGATGCTGGCGTTCGTGAGCCAGGCGCTGGTGGTGGTGTGCGTGGCGGCCGGGCTGGTGGCGTACAGCCCCACCGTGGCGCTGGTGGCGGTGCTACTCATTGGCGGCGGCTATCTGGCGGTGTTCGCGGTGGTGAAGCGGCGGCTGGCGCGGCACGGCGCGCAGGTGGTGCAGGCGGGGGCGCGGCGCTTCCGTCTCTTCCAGGAGAGCCTGGGGGGGCTCAAGGCCATCCGCCTGGCAGGGCTGCAGCCGGTGTACGAGGCGCGGGTGGGGGCCAGCAGCCGCGAGACGCTGCACTCGCACGTGATGCTGGGGGTGCTGGCCGAGCTGCCGCGCTTCCTGCTGGAGAGCCTGGCGTTCTGCGCGCTGCTGGCCTTTGGCGCGGTGCTGCTGCTGGCGGGAGAGGCGCCGCAGGTGGTGGTGACCACGCTGTCGGTGTATGCCATGGCCGGCTACCGGCTCCTTCCCGCCGCGCAGAACCTCTTCCGCTCGGCGGCGGCGGTGCGCGGCAACGCCGAGGTGCTGCCGCAGCTGGAGGCCGACGTGCAGCGCGGGCGCGCGGTGGCGGCGCCGGAGGAGGGCCCTGTGGCGCCCTTCCCCGATGCGCCCATCGTGCTGGAGGGGGTGGGGTACCAGTACCCCGGCACCGCGGCGCCGGTGCTGCACGACGTGAGCGCCACCATCCCGCGGCACGCCATCACCGTGCTGGTGGGGGCGTCGGGGGCCGGCAAGAGCACGCTGGCCGACCTGCTGCTGGGGCTGCTGCGCCCCGACGCGGGGGCCATCCGCATTGGCGACCGCCCGCTGGCCGACGCCATCCCCGGGTGGCAGCGGCAGATCGGGTACGTGCCGCAGGAGCTGTTCCTGCTGGACGCCAGCATCGCCGCCAACATCGCCTTTGGCGATCCCGCCGGGATGGACCGGGCGCGGGTGCTGCGGGCGGCGCAGCAGGCCGACCTGGGGCCGTTGCTGGAGGCGCTCCCCGAGGGGATGGACTATGGGGTGGGGGAGCGGGGCGCGCTGCTGAGCGGCGGGCAGCGGCAGCGGCTGGGGATCGCGCGGGCGCTGTACCGGGAGCCGGCGGTGCTGGTGCTGGACGAGGCGACGAGCGCGCTGGACCCGCAGTCGGAGCGCGAGGTGCTGGCCACGCTGGCGTCGCTCAAGGCGACGACGACGATCGTGATGATCGCGCACCGCCCGGCGGCGATCCGCGCGGCGGATGCGGTGCTGTGGCTGGACGGCGGGCGGCTGATGGCGGCGGGGCCGCTGGCGGAGGTGGAGGCGCGCTATCCGGCGTTCCGGGCGCTGCTGGCGGGGGCGCAGCGGGAGGGGTGAGGGCGGGGTGAGGGAGGGTGAGGGCGGGGTGAGGGAGGGGTGAGGGCGGGGGGGCGGCGGGGGACCACGGGAGGCGGGGCCCGCCTCATCCGGCGGCCGGCGGCAAGCATCGCAACGAACACAGAGGGCCCGCGGTTGCCGTGTGGCGACCGCGGGCCCTGCTTGCTTCGTAGCGGCAGCCTTGCAGCCGTGTGCTCCCTCGGCTCAGCCCAGAATCACCTGGTACCCCGAGGACCGCGTAGCGGGGCGCATGGTTACATCCCCAGCGTGGCGTCAGGCTCGCCGTCGGCCCGGCCGGTCGTGATCACGTAGCCGGAGAAGTGCCAGATGTCGAAGGTGGCGCGCACCACCTTCTTCGCGTCCGTGGTGATACGGATGGGGAACGACTCGGTGATGGTGGCCAGGCTGTTGGCATCATCCACCTCGCCGGGGTAATAGCCGCCGTACAGCGTGACGTTGCCCAGCTGCTTCCAGCTGGTCTTCCCCAGGTCCTGCGTCAGCGTCAGCGGCTTGGCGAACACCGTGCCATGCGGCTGGAAGTCGTACCCCACCGACTTGCCGGCAATGGCGCGCACCGTGATGGTCAGCGTGCCGGTCCTGATGGCGCCCACCGGCACGGTGACCGTGAGCCCCGACGTGGGGAGCGAGATGGTGCCGCCGCGCGTGGGCGTGATGCTCAGCGTCTTGGTCTCCACCGTCCTGAGCGGTGGCGTGCGCTTGAGGACCTTGACCTTGGCGGGCTTGGGGAGCACGCCGCCCCGGAACTCCAGATCCAGCCCGGGGGCCACCGGGTCGGCGGCGCAGGCGGTCACCAGCGTGGCCACGCCGACCACGACGGCAAGGAGAGACGCGGTGCGCACGGGTTGAGCGACGATCGAACGCAGGGAAGGCATGGGAGGTCCGGCAAAGAAGACGTGGTGGGGGCCGTGGGCCCAGGGCGCGGCGCGCGTGCCGCACACGATCAGAATAACACCCGCCATCCGGGGCACTGCCTCGCCGGTGGCGCACCCTGTCACATCGTGCGCATCTGGGCTGCCGGCAAGTGGTGAAGGGCGGTGGGCCTGGCACCCCGCGCGGGAGTACGCCACAGGGACGCATCCCGGGCCAGCGCCGCGGGGGCGGCGAACACGCCGCGCCCGCGGCTGCCACCAGGGCAACCGCGGGCGGGGGGGACCGCCGATTGGCGGTCGGGAACGGCGGAGCGGGCTAGTCGAGGATCACGTGGTACCCCGACGCCGGGGTGGGCACGCGCCGCATGGTTACATCCCCAGCGAGTTGGCGTTCGGGTCGCCGTCGCGGCCGGTAGTGATCACGTACCCCGAGAAGTGCCACACCTGCCAGCTGGCGGTGCTCTTCCCCGTCTTCCGGTCGGTCGCGATGGTGATGGGGAACAGCTCGGAGGCGGTGGCCACACCCTTGGTGAAGTCCACCAGCCCGGGGATGTAGGCGCCCGAGAGCGTCCCGGTCCAGGTGCTGTTCCACGTGGTGACGTTGAGCGCCTGCGTCAGCGTGAGCGGCTTGAGGAACACCGTCCCGTGGGGCTGGAAGTCGTACGACACCAGCTTGCCCGGGTCGGCCGAGGCGGTGATGGTGAGCGTCCCGCTCTTGATGGCGCCGGCGGGCACCGTGACCGTCAGCCCCGAGGCCGGCAGCGTGAGGGTGCCGCCCTTGGTGGCAGTGATGGTGAGCGACGCCTTCTCGAAGGTGGGGCGCGCCGACACGCGCGCGAGCACCTTCACGGCCACGGGATTCGGCAGGACCTCATTGCGGCGAGCCATCTCCGGCGCCGTCGCCAGCGGGTCGGACGCGCATGCGGCAAGCACCACGGCCGCAGCGGCGGCGGCAAGCGAACGGGGGGAGCGCAGGAAGCGAAGCATGAGACCGTCCATTCGAGGGGAAGCGGGATGGGCCATGAGCCCGGGAAACTGCGTGCCTGACGGTGATACCACCACGGAGTTGCGCGCTGCGAAACCAACCACGGTGCGTCGTGCTGCCTGTGAATCAACATATGGCTGAGCTCGGCTGCCACTGCTCCCCGGCTGGCGCGGACTGTCACAAAGTGCGCACCCTGACCGCGGGCGGACCCTGGACGGAACGCGGGGATCCGGGACCCCCTCCCAACCGATACCTTGGACAGCGACGGGCCACACCGGGAGAACCGTACCCACCTGTGACCTGCGACGGGGGGTGCCCTTCCTTGAGGAGCACCCTGGCCGCAGCGCCCCCCTCACCCCTGACGGAACCCATGCCGACCCCGCGATTCCGCCCCTTCCACCTCTCTGACGCGCGAGCCCTGCTGGGCGTCACAACCCTCGCATTGGGCGTTTCGTGCGGGGACCGGAATGTGACGCCCGGAGGGGACGCCCCCACGGGCGGGGTGCTGCGGATTGCCACCGCCGCCGACGCGGACGCCCTGATCCCCCCCCTGGTGGCGACCCTGCAGGGGAAGCAGGTGGTGGATCAGCTCTTTGACCACTTGGCCGAGCCGGTGGCGCCCCTGCAGACGGTGGGGGACGCCGGGTTCCGCCCCCAGCTGGCCACCGGGTGGACCTGGGCCCCCGATTCGCTCTCAGTGGCCTTTGCCCTCAACCCGGCCGCGCGCTGGCATGACGGCACCCCGGTGCGCGCCCGCGATGTGGCCTTTTCCCATGGCCTGTATGTCGATCCCGCCGTGGCCTCCCCGCATGCCACCACCCTGGCGGGGATCGACTCGGTCACCGTACGCGACTCCCTCACGGCCGTGGTGTGGTGGGGGCGCCGCCACCCGGAGCAGTTCTTCCAGGTGGCGTACAATCTGGCCATCCTCCCGTCGCATCTGTTGGAAGGGGCCCCGCGCGGCGCGCTGGCCAGCACCCCCTTTGCCACGGCTCCCGTGGGGAGCGGGCGGTATCGCCTGGAACGGTGGAGCCGCGGCAGCGACCTGGTGCTGCGCGCCGACAGCACCAATTACCGGGGGCGCCCCGGCTACGACCGCGTGGCATGGCTGGTGGCCCCCGACCCCACCGCCGCCGGCACTCGGCTGCGTGCCGGCGAGGCCGATGTGCTGGACCAGCTACGCGGCGAGCTGGCCCGCCAGGTGCAGGGGGACCCGGCGCTCCAGGCGGTGGATTACGGCTCGCTGGACTACGGCATGCTGCTGCTGCGCCATGGGCGCGCGCCCTTTGACAACCGGGCGCTGCGCGTGGCGCTCACCCAGGCGGTCAACCGCCCCGCCGTGGTGGCCAACGCGCTGGACTCGCTGGGACAGGTGGCGATGGGCCCCGTGCCGCGGGGTGAACCCACCGCCGATGCGGGGATGCGACAGATCGGCTACGACACGGCGGCGGCCGCCCGTACGCTGGATAGCCTGGGGTGGCGCCGGTCCGCCCCCGGCGGCATGCGCCAGCGGAATGGACGCCCCCTGGCCTTCCGCATCCTGACGCCGGCCTCCAGCAACACCCGCCAGCGGCTGGCCGTGCTGCTGCAGGAGCAGTACCGGCAGGCCGGCATCGCCGTGACGGTGGACGCCGTGGACCCGGCCACCTTCGGGCAGCGGCTGGTACAGGGGGACTTTGACACCGCGCTGCACCTGTGGCACGCCGATCCCTCTCCCGCCACCATCGCGCAGGCGTGGGGGGCGCCGCGCGGCGACGACATCGGCGCCAACTACTCCCGGTATCGCAATGCGGCGGTGGATGCCCTCGTGGACAGCGCCAGCCGCGACTTCAAGGCCGCGAGGCGCACCGAAGCGTTCCGGCAGGCGTACCAGGCCATGGTGGACGATGCGGCAGCGGTGTGGCTGTACGAGCCGCGCAACCTGCTGGGGGTGCGGCGCACCGTGGCCCCGGTGGGGATGCGCGCCGACGCGTGGTGGGCCGAGCTGGCCAACTGGCGCCCGGCCCCCGCGCGGTAGCCGGTCCCGTTTCCCATGGTGGTGCTCCGCCGCCTCCTGCACGCCGTGATGGTGGCGTGGCTGTCGGTGACCGCCGGCTTCGTGGCGCTGCACCTGGTCCCGGGCAACCCGGTGGATGCCCTGGTGGAGCGGGGCGGACGGGACGCCGCCACCCGGGCGGCGCTCAAGGCGCGCTATGGGGTGGACCAGCCGGTGGCGGTGCAGTACCTGCGCTTCGTGCAGCGTACCGCGCGGGGGGAGCTGGGGGTGTCGCTGGTGACCGGGGCGCCGGTGGCCCCGGCGGTGCGCGCGGCACTGGGGCGCACGCTGCTGCTGGCCGGTGCCGGGGTGGCGGGAGCGATGCTGGTGGGGGGCGCGGTGGGGGCCGCCGCCGCATGGCGCCCCCGCGCGCGCCTGCTCCGCCACGCGCACACGGCGCTCACGGCGGCGTACGCCCTCCCCGAGTTCCTGCTGGCGCTTGGCGTCCTGTGGCTGTTGGCCTACCGGTGGCGGTGGTTCCCCGTGGGGGGGGTGGAAGATCCGCTGGTGGCGCTCACGGGGAACGCCTGGGCGCGCGGGGTGGATCGGGCCCGCCACCTGGCGCTCCCGGCGCTCACGCTGGCCGTGGGGTGGGCGGCCGCCTTTGCGCGGCAGCAGCGCGCCGCCGTGGGGGGGCTGGTGCACGCCCCTGCCGTGCAGGTGGCGCGGGCCAAGGGGGTAGCCGAGTGGAGGCTCTTCACCCGGCATCTGGTGCGCCCTACGTTGGCCACCCCGCTGCGAGTGGTGGGGTTACTGGCGCCTACGCTGGCCGGGGGCGCGCTGGTGGTGGAAACGGTGTTTGGGTGGCCGGGGGTGGGGACGCTGTTGGTGCGGGCCATCCACTCACGCGACTATTTTTCTTCAAGTGCGTCGATGATGGCCGTCGGATGTGTTGTTGCTGTCGTTATCTTTTTCGCAGAACTGCTGGAAATGGCCGCCGACCCGCGGCGCCAGCAGCCAGCCAAGGGAGAAGCATGACCCCCGCCCGCCTGCCCCTTGCGTGGCTCCCCGCCTGGCTCCCGCGGGGGCCGGCCCTCCTGCTGGCCGCCGTGGTGATTGCCGCTGTTGGCGCCCCATGGCTCGCCCCCTACGATCCCGCGCAGCAATTTGACCTGATGCAGCTGCGCAACACCCCGCCAAGCCGCACCCACTGGCTGGGCACCGACCCCTTTGCCCGCGACCTGCTGTCGCGGCTGCTCTTTGGCGCGCGCACCTCGCTGCTGGTGGGCGCCGTGGCCAGCAGCGTGGGGATGGCGGTTGGGGTGGCGGGGGGCACCGCCGCCGCCTTTCTCCCCCCCCTGTGGGAACGCCTGCTGCTGGGGGCGTGCGACGTGGCGCGCACCATTCCGCGGCTGCTCTGGTATCTGGTGCTGCTGCTGCTCCTGGGCGCCCTGTCGCCCCTCCCGCTGGGGGTGGTGGTGGGGCTCTCCGCCGCCCCCACCACCATCCGGCTCTTCCACGGCGAGGCCGCCGCGCTGCGGCGGCGCCCGTTCATGGAGGCGGCCCGGGCCGCCGGCACGCCGCTCGGGCGGCGGCTGCGTGTACAACTGTTACCGCATCTGCTCCCAACCGTCCTCGCCACAGGCGTCCTGCTGGCCGCCGACGCGATGGCGCTGGAGGCGGGGTTGAGCTTTGTCGGCGTGGGGGTGCGCCCCCCCCACCCTAGCTGGGGGAACATGGTACAGGATGGCATGGCGGGGCTGGCATCGGCATGGTGGGTGGCAGCGCTCCCCGGGGGGGCGCTGGTGCTCACCGTGGGCGCGCTGGCGCGCCTGGCCGACGCGCGTCCGGCAGAGCGAGGGGCCTGAATGGGCCGCGCCGCGCCCCTGATTGCCCAGGCGCAGGAGGAAGAGCGCGCCGGCCGGTGGTGCCAGGCCCGCGCCCTCTTCGAGCAGGCCATCCGGGCCTCCACCCCCGACAGCGCCACGCCAGTCACCGACCTGATGCGTTGGGTGGGGCGGTGCCTCTCCCACGAAGGACAGCGGGAGGCGGCGCTGGATGCTCTTGAGGCGGCGCTGGCTGTTGCGGAACAGACCGGGAATCCGCTGGCCGCCGGCCATGCCTTCAACACCCAGGCGGGTATTGCCTGGCAGCATGGGGACATGGACGAGGCGGAACGCCTGTTCTTGCTGGCCAGGCAGCGGGCCTTACATGCTGGGGACATGCGCCTGGCCGGCATGACCGCCGCGAACCTTGGGGTGCTGGCCAACATTCGTGGCGACTACATGGAGGCTGAGCAGCAGTATCGCTCCGCCATCACCAGCTATCGCTCGCTGGGGATCGTCAACGAAGTGGCTTTTGCCTTGACCAACCTGGGGCTGCTCTACACGCACCTCGAGCGCTGGTCGGAGGCGGAAGCCACCTTCCAGGAGGGGATCGCCCTCTGCGAGCGCACCGGCAACACCGCGCTGCGCACCCAGCTGGAGATCAACCTGGCCGACCTGTGGCTCACCCGCGGCGAGCACGCGCGCGCGCAGGCCATGGTGCAACAGGCGCTCGACCGCGCCGGCCAGGCCGGCGACGCCGCCGCCATCGGCAAGGCCACGCGCATCCTGGGCGCCATTGCCAGCGACCTGGGCAGCCACGACGAGGCCGAGCGCCACTTCGCGCGCGCCGACGAGGTGGCCACCGCCCGCGGCGACGTGCTGCAGCAGGCCGAGATCGCCCGCGACCGCGCCACGCTGGCGCGGCGCATGGGGCGCAACCGCGACGTCCTGCAGCAGCTCAACCGCGCCCGCTCGCTGTTCACCCAGCTGCGCGCCCGCCCCGACGTGGCCGACGTGGGGGAACAGGTCGGCAGCCTGGAGCAGGAGTTCGTCCACGTCGCGCGGCGCTGGGGCGAGTCCATCGAAGCCAAGGACCGCTACACGCAGGGTCACTGCCAGCGCGTGGCCGACCTGGCCTGCACCATCGCCGAGCACAGCGGCATGGACGGCGAGGAGCTGTTCTGGTTCCGCATCGGCGCGCTCCTGCACGACGTGGGGAAGATCGTCATCCCCCCCGAGGTGCTCAACAAGCCCGGCAAGCTGGATGACGCCGAGTGGGTGCTCATGAAGAGCCACACCACCGCCGGCGTGGAGATGATCGCCGACATCGAGTTCCCCTGGGACGTGCGCCCCATGATCGTCTCCCACCACGAGCGGTGGGACGGGCGCGGCTATCCGCACGGGATCGCCGGCGAGGACATCCCCGTGGTGGCGCGCATCCTCACGGTGGCCGACGTGTACGACGCGCTCACCTCGGTGCGCAGCTACAAGCGCGCCATGACGCACGACGAGGCGATGGGGATCATGCGCTCCGACGTGGGGCGCGTCTTCGACCCCATGGTGTTCGCGTGGTTCGAGGCGTGCGTGGTGGGGTGGCTGGACCGGAGCGCCAACCCGGCCGGACTGCTGGCCACGCCGCGGTCGGTCCCCGCCCTGGCCGCGGCGGACGGCGCCGGCGCCCCCGCCCCGCCGCCGCCCGCACCAGCCGGCGGCGAGCCCTCGGCGCTGGAGCTGGACGACCTCACGCGGCTCCCCTCGCGCCGCGCCTTCCGCGACGCCGCCACCCACCTGCTGGAGGCGCGCCGCACCACCGGGCGCCCGGTCTCCATGCTGGTGGTGGACATCGACCGCTTCAAGCTGGTGAACGACACGTTCGGGCACCTGGTGGGCGACGCCGCGCTGCGCGTGGTGGCGCAGCAGCTGCGCGCGTTGCTGCGCCCCATGGACTTTGCCGCGCGCTACGCCGGCGACGAGTTCGTGGTGCTGCTGCCGGGGACGCGCCTGGTGGACGCCTGCCTGGTCGCCGAGCGACTGCGCGAGGCGGTGTCGGCCATGGTCATCGACGCGGGCCCCGGGCACCCCCCCTGCCGCATTTCCGTGTCCATCGGCGCCGCCAGCGCGCCGCTGCACGGCGAGACGCTGGACGCGGTGTTCGGCGCCGCCGACAGCGCCCTCTACGGCGCCAAGCGCGCCGGCCGCAACGCCGTCACCTCGGCGGCGCGAATGGGGGGCGGGCGGCAGGAGCTGCTGCTGGACACCTTCGTGGGGCGCCACGAGGAACGGCAACGGCTGCGCGACCTGCTGGGGGCCACGATCAAGGGGGACCCGCAGGTGGCGGTGCTGGTGGGGGAAACCGGCGTGGGCAAGTCGGCGCTGCTGCGCCAGCTGGGCCCCGACATGGGGATGCGCGCCGGCGCCTTCCTCACGGGGCAGTGCCGCGAGGCCTCGGTGGAGCTCCCCTACGGCCCGTGGGCCGACGTGGTGCTGGCCGCGCACCGCGCAGGGCTGGTGCCGCCGCGCGCCTGGCGCGAGCTGCCGCAGCTGGTCCCCGAGGTGGCGGGCGCCCCCGGCAGCAGCGCGCCCGGGTCGGCGCGCGCCCTGCTGGGGGAGCTGGCGGAGTTCCTGCGGCTGGCGTGCGCCGAGCGGCCGCTGCTGGTGGTGCTGGACGACGTCCAGTGGGCCGATCCCGCCAGCTGGGACGCGCTGGAGTACGTGGTGGGGGCGCTGGCCCACCAGCCGCTGCTGCTGTGCCTCACCGTGCGCGCCGAGATGCGCACCGACGCCTGCGACGCGCGGCTGCGCCGGCTGTCCCGCTCCAAGCGCACCACCACCATCCCGGTGGGGCGGCTCACGCGCGAGGAGGTGGGGGAGTGGCTCTTTGCGGCGCTGGGCGGACAGCCCACCCCGCCGGCGCTGCTGGACCAGGTGATGTCGCAGTCCGAGGGGAATGCCTTCTTCGTGGTGGAGACGCTGCGCGCCCTGCTGGAGGCGGGACGGCTGCACTGGGCCCCCGACGGATGGCGCTTCGAAGCGACCGACGACGTGGCCCCCTCGGCGGCCATCAGCGACCTGCTGGCGCGGCGCCTGGAGGGGCTCTCCCGCGAGCACCGGCACATCCTGGCGCTGGGGGCCGTGCTGGGGCGCGAGTTCGACCCCGAGGTGCTGGTGGCCGCCTACGAGGGCGCCGAAGCACAGGTGCAGGACGCGCTGGACGAGGGGTTGGCCGCCACCGTGCTGGAGTCGGTGGCGCATCCGCTCCCCACGCTGCGCTTTGCGCACGCCGGGCTGGCCGACCTGCTCATGACCACCGTGAATCCCTTGCGGCTGCGGCGGCTGCACGAGCGCGCGGCGCGGGCGCTGGAAGCCATGCCCGCGCACGACGCGTCGGCGCTGGCCGTGCATTTCGACCAGGCCGGGATGGGGCGTGAAGCCTACCACGCGGCGCTGGAAGCCGGGCGGCAGGCGCAGGAGCTGTACGCCTTTGACAGTGCGGTGGACCGGTTCCGCATCGCCCGCCGCCACGCCGATGGCGCGGCGGAGATTGCCGACATCGAGTGGCGGCTGGCGCAGGTGGAGGAGCTGGCCGGGCACCCGGCCGAAGCCGAGGCGCACTGTGAGCTGCTGCTGGCGGCCTATGCCGACGGCGCCCGGAGCACCGGGGTGTGGCGCCCGGCGCGCCGCATGCGCGAGCGGCTGCGCCTGCAGCGCGGCGTCCCCGCCGCCGAGGTGGCCGTCGTGCTGGAGGCGCTGCGTGCGGAGGCGCAGGAGGCCGACGACGCGGAGGAACAGCTGGCGCTCCTGCTGGCGCTCTCCACGGTGCGCCAGCGGCTGGGCGACCTGGGAGAGGCCGAGCGACTGGCGCGCGAGGGCGTGGCGCTGGCCGAGCAGCGCGACCGCCCCGAGCTGCTGGCTGACGCCACGATGCGACTGGGCTCGGTGCAGCTGGTGGAGCACCCCACCTCGGCGGTGCCGCTGTACCGGCGCGCGCTGGACATCTTCACGCGCATCGGCGACCGCGCCGGGCAGGCGCGGTGCCACATCAACATCGGCACCGCCTCCGACCGCGCCGGCAACCACCCGGCGGCCGAGGTGTCGTACCACACCGCCATCGGGGTGGCCTCGGACATCCGTGCCAGCGACCTGGGGGGGGTGGCCTCGCTCAACCTGGGGGTGCTGCAGATGAAGACCGGGCGCTTCGAGCAGGCGCGTACGCGCTTTGACGACGCGCTGGCCGTCTTTGCCGCGGGCGGGCATGAGCGGCACCGGCTGGCCTCGCTGTACAACCTGGCCCACCTGGCGCGGGCGCGGCGCGATGCGGCCGGGGCGCTGGAGCTGTACGACGCCTCGGTGGTGCTGGCGGCGTCGCTGGACCAGCTGGACGTGGAAGTTGGCGCCACCGCCGGGGCCGGGCTCTCGGAGCTGGACCTGCACTCGCTGCGCGGAGGGCAGGAGCAGTGGACGCGCGCACGCGACCGCTTGGGCGACAAGGGGCACTGGTTCCAGGGGCGCGAGCTGTGGGAGGCGCTCACGCTGAAGCTCACCGCGGCCGACTCGCCCCCCACGGCGGCGGAGGCGCTGCTGCTGCAAGCCGTGCACCGCGTGGAGCAGCACGACCAGTACGCGGCGCTGTGGCTGGGCGCCGAGTGCGCCATGCTGTTCACCGGCGCATCGCCCGAGGGGAACGCCCTCCGCGAGCGGCTGCTGGTGCAGGCGCGCGCGCTGGGGTACGCCCCGCTGGTGGCGCGGCTGGCCAACCAGGAGCACGTGGACCCGGAGACCGAAGGGAAGCCCGGGCGGTTCCTCTACCGGGTGGCGTAGCCGCGGCGCGTCCCCCGCCGCATGCCACGCGTCAGGGCGTGCGTGCGGCGGGGCTCACCCGGCGGGCGCCAGCGCCGCATACAGCGCCAGGTACCGCCCCACCATGGCCTCCGCCGTGTGGTGCGCCCGCGCGGTGGTGCGCGCGGCGCTGGCCCGCACGGCGGCAGCGGCGGGGTCCTGCAGCAGCGCCGCCAGCGCCTCCGCCAGCGCCGCGGGATCGCCGGGGGGCACCAGCGTACCGGTCACGCCGTCCTCCACCAGCGCCTCGGGGCCGCCGCACCGTGTGGCCACCACGGGGACGCCGGCCAGCATCGCCTCCACCGTGGCCAGCGAGAACCCCTCGCGCTGCGACGACAGCACAAAGCCGTGAGCGCCGGCCAGGAAACCGGGCGCATCGTCCACGAACCCCGCAAAGCGCACCAGCGGCTCCACCCCCAGCGCCGCGCGCTGCGCCAGCAGCCCCTCGTAGATCCCGATGCCGTCGGGGGCCCCGGCCACCTCCACCACGAAGGGGGGGAGCGGCGCGGGCCAGTCGCGCAGCCGCGCCACCGCCTCCAGCAGCATGGGGTAGTCCTTGGGCTGGCGGATGTTCCCCAGCGCCACCAGCCGCCGCGGAGCGCCGTCGGCGCCCGCCCCCTGCACGTCCCCGCGCGCCGGGGCGCTCGCGGAGGGCGCCGGCACCCCGTTGGGGGTCACGGCCATGGCCGCCCGCGGCCACCCCAGCCACGCCGCCGCCTCGTCGGCCAGCGCGGCCGACACCGTGGTAAGGCGCGCGCCCGTCCACCGCAGCAGCGCAACCTTGAGCGCCAGCGACGCACCGCGGGGGGGCAGGTCGTGCGCGCCATGCAGCGTGACCACCACCGGCACGCGCTCCAGCCGCGCGGCCAGCGCGGCGTACACCGCCCCGCCAAAGAGGTGCGCGTGCACCACGTGGGGGCGGTGGGTGCGCACCGCCGCGCGCAGGGCGCGCAGCCACGGCAGGTCGAAGCCGCGCGCCGAGGGGGGGGCGACCATCCACGGCAGCCCATCGTGCGCCAGCGCCTCGGTGAGCCACCCCGCGCGCCCCACCACGGTCACCGCCTCGTGCCCCGCCTGCCGCAGCCCCTGGGCCACATGGCGCACCACCGTCTCGGCACCGCCGGGGCCGAAGGTCTCGATCACCTGCAGCACCCGCATGGCGCCGCCCGTCGCTACGCGGGGCGCCGGCGCGCCGCGCGGCGCTCGCGCAGCGACCCCTGCTGGTCGTCCCCCACCGGCCCCACCCCGAAGTAGCGCGCCTCCGGGCGCCAGAAGTACCAGCCGCTCACGCTGGCCGCCGGGAGCATCGCGTACGACTCGGTCAGCCGCATCCCGGCGCGCCCGGGGGCGTCCAGCAGCGCAAACAGCACCCCCTTCTCCTCGTGCGTGGGGCACGCGGGGTACCCCGGCGCAGGACGGATCCCCTGGTACCGCTCGGCAATGAGCCCGTCGTTGTCCAGCGCCTCGTCCGGGGCGTAGCCCCAGTGCGTGCGGCGCACCTCGGCGTGCATCCACTCGGCCGCCGCCTCGGCCAGCCGGTCGGCCAGCGCCTTCACCAGGATGGCGCTGTAGTCGTCGTGCGCCGCCTCGTACTCGGCCGCCAGCGCGTCCACGCCATGGCCCGCGGTCACCGCAAAGGCGCCCACGTAGTCCATCACGCCGCCCCCCACGGGGGCCACGTAGTCGGCCAGGCAGTAGTTCGGGCGCCCGTCCCCCTTCTTGTCCAGCTGCTGCCGCTCCATCACCAGTCGCGTCACCTCGGTGGCCCCCGTGGCATCGGCGTACAGCACGATGTCGTCGCCGTCGGCCTGCGCGGGCCAGAACCCCACCGCCGCGCGCGCCTCCAGCCGCCCCTCGTGCACAAGCCGTTCCAGCATCGCCTGCGCATCCGCCCACAGCGCGCGCGCCGACGCCCCCACCACCGGGTCCTCCAGGATGGCCGGGTACCGCCCCGCCAGCTCCCACGCCTGGAAGAACGGCGTCCAGTCGATGTACGGGAGCAGCGCGGCCAACGGCACCGGGGCGAAGGTGCGGGCCCCGGTGAACGCCGGGACCGGCACCGCGCGCCCAAAGTCCACCGGCACCGGGTTGGCGCGCGCCGCCGCCAGCGGCACCAGCCGCGCCTCGCCGTCGCGCCCGGCGCGCGCCTCGCGCAGCGCCGCGTAGTCCGCGCGCACCTCGGCCGCGTACGCCGCGCCCCGTTCCGGGCTCAGCAGCGCGCTGGTCACCCCCACCGCGCGCGAGGCGTCCAGCACGTGCACCACCGGCCCCGCGTACGCCGGCTCGATCTTGAGCGCCGTGTGCGCCCGGCTGGTGGTGGCCCCGCCGATGAGCAGCGGGATGGTGAACCCCTCGCGCGCCATCTCCGCCGCCACGAAGGTCATCTCCTCCAGCGACGGCGTGATGAGCCCCGACAGCCCGATGGCGTCGGCCCCCACCTCGCGCGCCCGCTGCAGGATGGTGGCGCACGGCACCATCACCCCCAGGTCCACCACCTCGTAGCCGTTGCACTGCAGCACCACGCCAACGATGTTCTTGCCGATGTCGTGCACGTCGCCCTTGACGGTGGCCAGCAATACGCGGCCGGCCGAGCGCGCGCCCGCCGCCTTCTGGGCCTCGATGTACGGCACCAGATGGGCCACCGCCTTCTTCATGACGCGGGCGCTCTTGACCACCTGCGGCAGGAACAGCTTCCCGGCGGCGAAGAGGTCGCCCACGGTGTTCATCCCCGCCATCAGCGGCCCCTCGATCACGTCGATGGGGCGCGCCGCCTCCAGGCGCGCGGCCTCGGTGTCCTCCACCACCCACTGGTCGATCCCGTGCACCAGCGCGTGCGCCAGCCGCTCGGCCACCGGCGCCTGCCGCCACGCCAGGTCGGCCTCCGCGCGCTCGCGCCCCTTGGCCCGGTCGGCCACCGCCATCAGCCGCTCGGTGGCGTCGGGGCGCCGGTTGAGCACCAGGTCCTCCACCCGCTCGCGCAGCTCGGCGGGGATCTCCTCGTACGGCACCAGCTGCCCGGCGTTCACGATCCCCATGTCCATGCCCGCACGCACGGCGTGGTACAGGAACACCGCGTGGATCGCCTCGCGCAGCGGATTGTTGCCGCGGAAGGCGAAGGAGACGTTGCTCACCCCCCCCGACACCCGGGCGTGCGGGAGCGCGGCCTTGATCGCCTGCGTGGCCTGGAAGTAGTCCACCGCGTAGGGGGCGTGCTCCTCGATGCCGGTGCCGATGGCGAAGATGTTGGGGTCGAAGATGATATCCTCCGGCGGCACCCCCTCGGCCACCAGCAGGCGGTAGGCGCGCGTGCAGATGGCCACCTTCCGCTCGGCGGTGTCGGCCTGCCCCTGCTCGTCGAACGCCATCACGATCATCGCCGCGCCGTAGCGGCGCACCAGCCGCGCCTGCCGCAGGAACTCCGCCTCCCCCTCCTTGAGGGAGAGGGAGTTGACGATCCCCTTCCCCTGCAGGCACTGCAGCCCCCGCTCCAGCACGCTCCACTTGCTGGAGTCCACCACCACCGGCACCCGCGCGATGTCCGGCTCCGACGC
>JBILED010000082.1:0-10958 GCA_044352305.1 Gemmatimonas sp.
ACAGCGCCAGCAGGTCGGTGGCCACCGTGACCAGCGCGCCGGCGGCGTGCGCCGCCTCGCACACGCCGCGCAGGTCGCGCACCAGCCCGTCGGTGCCCGGGTACTGCAGCAGCACGCCGAACACCGTCGCGTCGGGGGCCATGGCGTCGGGGGACGCCACCACCACGCGCGCGCCACGCGCCTCGGCGCGGGCCCGCACCACCTCGATCGTCTGCGGATGGCAGTCGTCGGCCACCAGGAACACGTCGCGCGTGGCGCTCCCGCGCGCCGCCTGGCACAGCGCCATCGCCTCGGCCGCCGCGGTCGCCTCGTCCAGCAGCGACGCGTTGGCGATGGGGAGCCCGGCCAGCTCGGACACCATGGTCTGGTAGTTGAGCAGCGCCTCCAGGCGCCCCTGCGCGATCTCCGCCTGGTACGGCGTGTACGCCGTGTACCACGCGGGGTTCTCCATCACGTTGCGCAGGATCACCGGCGGCACGTGGGTGCCGTAGTAGCCCATCCCCAGGAACGACGTCCACCGCTCGTTGCGGTCGGCCAGCGCCTGCAGCTCGGCCAGCACCTCGGGCTCGCTCACCGGCTCGCCGGTGGCCAGGGTGCCGCGGAAACGGATCGCCTCGGGGACGACGGCGTCGATGAAGGCGTCCAGGGAGTCGTACCCCAGCGCGGCCAGCATCGCCTGCTGCTCCTGCGCGGAGGGGCCGATGTGCCGGGGACGAAAGGCGTCGACCGCGAAACGGTCGGCTGGGGCGGTGCGGGTGGCCATGTCCAGTGCTCGGAAGCGGGGAATCCCGCGGAACGATAGTGAGGGAGGGCGCCCGCGCCGCGCGGTGCGCCACAGCCCGATAAAGTTAATGCGGATGCACGCCACGCCCCCCCTCCCCCTCCCCGACCGCTGGGCGGTCCGCCGCGACCCCCCGGGGGACGGGGTGGCCAACATGGCGGCCGATGCCACGCTGGCGGCGTGGGCCCGCGCCCACGCCTGCGGGGTGGTGCGGGTGTACGGGTGGGCGCGCCCGACGGTCTCCTTCGGGCGGCACGAGGCGGTGGCGGGGCGGTTCACGGCGGCGTCGCTGGCGGCCGCCGGGGTGGACGCGGTCCGGCGTCCCACGGGGGGGCGCGCCCTGCTGCACCACCGCGAGGTCACGTACGCCGTGGCGCTGCCACTCCCCGCGGGGACGGGGTGGCGCACGGCCTACGCGGCAGTGAATGCCCGGCTGGTGGCGGCGCTGCGGGCCCTGGGGATCCCCGCACAGCTGGCGCCCGAGCCCCAAGGGTCCGAAGGGGCCGCGGCGCTGTGTTTTGACGCCCCGGCCGCCGGCGAGGTGGTGGTGCACGGGCGCAAGCTGGTGGGGAGCGCCGTGTGGCGCGACGGCGACGGCTACTTGCAGCACGGCAGCCTGCTGTGGGAGGACGACCAGGCGCGGTTGGTGCGCGCGGCGGCGGTGCCCGTGCCGCCCCCCCCGCCCGCCGCCACCCTGGCCGCGCTGGCGCCACAGCTCACGCCAGCGGCGGTGGAGACGGCGCTGGTGGAGGCGCTGACCGCTCCGGCAGCGGGCCACCCCGCCGGCGAGCGCGTGGCCTATGGCGCCTCCCCCGCCGATCTGGAGGCGGAGGCCCAGGCGCGCGCCCGGCTGGCCGACCCCGCCTGGCTCTGGCGCCGGTAGCCGCGCCGGGCCATGCTACGCGCCGGGTCCAGCGACGCGGCCCCCCCTCCCGCCTGTCCCCTCACATGATCGCACCTTCCCCCGTGGCGCGCCGCGCCCCGCTGATCCCCCGGGTGTTCCTCCCGATGGCGCTGACGGCCCTCTCGGCGG
Organism: Gemmatimonas sp.; assembly: GCA_044352305.1. Lineage (GTDB taxonomy): Bacteria > Gemmatimonadota > Gemmatimonadetes > Gemmatimonadales > Gemmatimonadaceae > Gemmatimonas. Next base: position 1,815 of record JBILED010000082.1, read on the forward strand.
CCGCCTGCGGCGGGGAGCGCCCCGCCGCCGGCACGGGAGAGCCCGGCGGGACGGTGGTGGTGGCGGTGAGCGCCGAGCCGCTCACGCTGCTGCCGCCGCTGGTCAACAACGTGCAGGAGCAGATGGTGACGGGGCTGCTGTTCAGCCGGCTGGCCGAGATCGGCGAAGGGCTGGAGACCTACGGGGACCGCGGCTTCGCGCCGTCGGCGGCCAGCGGGTGGACGTGGGCCCCCGACTCGCTGGCGATCGCCTTCACGCTGGACAGCACGGCCCGCTGGCATGACGGCGTCCCGGTCACGGCGCGCGACGTGGCCTTCACGTTCGCCGCCTACACCAGCGACGTGGTGGGGGCGCCGCAGGCCAGCCAGCTGCGCGGCATCGACTCGGTGACGGTGCGCGACGCGCGCACCGCGGTGTTCTGGTTCCGGGCGCGCTCGCCGCACCAGTTCTTCGACGCCACCTACCCCATGCAGCTGCTGCCGGCGCATCGCCTGGACACGATCCCGCTGCCACGGCTGGCGCAGGCGCCGGAGGCGCGCGCGCCCGTGGGAAGCGGGCCGTTCCGCTTCGTCCGCTGGGACGCCGGGGCGCGGGTGGAGGTGGTGGCCGACACCGCGCGCGGGCGCCGACGGACGGCCTTGGACCGCGTGGTGTTTGCCGTGACCCCCGACCCCGACGCGGCGCTGGTGCGGCTGCAGGCCGGCGAGGTGGACGTGGTGGAGGGGATCACCGGCGAACAGCTGCCGCGGGTGGCGGAGGCCGCGGCGGTGCGCGTGGTGGCGGTGCCGTCGCTGCAATACGGCTACCTCACCCTCAACTGGCGCGACCCGCAGCGTCCCGACCGGCCGCATCCGCTGCTGGGGGACGTGCGGGTGCGCCGGGCGCTGCAGCAGGCCGTGGACCGGGGCGCGCTGGCCCGCAACGTCTTCGATTCGCTGGCGTCGGTGGGGGTGGGGCCGGCCCCGTCGGCGCTGCTCCCGGCCGAGGTGGGCGATCCCACGCCGCCCGTGGCGGTGGCCGCCGCCAATGCGCTGCTGGACAGCGCCGGGTGGACGGCGCGTGCCCCCGACGGCACGCGCCTCAAGGACGGTCGCCCGCTGGCGCTGGACGTGCTGGTGCCGGCGCCCTCGCGCTCGCGGCAGCGCTACGCCGTGCTGCTGCAGGCGCAGCTGGCCGCGGTGGGGGTGCGGCTGGCGCCGCAGGTGCTGGAGGTGAGCGCGCTGGTGGCCCGCCTGGAGGCGCGGCGCTTTGACACCTTCCTGGGGGTCAATGCGGCCGACCCGGGGCTGCTGGGGCTCCGGCAGAGCTGGCGCAGCGACGGCCCCTCCAACGACGGCCGCTACGCCAGCGCCGCCTTTGACGCGCACGTGGACAGCGCCCTGGGGGCCTTCGACCCCGCCGCGGGGCGGCGCCACCTGGTCGCCGCCATGCGGCAGGCCGCGGCCGACGTGCCGGCGCTGTTCCTGTTCGAGCCGCGAGGGCTGCTGGGGGTGCACCGCCGCCTGCGCACGCCGTCGCTCCCGGCCACCGGATGGTTCCAGCGGCTGGCCGACTGGTCGGTGGACCCGGCCGCGCGGCTCCCGCGCGACGGCATCGGCGTGGCGCCGGCGCCCGAGGGGCCCCGCTGACACCGCTCCTGCGCCGCGGGGCGCACCGCGGGGCGGAGGCGGCGGTGGTGGTGCTGGTGGCCGCCACGCTCACCTTTGCCCTGCTGCATGCCGCGCCGGGCGACGCGGGGAGCGCCCTGGGCGAAGGGGTGGCGCCCGCCACGCGGGCGGCCGTCCGGGCCCGGGCGGGGGTGGACCGGGCCCTGTGGGAGCAGTACCTGCACTGGCTGGGGGGGCTGGCGCGCGGCGACCTGGGGTGGTCCAGCTGGCAACAGCGGCCGGTGGCCGCCATGGTGGCCGAGGCGCTGCCGGAGACGCTGCTGCTGGTGGGGTGCGCCCTGGCCGTGAGCCTGGGGGCGGGGGTGGCCATCGGGCGGTGGCTGGGGGCGCGGGCAGGCTCGCGGGGCGACCGCGCGGTGGGGACCGCGCTGCTGGTGGCGTATGCCCTCCCCGAGTTCTGGGTGGCGCTGGCGCTGCTGGCGCTGCTGGCGCACGGGTGGGGATGGCTGCCCGCCGGCGGTGCCGCCTCGGAGCTGGCAGCCTACCTGCCGCCGGGGGCGCGGCTGGCCGACCGCGCGCGCCACCTGGTGCTGCCGGTGGTGTCGCTGGCCGTGGTGTCGGTAGCCGTGGTGGCGCGCGTGCAGCGGAGCGCCCTGCGGGACGCCATGGCGCACCCGTCCATCCGCGTGGCGCGGGCGCACGGCCTCCCGGAAGGGCGCGTGCGGCAGCGGGCGTGGCGCGCCGCGCTGCTGCCGGTGATCACGCTGGCGGGGCTGTACCTGCCGGCGCTGGCCACGGGCGCCGTGTTCGTGGAGCGGATCTATGCGTGGCCGGGGATGGGGCGGCTGCTGCTGGGGGGGATCGACGCGCGCGACCCGGCGCTGGTGGCGGGGGTCGTGGTGTTGGGGAGTGCGCTCACCGCCGCGGGCGCGGCGTGCGCCGACGTGGCGCGATGGCTGGCCGACCCGCGGCTGCGGGAGCGCGCGGATGGATGACGGCCGGCGCGACGGCGCGCGAGGGGCGCTGTGGGTGCTGGGGGGGCTGGCCGCGCTGTCGGCGTTCGCCCCGTGGCTGGCGCCGTACCCGCCGGACGCGCAGTTGGACATCCTCGCGCTGCGCACGCAGCCCCCCTCGTGGCTGCACCCCTTTGGCACCGACGCCTACGGGCGCGACGTGCTCAGCCGCGTGCTGCACGGCGGGCGGGTGTCGCTGGCCGTGTCGGGGATGGCGGTGCTGGTGGGGATGGGGGTGGCCACGGCGGTGGGGGTGACGGCCGCGGCCCTGGGGGGGCGCCTCGATCGGCTGGTGCGGCGCGCGCTGGAGGTGGCGCTGGCCATCCCGCGCCTGCTCCTGCTGGTGGTGGTGGCCGGCTTCTTCGGCCCCCTCCCCGCGGGGACGCTGGTGCTGGTGATCGGGCTCAGCGGGTGGTTTGACGTGGCGCGGCTGGTGGCCGACGAGAGCACCGCGCTGTTGGGCCGCGACTACGTGACCGCCGCGCGCGCCACCGGCATCGGCACGCCGCGGTTGGTGCGCCGGCACCTGCTCCCGTTGCTGACCCCGCTGCTGGCGGCGCTGGCCCCCGTGTCGCTGGCCTCCACCATTGCGCTGGAAGCCGGGTTGGGGTTCCTGGGGCTCGGGATCCAGCCGCCGCAGGCCAGCTGGGGCACCATCCTGCAGGACGGCGTCACCGCCGGCCCGGGCGCCTGGTGGCTGACCGTCTTCCCGGGGGGCGCCATGCTGCTGGTGATCGTGGCCGCCCATGTGGCGGGGGAGCGGCTGGGGGCCCCGTCCGCGGGACGCTTGCGCGACGGCGTTCCCGCCCCGCAGGTTGCCCCCACGGTTGCCCCGCAGGTTGTCCCGTTATCGGGCCTCCCTGCGGGGGCGTCGCCCGTTTCCCCCTCCACCCCCGCGCCGTGACCCACCCCGCCGCTTCACCCGCCCCGCTGTTGGCGGTGGACGCGCTCCGCGTGTCCTTTCCCGGCGCACCGGGACGACCAGTGCGGGCGGTGGACGGGGTGGCCTTCACGGTGGACGCCGGCGAGACGGTGTGCCTGGTGGGGGAGTCTGGGTGCGGCAAGTCGCTCACCGCGCTGGCCTGCCTGGGGCTCGTCCCCGAACCGGGGGGCATTGAGGCGGGGAGCCGCGTGACCTTCCAGGGGGTGGAGCTGCTGGCGCTCCCCGAGGGGCAGCGGCGCGCGCTGCGCGGCAACCGGCTGGCGCTGGTGTTCCAGGAGCCCATGACGGCGCTCAACCCCGTCCTCACGGTGGGCGACCAGGTGGCGGAGGTGGTGCGCGTGCACGCCAAGGCGTCGCGCCGCGAGGCGTGGGCGCGCGCGGTGGCCATGCTGGAGCGCGTGGGGGTGGGGGACGCCGCAGCGCGCGCCCGGCAGTATCCCCACGAGCTCTCCGGCGGGCTGCGGCAGCGCGTGCTCATTGCCATGGCGCTGGTCATGGGCCCCGCCCTGCTCATCGCTGACGAGCCCACCACCGCGCTGGACGTCACCATCCAGGCGCAGGTGCTGGCGCTGCTGCGCACGCTGCGCGCCGACACGGGGATGGGGCTGCTGCTCATCACCCACGATCTGGGGGTGGTGGCGGAGATGGCCGACCGCGTGGTGGTGATGTACGCGGGACGGGTGGTGGAGGAGGGGCCCGTGGCCGCGCTGTTCGCCGCGCCGGCGCACCCGTACACGCGGGGGCTGCTGGCGGCGATGCCCCGCCTGGACACCCCCGACGCGCCGCTCGCCGCCATTCCGGGGACAGTCCCCGCTCCGGGACAGTGGCCCTCGGGGTGCCCGTTCCGCGACCGCTGCGCGCACGCCACGGCCGCCTGCGCGGCCGCCGAACCCGCGCTGCACCAGGTGACCCCCGGCCACCGCGCCCGCTGTCACCTGGTGGCCCCCGCGGCCGCGGGAAGCGGCGCATGACGCCCCCGCTGCTCACGGTGGACGGACTGTCGGTGCGCTTCCCGGTGCGCGGCGGCCTCCTGGGACGCGTCACCGGCGAGGTGCGCGCGGTGGATGACGTGTCCTTTCACGTCAGCGCCGGCGAGACGCTGGCGCTGGTGGGGGAGTCGGGGTCGGGGAAGACCACCACCGGGCGCGCCGTGCTGCGGCTGGTGGAGCCCACGGCCGGCCGCATCCACTTTCGCGGCGTCGACGTGCGCGCCCAGCGCGGCGCGGCGCTCCGCGCGCTGCGCCGGCACCTGCAGATCGTCTTCCAGGACCCCTGGGGGTCCCTCAACCCCCGCCTCACGGCGGGGGCCGCCATCCGCGAGGGGCTGGAGGTGCACCGCCTGGCCCGGGGCGCCGACGCCGACCGCCGCGTGGCGCAACTGCTGGAGGAGGTGGGGCTCCCCGCCGACGCCGCCGCGCGCTACCCGCACGAGTTCTCGGGCGGGCAGCGCCAGCGCATCGGCATCGCGCGCGCCCTGGCGGTGGAGCCGGCCTTCATCGTGTGCGACGAGCCGGTGTCGGCGCTGGACGTGAGCGTGCAGGCCCAGGTGCTGGCGCTGCTGCGCACCCTGCAGCGCGACCGCGGGCTGGCCTACCTGTTCATTGCCCACGACCTCGCGGTGGTGGCCCACATGGCCGACCGCGTGGCCGTGATGTACGCCGGGCGGCTGGTGGAGGTGGCACCGCGCCGCGCGCTCTTTGCCGCGCCGCGCATGCCCTACACGCAGGCGCTGCTGGCGGCGGTGCCGGTCCCCGACCCGGGGGCGCGGCGCGAGCGGCTGGTGCTCCCCGGCGAGCCCCCCTCCCCCACCGCGCCCCCCCCGGGGTGCCCGTTCCACCCGCGCTGCCTCCACCCCCGCCTGGACGACGCCTGTCGCACCCGGCGCCCTCCCCTCGAGGAAAAGTCGCCCGGGCACTTCGTGGCGTGCCACCACGTGCCCGTCGAGCGCCCCGCCCCCGCCCTCACCTCCCACCCTGCCGCCCCGTGACCCCCTCCGCCGTCCCCGCCCACCCCACCAGCGACCGCGGCTTCTTCGGCCACCCGCGCGGGCTGGGGCTGCTGTTCGCCACCGAGATGTGGGAGCGCTTCTCCTACTACGGCCTCCGCCCGCTGCTGGTGCTGTTCATGAGCGCGGCGCTCGCCGACGGCGGCTTCGGCTTCGAGCGCACGCAGGCGTCGGCCATCGTCGGCATCTACGCCGCCTGCGTCTACCTCGCCTCCCTCCCGGGCGGCTGGATCGCCGACCGGTGGCTGGGGCTGCGGCGCGCCATCCTCATCGGCGCCGTGCTCATCACCGGCGGACACCTGGCCATCGGCCTCTCCGGCGTGGTCGGCGCCGCGGCGGGGACGCCGTTCTTCTTCCTCGGGCTGGTGCTCATCGTGCTGGGCACCGGGCTCCTCAAGCCCAACATCTCCGCCATCGTCGGCGACCTCTACCCCGAGGGGGGCGCGCGCAAGGACGCCGGCTTCTCGATCTTCTACATGGGGATCAACACCGGCGCCTTCGTGGGGCAGCTGGTCACCGGCTACCTGGGCGAGCGCGTCAGCTGGCACTGGGGGTTCGGCGCCGCCGGCGTGGGGATGCTCTTCGGCCTGCTCATGTTCTGGGGGCTGGCCGGGAAGATGCTCGGGCCCATCGGCGCCGACATCGTGCGCGACCCCGATCCCGCCGTGCAGGCGCGCCGCACCGCCACCGTGCGCACCGCCACCTGGGGCGGGCTCGCGATCCTGGCCGCCGTGTTCGCGCTCGCCGCCACCGGCACCGTCGCGCTCGACCCGCTGGCCATCGGCACCGGGATGACCTACGCGCTGGTGGGGCTCGCCGTCGCCTTCTTCGCGTGGCTCTTCGCCTTCGGCGGGCTCACCACCGACGAGAAGAAGCGCAGCGCGGTGATCTTCGTGCTGTTCGTCTTCGCCGCCGTCTTCTGGGCCGCCTTCGAGCAGGCCCCCACGTCGCTGCAGCTGTTCGCCAACGACTTCACCGACCGGTCGCTGTTCGGCTTCGAGATCCCCGCCACCTGGTTCCAGTCGGTCAACTCGGCGTTCATCATCGCCTTCGCGCCGGTCATGGGGGCGCTGTGGGTGCGCATGGCGGCGCGCGGCGTGGAGCTCTCCAGCCCCGCCAAGTTCACGCTGGGGCTGGCGCTGGCGGGCGCCGGCTTCCTGCTGATGGTGTTTGCCGCCAACGCCGTGGTGGCCAGCGGCGGCGCGGTGAAGGTGTCCCCCTGGTGGCTCATCGTGAGCTACCTGCTGCAGACGCTGGGCGAGCTGTGCCTCAGCCCGGTGGGGCTCTCGTCCATGACCACGCTGTCGCCGCGGCGCTACGTGGGGCAGATGATGGGGATCTGGTTCCTGGCCGCCTCCGTGGGGAACCTCGTGGCCGGGCTGGTCGGCGGGCACGTGGACCCCTCCAAGCTGGAGCAGACGCCGACCGTGTTCAGCGGCACCGCCCTCGCGCTGTTCGCCGCCACGCTGGTGCTGGGCGCGCTGATCATCCCCATCCGCCGCATGATGCAGCGCGCCGGATAGCGCGCGCCCGGGCTGCGGGGGCGCTCAGGCGGGCGGGCGCCCCCCGGCCGGCGCCTTCACGGCCACTGGAACAGGCTGGCGGGCGCCGTCCGCTCGCGCGCCAGCCGCACGTCCAGCGGGTCCTGCCAGAACACGCGCGAGCGGTCGAGGTTGGTGAAGCGCAGCTGCAGCTGCCCGCGCGGATCGCCCCCCAGCGGCACCGCCACGTCCATGCGCCACAGGCGGCGCGACCGCGGCGGCACCGCCGCCAGCACCGACACCCCCGCCGCGCCGCGCCACGGCGTGTCCGCGGAATACGGCACCAGCGGGTCGCCCCACAGCCGTCCCCCTTCGGCGAACACCGCCAACCCCACGTCGGCCACGTTGAACCGCGTGGGGATCACCAGCCGCTGCTCGCCACGCAGCACCACGCGCCGCGCCCCCGGCAGCTCCGAGCGCTGATGCCCCAGGATGCCCCCGTCCCGGTCCGCCAGCGACAGCTGGAAGGGGACGCGCACCTGCCACCCGCCCCCCCACTCCGCCTGCAGCACCGTGGTCTGCTTGACCGCGGGGCGGAAGTACCACGCGGCGCGCCCGCTCCCCACCACGTTGTCCCACGCGCGCGCCGCCCGGTCATAGCGTCCCTCGCCGTTGGCCTGCACCGCCAGGAAGCTCTTCCCGCCGCCCACGCCGGCGTACAGCGTCCCCGACAGGAACTGGTCGCGGTCGGCCGACCCCGGCACCGGCAGCGACTGCCCCGCCATGAGCCCCAGCTGCACCCCCACCCGCACGTCCTGCGTGCCGGTGAGGGCGTCAAACCCCTGCACCGGGACGAAGCGCAGCGCGCGCACCCCCAGCAGCGCGTTGAGGCGCACCACGTCCTGGTCCCGGTAGCGGGGGATCACCGCCCCCAGGGTGTCGGGGACCACCCCGGCCGCCGTGAGCTGCAGCGGGGTCCGCCCGAACCGCTCGCGCTCATGGCTCACCGACGCCCCCACCAGGCGGAGGCGCCCCACCGGTCCGATGCGCGTGAGCGCCCCCAGATTGCCGTAGCCGCGGCGAGCGTCCACCGCCAGCAGCGGCTGCCCGGGACGGAAGAACTGCGCGTACTCCTGCACGCCCCCCCCGGACACCACCCATGCCACCCGTTGCAGGTCGGTGTAGAACGGGCGGATCACCTCCCCGCGCACCACCTGGCCGCGCTCCAGCCGGCGCGCCATCAGCCGCAGCTCGTTGCGCGACCCGCCGAACTGGTAGTCGGTGAAATCCACCCCGAGCACGTCGCGGTAGGCGCCCCCGTGCCGCCAGAGCAGCGCGCCGCGCATCCCCTCGCCAAACAGGTTGGCGTCCCCCAGCCGCACCGCCCGCATCACCGGCGCCGTCTCGCGCACGGCCAGCGCCGCCACCAGGCTGAATTCGTCGCGGGTCTCCACCTCCAGCCGCACGCCGCCCCGCTCGTCGTCGTACACGTAGATGCGGGCCTCCACCAGATACGGCTGCGCGCGCAGCAGGCGTTCCGACTCGGCGCGGCGGATCTGGTTGCAGGGGTCCCCCTCCTTGAGCAGGAGAAAGCGGCGGATGACCCGGGCCCGGGTGTTCTGGTGGGCTGCCCGCACCGTGGTGCGCACCCACTCCAGCTGCCGGGGGAGGCGATCGCGGAAGGGGGGGGCGGTGATCACCACGATGGCGCTGATGGGTTGGCCGGCACACCCGGTCACCGCCAGCCGCCCGCGACTGGACTGCGGTTCGGCGGGGCGCTGGTCGCCCCCCTGCTGCTGCCCCGCCGCCGCTCGGCCGCCCAGCAGCAGCAGGAGGGCGGCGACCAGCGCCCTCCCGGACGGGGTGCGGACGGGGGCGGACATGGCCGCACATTATCCCCCCGCCCCGGAGAGGCGCCAGTCGGGGCACCCGGTTAGGTTGCGGGGATGTGGCGACCCCCCCCCGGGCCCCCCGGGACAGCGCCGGGCTCGCCGGTCCCTCCACCGTCTCCGTGCTCTACCTCGCCATCCCCGCCCACAACGAGGTCGCCACCATCGGCGTCCTCCTCTGGCGCATCCGCACCGTCCTCGCCGAG
>JBILED010000300.1:0-3041 GCA_044352305.1 Gemmatimonas sp.
AGCTCCTGCATCACGGCCAGCGCCTGCGCCGCGAACGCCTCGTTGAACTCGATGAGCCGGATGTCGGCCAGGGTGAGCCCCGCCCGCTTGAGCGCCTTGGGGACCGCCACGATGGGCCCCACCCCCATCACGTCGGGCTCCACGCCCCCGGTGGCAAAGCTCACGAACCGCGCCAGCGGCGTGAGCCCCTCGGCCTTGGCGCGCTCGGCGCTCATGACCAGCAGCGCCGCCGCGCCGTCGCTGTACGGGCTGGCGTTCCCCGCCGTCACCGTCCCCTTGGCCGAAAAGGCCGGGCGCAACTTGGCCAGCCCGGCCGCCGTCGTGTCCGGGCGCGGGCACTCGTCCACCGCGAAGTCGGTCGTGGTGGTGGTTCGCGTTCCCCCCGCCCACCGGTCCCGCGCGACGGGGATGGGAACGATTTCCGGGGCGAACACCCCGGCGGCCAGCGCCGCCGCCGCCTTGCGGTGGCTGTCGGCCGCGAAAGCGTCCTGCGCCTCGCGCCCGATCCCCCACCGCGTGGCCACCCGCTCCGCCGTGAACCCCATGCCGATCATCTGCGCGGTGAGCTCGGGGGAGAGGCGCGTGTGGTAGCCGGCCATGGGCACCTGCGACATCATCTCGATGCCGCCGCACAGGATGGCGTCCCCCATCCCGCTCATGACGGCCTGCGCGCCATACGCCACCGCCTGCAGCCCCGAGGAGCAGAAGCGGTTGATGGTGGCCGCCGAGGTGGTCACCGGGAGCCCCGCGCGCAGCCACGCGAGGCGCGCGTGGTTGAGCCCCTGCGCCGCCTCGGGCATGGCGCATCCCCACTGCACATCCTCCACGATCGCCGGGTCCACCCCGGCGCGCGCGAGCGCCCCCTGCATCACCGCGGCGGAGAGGTCCACCGGATGCACGCCCGCCAGCGCGCCGTCGCCCTTCCCGCGGGCCACGGCGCTGCGCACGGCGCTGACAATCACGACGTCGGTCATCGCTGGTCTCCTGCGCCCGCTAGTTGCGGAGCGGCTTGCCGGTCTTGAGGGTGTGCGCGATGCGGGCCTGCGTCTCCGCGGTGCCCAGCAGCGAGAGGAAGTGCTCGCGCTCGAGGTCCAGGATGTCCTGCTCGGTGACCATCCGCGGCGCCCCGTCGCCGCCGCACAGCACCGCGGCGATGGCGCGCCCCACGCGCACGTCGTGCGCCGAGGCCTGCCCGGCCTCCTGCGCGGCCCAGAGGGCGTAGTGCAGGTTGCCCAGCCCCTCGCGCCCCAGGGCGCGGATGGTGCGCGGCAGCGGCGGCAGGTACCCGGGGGCCAGCGCCAGCACGCGCGCCTTGGCGTCGGCCAGGTGCCGGTCGCGGTTCATGCTGATGGCGTCGGTCTCGCGCAGCAGCCCCAGCGCGCGCGCCTCTGCCGCCGAGGTGCTGGTGGTGGCGAAGGCGATGAGCTTGAAGGCGCGTGCCACCGCGGCGAACGCGTCCACGTCGTCGTACGGCGCCAGCGCGGTGCTGAAGCGGAACAGCAGCTCGGTGGTGCCGCACCCGCCCGGGAGCAGCCCCACCCCCGCCTCCACCAACCCCATGTACGTCTCGGCGTGCGCCTGGACGGCGTCGGCGTGCATCGCGAACTCGCACCCGCCCCCCAGGGTCATCCCCGCAGGGGCGGCCACCACGGGGAACGGCGCGCGCCGCACCGCCTGCACCGTCTCCTGGAACTGCCGGCACGACTCGGCCAGCTCGTCCCACATCCCGGCGGACACGCCAAACGCCACGGCGGCCAGGTCGGCGCCCACGCTGAAGGCGCGCGGGTCCTCGTTGCCGATGACCATGCCGTGGTACCCCAGGCGATCCACCGTCTCCAGCGCCGTCACGAGCCCTTCCAGCACCCCCTGCCCCAGGGAGTTCATCTTGGAGCGGAACTCGAAGCAGGCCACCCCGTCGCCCAGGTCCACCAGCCGCGACACGCCGTTGTCGGCCAGCACCTTCCCCGCCGCCGCCAGCCCCACCAGCGACAGGCGTCCGGGCACCGGGGCCACGGCGTGGAACGCGCCATCAAAACCGAACACCTCGCCGTCGCGATGGAAGGCCGTCCCCCCGGCGTCCATCAGCTGCGTGAGCAGCGGCGGCTCGGCCAGCCCGCGCGCCGCAAACTCGCCGCGCAGCCACGCCACCCCCAGCGCGTCGATCACGCGGAAGGGGCCGGCCTCGAAGCCGTACCCCCACTCCATGGCCCGGTCGATGGCGGGGAGGTCGTGCGCCAGCTCGGGCGCCCGCTGCAGCGTGTAGTGCGCCACCTCCACCAGGTGCTCGCGCAGGAAGTCGCCGTGGGCTCCCGGGAGCTGCCGCGCCGCGGCCAGCCGCTGCGCCACCGGCAGCTTGATGAGCGCCCCCAGCTCGCCTCCCTCGAGGCGCTGCTGCGGCACGTAGGTGCGCGTGCGCCAGTCGAAGGTGAGCGTCCCCTGCGGCGTCTTGGTGTAGAAGCCGCCGCCGGTCTTGTCCCCCAGCTTCCCCGCCCCCACCAGCGCCTCGTGCACCCAGGCGGGGAGCGCGAAGTCCTCACCGGTGGCCGCGCCGATGCCCGCGGTGACGTGCGCCATCACGTCCAGCCCCGACAGGTCGCTGGTGCGGAACGACGCCGTGCGCGCCCGCCCGATGAGCGCCCCCGTGAGCCCGTCCACCTCGTCGATGGTGAGGCCGTGCCGCTCCATGCCGCGCATGGTGGCCACCATGCCGAAGACCCCCAGCCGGTTGGCGATGAACCCTGGCACGTCCTTGGCCACCACCGTCCCCTTCCCCAGCGTGCGCTCGGCGAATTCGCGCATCGCCGCCAGCACCGCCGGGTCGGTCTCCGCGGTGGGGATGAGCTCCAACAGGTGCATGTACCGCACCGGGTTGAAGAAGTGCGTGCCCAGGAAGCGGCGGCGGAAGGCGGCGCCCCGCCCCTCCAGCAGCACCGCCATGGGGATGCCGGAGGTGTTGGAGGCGATGATGGCGGTGGGCTTCACCAGCGCCTCGAGCCGCGCGAACAGCGCCTGCTTGGGCGCCGGCTGCTCGATGATGGCCT
>JBILED010000301.1:0-3039 GCA_044352305.1 Gemmatimonas sp.
CAAAAAACCCCAGCTGCGCCCCGGGACCATGTCCCTTGAGGCGCGGACCCGGACGCCCCCGACGCCCCTGCGTCTTCCCCCCCGCCTCGGGGGGCGCCGTCAGCCGCGACGCCATCTGCGACCCCTCCCCCTCCAGCAGCGCCAGCACCTCCTTGGCCCGCGCAATCACCGGCGCCGGCAACCCCGCCAGCCGCCCCACCTCGATCCCGTAGCTCCGGTCCGCCCCGCCAGGCACCAGCGTGTGCAGGAACAGCACCCGGTCCCCCACCTCCCGCACCGCCACCGTGAAGTTCCGCACCCCCGGCAGCTCCTCCGCCAGCTGCGTCAGCTCGTGGTAGTGCGTGGCAAACACCGTCTTGCACCCGATCTGGTCGTGCAGGTGCTCGCTCACGCTCCACGCAATCGACACGCCGTCGTACGTGCTCGTCCCGCGCCCGATCTCGTCCAGCAGCACCAACGACCGCGCCGTCGCCGTGTTCAGGATGGCGCTCGTCTCCGCCATCTCCACCATGAACGTGCTCTGTCCCCGCACCAGGTGGTCGCTGGCCCCCACCCGCGTGAACAGCCGGTCCACGATCGGCAGCTGCGCCGCCCGCGCCGGCACCTGGCTCCCCACCTGCGCCAGCAGCTGGATCAGCCCCACCTGCCGCAGGATCGTGCTCTTCCCCGCCATGTTCGGCCCCGTCAGCACGATCATCGGCGACGACGCCTCCAGCACCAGGTCGTTCGGAATGAACTGGTCGCGCGGCATCATCCGCTCCACCACCGGATGGCGCCCCCCGCGAATCTCCAGCGCCACCCCGTCGTGCAGCACGGGCCGCACGTACTGCTCCCGCTCCGCCACCTCCGCGAAGCTCGCCAGCACGTCCAGCGTGGCCACCGTCCGCGCCACCCGCTGCCACCGCGCAATCGCCTCCCCCACCCGCCGCCGCAGCCCCTCGAACAGCGCGCGCTCCCGCGCCTCGATCCGCTCCGCCGCCCCCAGCACCGCCTCCTCGTACGCCTTGAGCGCCGGCGTCACGTACCGCTCCGCCCCCGTCAGCGTCTGCCGCCGCTGGTAGTCCGCCGGCACGAGATGCCGGTTGGCGTTGGAAATCTCGATGAAGTACCCGAACACCCGGTTGTACCCCACCTTGAGCGATGCGATGCCCGTCCGCGCCCGCTCCTCCGCCTGGATGGTCGCAATCGCGTCGCGCCCGCCGTCGCGCGTGGCGCGCAGCCGGTCCAGCTCCGCGTCCACCCCCTCGGCAATGGTGGGGTCCTCCCCCAGCTGCAGCGGCGGCCGCTCCACCAGCGTGGCCGTCACCTCGGCCGCCACGTCGGCGCCGTCGTCCCAGTCGGCCAGCAGCGCCGCCAGCACCCCGGCCGAGCCCTCCGCAGGCGCACCATTCCCCACCACCGTGCGCAGCGACCGCGCCACCTCGGGCAATCGCGCCAGCGAATCCCCCAGCCCGCGCAGGTCGCGCGGCGTGCCGCGCCCCGCCGCCGCCTTGCTGGCCAGCCGCTCCACGTCGCGCACCCCGTCCAGCGCCGCACGCACCGCCGCGCGCCCCACGGGGTCCGCCACCAGCGCCGACACCGCATCCTGCCGCGCCTCGATCGCCGCGCGCTCCAGGAGCGGCGCCAGCAGCCACTGCCGCAGCAGCCGCTGCCCCATCGGCGTCGCCGTGCGGTCCATCACCTGCAGCAGCGTCCCCTGCGCGTCACCCCCGCGCATCGACTCCACCAGCTCCAGGTTGCGCCGCGTCATCTCGTCCAGCGGCATCACCCCGCCCGGACGCTCCACCACCGGCGGCGCCAGGTGCGGCACGCCCCCCGGCTGCAGCTCGCGCAGGTAGCGCAGCAGCGCCCCCGCCGCCCCCACCATCGCCTGGTCGCCGCGCGCATGGTCGCGCACGTCAATGCCAAAACCGTCCAGCCCGCGCACGCCAAACTGCCGCGCCAGCTCGTCGGCCGCCATCGCGGCGTCAAACACCCACCGCTCGCGCTCGGTCACCAGCGCGCGCTCCGCCGCCACCGCGCACACCTTGGCCACCGCCGCATCCCCGCCAGCCACCAGCAGCAGCTCCCGCGGCGCCAACCGCGCCAACAGCGCCCCCAAGTCGGCCAACCCCGCCACCGCCAGCCGCAGCTCGCCGGTGGACAGGTCGGCCGCCGCCACCCCCACCTGCCCCGCATCGCCGTCGCGCAGCACCTCGGCCGCCGTGGCCACCGCGCACACGTAGTTCGCGCGCGCCCCCTCCAGCAGGTCGTCCGCAAAGACGGCCCCGGGGGTGATCGTCTCGATCACTTCGCGCTTGACGATCCCCTTGGCCAGCTTGGGGTCCTCCACCTGCTCGCACACCGCCACGCGATACCCCTGCCCCACCAGCCGGCGCAGGTACTCCCCTGCGGCCTTCACCGGAATCCCCGCCAACGGCACGTCCGAGGCCCCGCCGTTGTTGCGCGAGGTGAGCGTCAGCCCCAACACCCGCGACGCCACCTCGGCGTCCTCGAGGAACATCTCGTAGAAGTCCCCCATCCGGAAAAACAGGATCGCCCCCGGGTGGCGCGCCTTGATCTCCCGGTACTGCTGCATCAGCGGCGTCTCCAGCGCGCTCATGGCCGGCGCCCCGCCACCGCACTGCGCCCCCGGGGGGACCGCGAGCGCCCCTCGGGCACGCACAGCGCCAGCACCACCGTCTCCAGCAGCTGCCCGCCAGACGACACCGTGGTCTCCTTCTGCAGCTGGTCGGCCTCCAGCAGCTGCTCCAGCGCCGCCGCGCACGACGCCGCGCTCCAACGGTCCACCGCCCGCGTCCACGCGGACACCGCCTCCCCCCACGGGCGCCCCAGGTAGCCGCCCCCAGTCTGCTTGAGGTAGTCCCAGTACCCCTTGGCCAGCAGGTGCGTCGGCACCCCCGCGTCGCGCCGCGCGCGCCCCCACGCCAGCCCCAGCGCCTGCGTGGCCAGCGCCATCACCACCTGCACCGCCGACAGCTTGGGGGTCTCCAGCACCGGCGCCACCAGCGCCACCGCGCGCGCGCCATCGCGCATGGC
>JBILED010000302.1:0-3035 GCA_044352305.1 Gemmatimonas sp.
CCGGGGGGGCCAGCGTGGGGTCGGTGGCCGTGGGGCGGTGCAGGTACAGCGAGAAGTCGTCGGCGAGGATCTTCCGCTCGAAGATGTCCTCCAGCAGCTCCCGGTACCGGGGGCCCATGATGATCTCGTGGTGCGCGATGTCCGGATACTGCCGGTTGGTGCCGAAGTAGATCACGAACAGCGACATGGACAGCCGCAGCCGCTCGGTCTTCGCGTCGCTCATGGACGGGCGCGCCCACGCCGGCAGCAGCGTGCGGTGCGCCTGCACCACGTCGCCATTGCACACCACCGCGTCGGCGGACAGCGTCTCGCCATCGGCCAGCCGCACGCCGGTGGCGCGCCGGACGCCGGGGGGGAGGAGGATCTCCGCCACCTCGCTGTCGTAGCGGATGGTGCCCCCCAGGTCCTCGAAGGCCTGCACGAACCCGCGCACCATGGCCCCGGTGCCGCCCATCGCGAACAGGACCCCCCACTGCTGCTCCAGCTTGTGGATCAGCGCGTACATGGACGAGGCGCGGTACGGGTTCCCCCCCACCAGCAGCGGGTGGAAGGAGAACACCTGCCGCAGCCGCGGGTCCTGGATGTGCTGGTCGGCCAGCGCGGCGACCGACTTGTCGGCGCGGGTGCGCACCAGGTCGGGGAGCGCGCGCGCCATCGAGCCCATCGTCAGGAAGGGCTTGTCGATGAGCGGCATCCCCACGTTGAAGATCTCCCACGCCTTGGCGCGGAAGCGCAGGTAGCCGTCCACATCGGCAGGGTTGAAGGCGGCCACCTGGCGCACCAGGGCCTCCTTGTCCCCGTTGTAGTGGAACACCGACCCGTCCTCGAAGCGGATGTTGTAGAACGGGTCCAGCGGAACCAGCCGGACGTAGTCGTCCGTGGGGCGCCCGGTGAGAGCGAACAGCTCGTCAATCAGCCACGGGGCGGTGACGATGGTGGGACCGGCGTCGAAGGTGAAGCCGTCCTGCTCGAAGACGTAGGCCCGTCCGCCGGGCTTGTCGAGCTTCTCGACGACCGTGACCTGGTGCCCCTGGGCCTGCAGGCGGATGGCGGCGGCCAGCCCGCCGAACCCGCTGCCGATGACGATGATGCGCATGCGTGGTGCCAAGGAGAAAGGGGGAGCGGGCTCCCCCGCCGGTCAGCGACGGAACAGAACCCGGATGTGCCAGACGTGAATCACGAGCGCCGCCAGCATGGCCAGCGCGAACAGCGCGGGGGCGGGCTCGGGGCGCCGGTGGAAGATCATCGCCGCCACCAGCGACCCGCCGGCGCCCAGAAACGTGAGCAGCCGAGGCACGTTGGGCGCCCCCAGCGGCCCGTCGGGGTGCCGCCGCTGGTACCGCACGATCAGCGCCGCCTCCACCACGATCAGGACCAGGATCCCGATGGGGAGCCAGTCGGAGTCGAAGATGGGACGCAGCGCCTCCATCGCCCCCACGCGCCTATCCCTGAGGGGACAACGCCCGACGGGGCGCCGCGGTGCCCGCCCCCCGCAGCGCGGGATCGTTCCGCAGCGCCAGCCCCAGCGGCACCGCCATGGCAATCAGCCCCAGCACCCCCGCCGGCACCATCTCCCACCGGAAGCAGATGGCCAGCGGCAACAGCCCGTTGATGGCGTACAGCGCCAGCGGCAGGCGCGCCGGCGACACCTGCGCCGCCCACTGCGACGGGGGAATGATCGCCAGCATCACCCGCGCCACGAGAATCCCCGTCAGCAGCCACCCCAGCCAGTTGGTCAGCGGCATCCCGAAGAAGATCGGCGTCCCGATGAACTGCTGGAACGCCCCGCGGTCGGAGAGGTCGCCGATCTGCCAGAACCAGTGGTTGGTCTTCACCATCGCCGGGTCCATCGACACGTCCCACAGCGTCAGCACCACCCCGCCCACCAACGCCCACCACCATTTGGAGGCGTTGTCGTCGGTGGCCGGCAGCAGTCGCCCGCAGATGGCCAGCGACGCCACCAGCATGTAGAACCACGACGTGGGGATGTTGAAGGGCACCCGCCCCAGGATCTTGTACCCCAGCTGGCTGGTGTACTCGTACGCCCCGAACGGATAGTCGGTCACCGTGCCGGCGTACTCCGAGAGGAACGCGAGCGCCAGCGACGCCGCAAAGGCCGCCAGCGCCCGCCGCATCCCCACCGCATGCGCCAGGAACGCCAGCCCCGCCACCGCCCCCAGCGTCACCGTGGTGGCCCCGCCGTACGTGTAGCCGATGGCCATCACCTTCTGGTTCTGCGGCGTCTGCAGCCACGCCGGGTACGGCGGGTGCAGGAAGGTGGCGAACGCGAACGCCGAGAAGGCGCTGAAGGCCAGGTGCCCCAGCAGCGCGAAGGAGGCGATGCGGAAGAGCAGCGACGCGGAATCGTCGTGGTCGAGGGTCGGAGTCATGCGCAACGGGCCTCAGGCCAGGCGGACAAGGGCGTCGGACGACGCCGACGCCGCGTTGGGTTCCCACTCGATGCGCGGGCCGTGGCCCAGCGCCGACAGGTCGGGGACGGGGGCGCGGTAGCGCCACGCCTGCCACAGGATCCCCACCCGCGCCAGCCGCCCCAGGCGCGCTCGCGCGGTGAGGGTGTCGTACCCCTGCGCCTCGATCGCCCCCAGGATCCCGGCATACCCCGTGGCGCACGCCGCCGCGCACCCCTGCGCGTCGGCCGACAGCAGCGCAATCCCGGGCATCGCCGCGTCATACAGCGCCCGCGCCCGGCTCACCTCGAACGCCATCAGCCGCGCCCAGCGCGGGTCGCGCCCCAGCCCCGTGCGCGCCCCGGCCAGCACCTCCTCGGCCGTCAGCCCGAAGCGCGCCAGATCCTCGCCCGGCAGGTAGCACCGCCCGCGCTGCGCATCCTCCCCCACATCCCGCAGGATGTTGGTCAGCTGCATCGCCGTCCCCAGCGTGCGCGCATAGCGGATCGCCTGCGGCAGCAACGCGGGCCCGGCCGGCACCCCGAACACGTACGTGCACATCTCCCCCACCGAGCTGGCCACCCCCTCGCAGTACCGCTCCAGCTCGGCCCACGTGGCGTACCGGTG
>JBILED010000014.1:0-28804 GCA_044352305.1 Gemmatimonas sp.
GCGACACCACCTTGCCCCCCTCCTCACGGAACAGCAGCTGCATGTTCCCGTCGGTGAAGGTGCCGTTCCCCAGGTAGGTGAGCGGGCGCGAGGCGCCGCGCATGCTGGCGGTCACCGCACCGTTGGCCACCGCGATGGTCATCTCGGCCGGGGCGCCGCGTCCGCGCCCGGTGTAGCGCCCGGCGAAGCGCGCCGCGTCGCCGTCCATCGCCTTCGCCGCCACGGGACGGCGCCCCAGCACCGCCTCGGCGATCTTCTCCGCCGCCTCGGCCGGGGCCGCGGGGGAGGCGCTGTTGAAGAGCACGACCACGGAGAGCGACTCGGCGGGGAAGTACAGGTTGTGCGTGGTCCACCCGTTGATGCCGCCGCCGTGGTGCAGCGCGGGGCGCCCCAGCACGGGGTACAGTCCGAGCCCCTTGGCGTAGCCGATGCGCGCGCCGTCGCGCAGCGTGTCGGCGGTGGTCATCTCGCGGTACGCGGCGGCGCCGAGGATGCGGCGCGAGCGGTGCAAGGCCTCGTTCCAGCGCACCAGGTCCACCGCGGTGGAGCAGAGCGATCCCGCGGCGTAGGGCCAGAGGTGGCTGAGCGGGCGCTTCTGGATGAGCGCCTTGCCGTCCCAGTCGTAGCCGGAGGTCTTGCGCGGGCGCACCGCCGACTCGCTGCAGTAGTGCGCGTCGCGCATGCCGGCGGGGCGCAGGAGCTTCTCCTCGACGTACTGCGCGTAGGGCATCCCCGTGACCTTCTCGATGACGAGGCCGGCGAGGTAGAACGCCGAGTTGTTGTAGATCTGCTCCTCGCCGGGCTCGAAGTCGTAGCCGGCGCCCTCCACCAGGCGCAGCAGCGTGTCGCGCGGGAGGGTGAGCGGAATGATGGCGCGCGCGGCCTCGATTTCGGTGTAGCTGCGGATGCCGGAGGTGTGGTCGAGGAGGCGGCGCAGCGGGAGGCGGCGGCCGTTGGCCTTGAACTCCGGGACCCACCGGCCGAGGTCGTCGTCGAGCGACAGGCGTCCCTGCTCGACCAGTTGCATGATGGCGGCGCCGGTGAACTGCTTCGTGACGGAGCCGATCTCGTAGATGGCGTTGGCGGGGGTGGCGACCCCCAGCTCGAGGTTGGCCTTGCCGTATCCCTTCACCGCGATGGTGTCGCTGCCGCGGATGACGGCGATGGAGGCGCCGGCGAGCGTGCCGGCGGCGATGGGCGCCTGGATGATGGCGTCGATGCGCGCGCGCATGGCGGCGCGCGGGGCGGCCTGCGCGTGTGCGGCCTGCGCGTGTGCGGCGGTGGCGACCAGGGGGAGGAGGGCGAGTCCGACGAGGGCGAGCGGACGGCGGGGCATGGCGCAGACTCCGGTGGATGGCGGGGCGGAGGTGGCGCGCGGCGTGGCCGCGCGTCGCCGGTGGGGAAGGCCTCGCTATAATCTACCGGTGGAATACGCGCCTGCCGCGCCGTCTCTCTCCGCGCCGTCTCTCTCCGCGCCGTCTCTCTCCGCGCCCTTGGCCGCCCGTCGCGCCGCGATGCGCGCCTGGGCCTCGGGGGAGGCCAGCAGCCGCTCGAAGGTCGGGTACTCGTCCTCGATGGCCTGCACGGCGGTGCGCCCCAGCGTCCCCTGCAGCAGCGCCTTGGTGGCGCGCAACGCCTCCCGCGGCTGGCGGGCCAGTCGCCCCGCCAGCGCGCGGGCCTCCTCCAGCAGCGCTCCCTCGGGGACCACCGCGGTGGCGATCCCCGCCCGCACCGCTGTCGCGGCGTCAAAGGGGTCCCCCAGGTAGAGCAGCTCCGCCGCCAGCCGCATCCCCGCCCGCTGCGGCAGCAGCATGCTGGAGCCCCCCTCGGGGCAGAGCCCCAGTGGCACGAAGGGCAGCTGGAAGCGCGCGCGGTGCGCCGCGAGCACGAAGTCGCAGTGCAGCAGCATGGTGGCGCCCACCCCGATGGCGGGCCCCCCCACCGCCGCCACGATGGGGACGGCGCACCCGGCGATGGCGTGCAGGAAGCGGTGGCCGGCGCGCTCGCGCCGGGTACCGGCGGTGGTGAAGTCGTCCAGGTCGTTCCCGGCGGTGAAGCAATCGGCCTGCCCGCGCAGCAGCACCGCCCCCACGTCGTCGCGTGCCGAGGCGGTGTCGAAGGCGTCGGCGAGGGCGGCGTACATCCCCTGCGTGATGGCGTTGCGGCGCGCCGGGCGGTGCAACTCCACGTCCAGCACCCCGTCGGCCAGCGCCAGGCGGATGTGCGGGTCCCGCGCCACGGGGGTCATGGGTGGAGGTACCGGCCGAGGAAGTCCGCCGTGGCCTGCCAAACGCGCAGCGAGTTCACGTGGCGCACCCAGTGGTGGTTGTCGTCGGGGATGATGCGCTCCTCGTACGGGACGCCGCGCGCCTCCACGCGCCGGGGGTGAGCAGCCGCGCCGGGCCGCCGGTGTCGCGCACCGCGTACAGGTGCGGCCACCCGTCCTCGTAGCTACGGAACACCAGCGTCCCGTTGGCGGCATACAGCGGCGCCGGCGGGAACGTGCGTGCATAGCCGCCGCGACGGGTGGCGGGCGCCTTCCACACCACGCGCCCCTCGCCGGTGGTGACGACGGCCACCAGCAGGCGCCATGGGAGCGGCGGCGGGCGGAGCACGGAATCCGGCGGTCCTCCCACGCCGGGGCGGCGCACGAACGCCAGCCGCCGCCCGTCGGGGGACCAGCGCGGCTGGTTGTCGCGCCCGGTGCTGGGGGCCATCCAGCGGATCGGGGTGCTGTCGTTGGTGTAGACACCCACGAAGGCGTGGTCGTCGCGGTCGGCCACGAAGGCCAGGTGGCGCCCGTCGGGGGACCACTGCGGCTCGCGGAGGTCGCCGCGCACCGTCACGATGCGCCGCGGCGACGCGCTGCCGTCCATGGGGGCGAGCCACAGCTGCCGGTCGCGCACGTACGCCACGCGCTGGGCGCGGGTGGCGGCCACCAGCTCGTTGGCGTACGGGTAGGACCGCACGTCGGCCAGGGTGAAGGGCGCGGTGCTCGCCCGGGCGGGGGGCTGCTGGGCCGACAGGGCGGCCGCGGCGGCCAGCGCCATCACGGGGGGGGTGTGCATCGGCACGGCGGGGCGCGACAGCGGCATGGCAGGCTCCGGAGAGATGGACTGGACCTCCCCGGACTACGCGGGAGCGCGCGCGAGGTACCAAGGGGCGCCGTTGGTACGCCGGGAGCTGTCGCCCGTAGTGGAGAGCAGGGGAGGTCCATGCCGGCCCTCCCGTCCCGCTCCGGAGCGCGCCCCATGGCCCGTGTGTTCCCGCCGTCCCCCGCGTTGCTGGCGCTCGGCGCCGTCCTGGTTGCCGGGGGGTCCCCCCTGGCCGCCCAGGAGGGGATCCGCGGCTTCCCTGACGCGCAGGTGGCCGCGCAGCGCGCGCGCGAGGCCGAGGGGCGCGCCGTCCCCAACCGCGACACGCTGGCGGCGCACATGGAGCGGCTCACGCGGGGGCCGCACCTGGTGGGGACGCCGGCGTCGCGCGCGGTGGCCGAGGCGCTGCTGGCGCGCTGGCGGTCGTTCGGGGTGGCCGCGCAGATCGAGACCTTCCCGGCGCGCATCCCGCTGCCGGTGTCGCAGGTGGTGGAGCTGGTGTCCCCCGAGCGGCATGCGGCCACGCTGCAGGAGCCGGGGCTCCCCGAGGACCCCGCCACCATGGCCCCCGGGTACATCCCGTCGTTTGCGGGGTTTGCCGCCGACGGCGACGTGACCGCCGAGGTGGTGTACGTGAATTACGGCTTCCAGGAGGACTATCGCCTGCTGGACTCGCTGGGGATCAGCGTGCGGGGGAAGATCGTGCTGGCGCGCGACGGCGGGGTCTCCGCGCCCAGGTGGCGCCTCGCGGCGGAGCGGGGGGCGGTGGGGGTGCTGGTGTACCACGACCCCAAGGACGAGGGGTTCTACACTGGCGAAGCCTACCCCAAGGGGGCGCGGCGCCCCGAGTTTGCCATCCGCACCGGCAGCCATGCGGGGAGCGACGAGCTCACCGACCTCATGGGCGGACCGGGCGCCCCCGGCAACGCGGGGGGGCTGCCGACCATCCCGGTCATGGTCATCGCCGGGCAGGACGCGCTCCCCATGCTGCGGCACCTGACCGGGACGTTGGCGCCGGAGGCATGGCGCGGCGCGTATCCCGTGACGTACCGGCTGGGCGGGGGCGGCCCCGCGCGCGTGCGCATGGCGCTCCGCTCCGACTGGGCGGTGCGCACGCTGTACAACGTGGTGGCCACCATCCCCGGCGCGCGCAGCGAGGCGCAGTGGGTGCTCGTGGGGACGCACCATGATGCCATCGGCGGCCCCGGCGCCGACGACCCGATCTCCTCGCTGGTGGCCATCGACGAGGCGCTCCGCACGCTGGCGCAGTTGCGCGCCCGCGGGTGGCGCCCGGCGCGCACGCTCAAGTTCCTGGCGTGGGACGGCGAGGAGCTGGGGATCCTGGGGTCGCTGGCATGGATGGACCGCCACGCCGACGCGCTGCGGCGCAGCGCCATCGTGTACCTGAATGGCGACAACGTGCAGGCGGGGTGGTTCCGCGCGCAGGGGCCGCCGTCGCTGCAGCCCTTCGTGCAGGAGCTGCTGCGCGACCTGCCGGATCCCGAGCGGGGGGTGTCGGTGCTGCAGGCGTGGCAGCAGGGCCCGGGGATCATGAACCCCGGGGGATCGGTGACGACGGTGGCGGGCGCGGGGGCGCGCCCCTTCGCGCTGGCGCCCATGGGGCTCAACACCGACGCGGCCCCCTTCGGGCTCAAGCTGGGGATCCCCGCCATGCACATGGCGTACAGCGGGCGCACGGGGCCGCTGGGGGCGCGCCACACGCGCTACGAGACGTACCAGTACTATTCGCGCTTCCTGGACCCCGGCTTCGGCACGGTGGCGCTGCTGTCGCGCACCTTCACCATGGCGGCGCTGCGGCTGGCCGACGCGCCGCTCCTCCCCTTTGCCTTCACCGGCGTGGCGCCGCTGTGGCGCCGACAGCTGGAGGACATCGACAAGGTGGCCCGCGCCACGCCGCGCGTGGGGGCGCTGCCGCTGGCCCCGCTGTGGGAGGCGCTGGACACGCTGGCGCAGACGGCGGCGCGCTACGAGGCGGCGGCCGCGCCCCTCGCGCGGCTGTCGCCCGACGACGCGGCCCGTCGCTGGAACGCGCTGGCGCCGGTGAACGCGCGCCTCTACCAGGCGGAGCAGGCGCTGCTGGATCCCGACACCACGCGCGGGCCGCGCTACAACCGGCACCTGGTCATGGGGACCACCGGGCTGTACAGCCGCACCGGCGTGAACCCGTTCCCGCACCTCACGCGCGCCGTGGTGGAGCGCCCCGACGCGGCGGTGGCGCGCGACGCCATCGAGCGGCTGGTGGCGGCGGTGCGGCGCTACGCGGCGCAGGTGGACGCCGCCGCTACCGCCCTCGCGGCCGCCCTGCGTTGACCCCCGTGCCGTTCCCTCCCTCCCTCCGGGTGCCCCCCATGTCCCGTTCGCGCCGCGCCGTTCCCGTTGCCCTTGCGCTGCTGGCGGCCACCCTGACCGTGCCGCCCCAGGCACGGCTGGCCGCCCAGGTGGTGGCCGAGCGGGTGGACCTGGACGCGCTGGCCAGAATCCGCGAGGAGGCCACGCAGCGCTCGCAGGTGATGGCCATCGCCGGCTACCTCACCGACGTGATCGGTCCGCGCCCGCAGGGGTCGCGGGCGGTGAAGCAGGCCAACCTGTGGACCGCCGAGCAGCTGCGCGGCTTCGGGCTGTCCAACGTGGTGGTGGAGCCGTGGGGGACGTGGGGGCGCGGATGGGAGCGGGTGCGCTACGCGGGGAACGTGCTCACGCCGTATCCGCAGCCGCTGGTGGCGCAGCCGATGGCGTGGAGCGGCAGCACCGCCGGCCTCGTGCGCGCCCCCGTCGTGGCGCTGGCGCACACCGACTCGGCCACGCTGCTGCGCGAGCAGGGGGGGAAGCTCAAGGGGAAGGTGGTGCTGTGGGGGGCGCCGCCGCTGGACCAGAGCACCTACTACTACGAGCCGCTGGACTACATGCGCATGGAGGATCCCCCGCGCGCGCGCCGCTTCACGCCGGAGATGCTGGACGATCCCACGCTGCGCCCCGACTTCCTCTGGTCGCCGCAGCAGGTGCGGCTGGACCGGCGCAAGGTGCCGGAGCGGTTCGAGGACGTGCTGCGGGTGTTCAAGCGCGAAGGGGTGGCGGCGGTGCTGGTCTCCTCCCCCATTCCCTACGGCGGGATCCGTGTGTCGGCCATCCCGGGGTGGCACAACATCCGGGCGGGGATCGGGGGTGAGCCGGTGGCGGCGCTGGTGGCCAGCTACGAGCCGTACGGCCAGATGTGGCGCAACGTGCGCCGCGGCATTCCCGTGGAGGTGGAGCTGCAGGCGCAGAACCGTTGGGTGACCGACGACTCGCTGGGATACAACACCCTGGCCGAGCTGCCGGGGCGCGACAAGGCCGACGAGGTGGTGATGTTCGGCGGCCACCTGGACAGCTGGCACGCCGGCACCGGCGCCACGGACAACGCCGCCGGGGTGGCGGTGGCGATCGAGGCGATGCGCATCCTCAAGGCCACGGGGCTCACCCCGCGGCGCACGATCCGCGTGGGGATCTGGACCTCGGAGGAGGGGCGCCACCTGGGGGTGAGCGGGTGGATCGCGAAGCACCCCGAACTGTGGCCGAAGATCTCCGTGTACCTCAACCTCGACAACGGCGCGGGGCGCATCCGCGGCATCTGGGACCAGTCGCATCCGACGATGCAGCCGATCTTCGAGCAACTGTTCGCGCCGCTGCGGCCGATGGGGGTGCTGAAGGTGGCCAAGGGGAACGTGGGGGGGAACGAGCACCAGGACTTCGACGACGTCGGGATCCCGGGGTTCACCTTCCTGCAGGATCCGCTGGAGTACCTGATCCGCACGCACCACTCCAACAGCGACACCTTCGAGCGGCTGATCCCCGAGGACCTGCAGCAGGCGGCCACGGTGATGGCGTGGACCGCGTACACGCTGGCCAACCGGGAGGGGATGTTCCCGCGGAAACCGGGGCGGTAGGGCGGGGCCGTCCGGCCCCGTTCACCACCCCGGCGCCAGGTTGATCCCGAACACGCCGCCCCCGGCGCGCTGCAGCGGCCGCGCGTGGAACGCCTCCAGGATCAATACCCCCAGGTTGAGGCGCACGCTGACCCCTTGCGACAGCACCGGTCGCCGCACGGCATCCCCGCGGCGGGACAGCGCTCCGGGCGACAGCCCCACCGCGTCCCCCGCGCGCCACGCCAGCCCCGCGTCCACGAACGGCGCCACCTCCAGCGCCACGCCGCCCACCCCCAGCCGGTCCAGCGGCAGCCGCAGCTCCGCGTTGGCCACCGCCATCCGCGTCCCCAGCAGCCGGTCGAAGGCGGCGCACCGCTCCAGGGACACGCTGCGCGCGCACTCCTGCCACGCGATCGACTCGGCGGTGTAGCCGCGCACCAGCGTCCCCGTCCCCAGGAACAGCGGCGTGAGCGCGTCGCGCGCCGCATCGCGGCCGTACCGCCCCACATGCATCCCCCGCAGCGCCAGCGTGCCCCGCCACACCGGCCGGTACCACCGCCCGTCGGTGCTGACCCCCGCATACGACGTGGGTCCCGCCGTCTGCGACAGCTCCACCCGGTAGCGCCACCCCGCCTGCGGCGACGTGGCGCCGAACACGGCGTCGTCCCCCACCAACGCCACGCTCCAGCGCGCGTACTGCAGCGGGGGCGCGGCGCCCCCGCGCACCCGCTGGCGGTCCAGCACGCGCCCCGTGCGCGGGTCCGCCACCTGCCGCGTGAGGTCCACCGACTGCGTAAGGCGCGTGCCGGTGGCCGCCAGCTCCACGCGCCGCGTGCGCGAGAACGGATACTGCGCGCCCGCCGCCGCCTCCTGCACCACGGTCCGCGCCAGCCCGGTTTCCGAGAGCACCACGTCCAGCGGATTGCCGGCGGCGTCGCGCGCGCGCACCACCCCGGCCGAGCTGACCGCCGAGGTCACCGGCGTGTGCCCCAGCGACGTGAACAAGGTCCAGCGCGACACGGCATTGAGGTAGAGCAGCTGTCCGCCCACATCCTGCACCCGCCCCTGTGCCTGCACCGCGAGCCCCAGCCGGCGCTTGGCCAGCAGGTCGCCCCACAGCAGGCTGAGGCCGCCCCCCACCGCGGTGCCGTACGTGCCGGCCGACACGCCTGCCGACGGCACCCCGATCCCCTCCAGCCCCAGGCGCGGGCGGTACCGCGTGATGAAGGGCGCCCCCGCCGTGGGCCCCGGCAGCCCCTCCGCGCCGTCGGCCAGCATGGCATCCACCAGCGGCGAAGGGGAGGCCGTGATGGGAGGGAGCACGCCGCCCATCCCCTGGCGGATGGGCGCGGTGATCGGCACTTCATCGGCGGCCAGCCGCTGGTACCCTTCCACCCGTGAGCGGTCGAGCACCACCAGCTGGTAGCCGTCGTGGTCGAAGACGGTGACCACCACCGTGTTGGTCGCCACCGCGACCGTGAGCGCCGGTGAGCGGGCGGTGATGCCGCTCACACCGGTCTGCACCCGGGTGAGCTGGTCAAACACCCCCCGGGCCAGGTCCAGCCGGAAGACATCGGCCACCCCCTCGACCTCCCCCACGAAGTACAGCGACCGGCTGTCGGCGCTCCACTGCGGGTTGATCATGCGCGCGCCGGAGCCCAGGTCGGGGACGGCGCGCACGCGCCCCCCCACCGGGTCCACCAGCGCCAGGCGCAACCGGCCGTACGCCAGCCGCGGCAGGTCGGTCTCGTCGTGCCGGTCCGTGGCCACCGCGATGTAGCGCCCGTTGGGGGCCCACGCCGGGTGCAGCTCGGTGTACGCGTCGTTGGTGAGCTGCTGCACGCGCCGCTCCGCCAGGTCGTACAGGAACAGGTCCCCCTGGCCATCGCGCGAGCCGGCGATGGCCAGCTGCCGCCCGTCGGGGGACCACGCCACGGCGCTGATCGCCTGCACCCCGGGCACGCGGATGCGCTCGCGCAGCGCGCCGCGCGCCACATCCAGCAGCGCCAGCTCCGAGTCGCCCCGGCGCACCACCACCTGCGCGAACAGCCGCCCGTCGGGGGACCACGCCCCCGACGCGTACAGGAAGGCGATGGCGTCGGTGTGCCCGTCGCGCGCCACCGCCCCCAGCGAGCGGACCTCGCGCCCGGTGGCCATGTCGCGCAGGCGCAGGTCCACGCGCCCCAGCGCGTCCTGGCCGATGTAGGTGAGCCACGCGCCGTCGGGGCTGAGCTGCGGGTTGAGCGCCAACGTCCCGCGCGCCTCCGGGAGCAGCGCCGCACCCAGCGCCGCCGCCGGCTCCCGCTCGGCCAGGAGGGCGCCGTACGCCTCCGCGATGCGCGCATGCCACTCCCCCTCGAACTCCTCCACCGTCACCCCCAGCACCCGCTCGATGCCGCCGCGCACCCCCAGCCGCAGCGCGGCGCGGAACAGCGCCGGCACCGCCTCGTCCCCCCAGCGCCCCCCGGCGAACGCCCAGAAGGCGTGCCCGTAGCGGTAGGGAAAGACGCGCGGGTCGGTGGTGAGCCGGTCGAGCGTGGGGAGGGCGTCGTCCGCGAGCGCGGCACGCAGCCACATCGCCGTGTTCGGGTCGTCGCTCCCCAGCGCCACGTACTCCGCCATCCCCTCCACGAACCAGAGCGGGAGGCGCAGCATCCCCCCCGCCTCCGGCGCGCGCTCGGCCAGGTCGAACTGGAAGAGATGGGCGATCTCGTGCCCCAGGATGTGGTCATTCTCCGCCCCCACGCCGGTGAGCGGCATGACGAGGCGGTCGCGCAGCGACTCCGCGAAGCCGCGCGTCCCCTCCCCCAGCGGCGCGTCGGCCAGCGTGGTCTGCTGGAAGTCGGGGTGGTTGGTGTAGAGGATGAGCGGCTTGCGCGCCGTGAACTCGTGCCCCAGCAGCGCGGACAGCCGCGCATACCACCGCTCCGCCTTGCGCGCCGTTTCCCGCACCGTGGGCTCGGCGGCGCGGTCGAAGTGGATGTCGAAGTGCGCCGTGCGGAGCACGCGCACGTCGAAGCGCTCCCACCGCACGCGGTTCTGCCCGAAGTACTGGGCCTCAAGCGGGGTGTGCAGCGGGGCCGCCGCCCCCGCGAGGAGGGCGGCGACCCCCAGCGACAGCGCGCGCGGGCGCGCCGGGCGCGCTGTCGCGCGGGGCGTCACGGCCGGCGGACGGCGGGGGGCGCGGTCGGGGCGGGGACGGCGGGGCGCACGATCCGGCGCGGCGGCTCGGCCGCGGGCGCCACCGACCCCGCGGAGCCGTCGCTCCCCAGTTCGTTGGTGAGCAGCATGGGCGCCTTGCCGTCGGTGACGATCACCTTGGCGTTCGGACTGCGCGCCAGCTCGCGGAAGGCCTCGATGGACTGGTACGAAATGATCTGCGGGGTGAGCCCCTGCGCGATGATGTCCCACGCCTCCCGGATCCCCTGCGCCTCGATGCGGCGGCGGTCGGCCTCCTGGCGCTCGCGGTCCAGCACGAAGCGCATCTGCTCGGAGCGCTGCTCGGCCTCCAGCTTCTCCTCGATGGCGCGCGCCAGGTCGGCGGGGAGGCGGATGCTCTTGAGGAGCACGTTCTCCACCACGAAGCCGCGCGAGCCGAGCGTCTCCATCATCTGCGCCTTGATGGCCTGCTCGATGCCGGTGCGGGTGCCGGAGTGCATGTCCTTGGCCATGTAGCGGGCGGAGACGTCGGCGGCGGCCGAGCGGAAGACGGGAATGATGACGTCGTCCTCGTAGCGGGTGCCGCTGGTCTCGAGGATCTGCCGCACGTTGTCGGTGCGCGCGCGGTAGAGGATGGAGACCTCGGCGGCGACGTTGAGCCCCTCCTTGGAGGGCATCTCGAGGCGGACCTCGCGGTTGACCACGCGGGCCGGGACCTTGAGGACCGAGTTGACCCCGGGGATCACGAACTGCGCGCCGGGGTTGAGGGGGCCGCTGGCAATCCGGCCGAAGCGGGTCTTGACGCCGATCTCGTCCTGCCGGATGGTGGCGCAGCCGGTGAGCGGGGGGAGGGCGCAGGCCGCCAGAAGGAGGGCGGCCGTGCGCGAGGTGCGCGTGGAGGGCATGGAAGCGTCCGGAAGCGAAGGGCAGGCCTTCGCGGTGGCCGTCCGGGCCCGGGTCCTCACGGGCGTGGGGGGGCGCGGACTGGGGCGAGGGGACCGCCGCGGTCGCCGGCAAGTTCCCTTGCCGAGTCTTCTACTCGGGTTCGCTTCCGGGGTTCCCGCGCGTGGCGGATCTCGCCCTGCTGAGCCCTGCTGCCGGTGCGCTGGCGGCCGGCAACGGGGGGTAGTCGATGCGCCACCGGTCGATGGGCAGGGCGCGGGGCGCCCCCCTCAGCGCACCACCAGGTTGAGCGGAGGCGCCTCCCACACAGTCGTGGTGCCGCGAAAGACGCGCAGCGACATCCGCGAGGCCCCGGCGGCCTCGCCAAACAGGGTGCCGCCCAGCCGGTCCCCGGTCCATCGGGCGCGGGTCGGGTCTTCGATCACCACCGGCAGCGCGTGATCCGGGTACGCCTGCAACGTGAACCACTCCACCCGCGGCGGGAGATCGTGGTCGTCAGGGGCGCGCCCCTGCTTCACGAAGTGGACGCGCAGCGGGCGCTGCCCGCCTGCCGGGACCACGGGGAAGCCGTGCCAGTGATCGTCGTGGGAGAAGAACACGGTCCCGGAGGCGGGGTCCTCGAGCACCACGCTGGCGATGACCAGCCGCGGGGCGTCGGCCGGAGGGGCCGTCACGTCGCCCCCTCCGCCGCACGCCGCGAGGAGGCCCAGGGCCAGACGGGGGACCCACCGCCGCCGGGGCGGGCGCTGGGAGGCGGGCATGACCAAGTGCGTCACGGGATCGGGCATCGGGGTAGGCGTGGAGGCGGGCATGGGGGCGTCAGGGTTGCCGGCCGACGGGGCACGCCGACCGCGGGTACACGATGACATCGAGCCACGGCGACACGAGGTCGGCGTGGGTGAGGTGCCAGACAAGGAAGCGGACGCGGGTGGCTCCCGGGGCCAGCCCCAGCAGCCGGCCGCGCCCGCGCAGCGGTTCCCAGGCCACGTTGGCGGCGGCGCTCTCGCCGCGGAGCTCCAGGTCGCGGCGGGACACCAGGTCCACCGGCTCGCCGCGGAAGTCCAGCACCTGCGGCACCAGGGTGCGCGCCTCCTCGGCACAAAGGGGGACGGGCCCCCCGCTCCAGGCGCGGTTGTCGAGGGTGCGCGCGACGACGGTGCGGGTGGCCGAGTCGAGGAGCACCAGGTCGGCCACCTCGGCGTGCGGAGTCACCACGGCGATCGGGTGCTCGCACGCCGCCGTCACCGCCGCCGCCAGCAGGGCGAGTCCCGTCGCGCGCGCGCGCCATGGGGTACGCGTCCGCATCACCAGCTCCACCGGTAGAGGAGGCGCAGGTTGCGCCCCGGCTGCGGCGCCACCTGCTTGGCGCGCCAGAGGTGGTCGCGCCAGTCGGCGTCGAGCAGGTTCTCCGCGGCCAGGGTGATCTCGTGGAGGCGCCCGGCCAGGAACCAGCGGCGGGCGACGCTCGCGTTGGCCAGCAGCCACCCCGGGGTGGCGCAGAACTCTGCGGGGAGCAGCGCCGGCGCGTCGGGGCCGCGCACCGCGCGCGAGGCCGCGAGGGCGCAGGTGGTGGTGCCGCGGGTGTCGGGGGGGGCGGGGACGCGGCGCTGCGCCAGCGCCCCTTCCACCCCTGCCGACGCGCTCCAGGCGCGCCCGTCGCGGCGCAGCTGCGTGCGCAGGCGCATCGGCGGCATGGCGAGGAGCGGGGTCCACTCGCCCCCCTCCGGCGCGCGCTGCGTGCCGCGCACCCAGGAGAGGGTGGCATCGAGCGCCACCCCCCGCCACCGTGACGGAGCCCATTCCACGCGCCCCTCGGCGCCGTGGAGGCGCGCGTCCGCCTGGTCGGCCTGGTACACGTTGTAGCGGCGCAGCCGCCGGTCGCGGACCGGCTCCCCCGTGGCGGGGTCCACCAAGGGGCGCTGGTAGATGAAGTCGTCCACCCGCATCGCAAACAGCGCCACGTCGCCGCGCACCCCGCCACGGGACCAGCGGGCGAAGAGGTCGACACCGGCGCCGCGCTCGGCGCGCAGCCGCGGGTTCCCCACCTCGTACGCGTAGGTGGCCAGGTGCGGCCCCGCCGAGTAGAGCTCCTCGATCGCCGGGGGGCGGAAGGCGCGCGCCACGCTCATCCCGAGCGCCACGCCCGGGGCCACCTCGGCGGTGACGCCCGCGCTGGCGGTGGGCACCGTGAAGGCGCGCGTGCGGACGTCGCGCACCAGCGCCGTCTCGGTGCTGTCCAGGGGGACGATGCGGGTGGCGTCCCAGCGCACCCCCCACTGCACGCGCACATCGCGCCCGTCGAAGAGCGACGCCAGCTGCCACTCCTCCATGACGAAGGCGGCGGCGCCGCGCGCCACGGCCGGCCGGGTGCCGGTGAAGCTCCCCTCGGCGCGGAAGTCGCGCCACTGCAGCCAGCCGCCGGCGCTGCCGCGCACCGGGACGCCGGCGTGCCGCGCGTACTGCACCAGCGCATCACCGTTGGCCATGAGCTGGCCGAAGCGGGTGCCCACGAAGCCGCCGCGCTCCAGCTCCGCCTGTTCGAAGCGCACGAACTGTCCGGAGAGGCTGGCCTCAGTGAGGCGCGGCCGCCAGCGCGGCGCGGTGTCCGTGGCGGCGGCACGCCAGCCGGCGTCCACTCGGGCGGTGCGGCGGTTGAGGTCCACGTAGACACCGCCGTCGTGCGCACCCGGCAGCACCACGCCGGCGAAGGAGGCGGGGACGCCGTAGGTGCTGGCCACGGCGCGCGCCGCGCCGCCCACGCGCCAGGTGCCGTGGCGGGTGGGGAGCTCCACGAGGGCGATGCCCGCGCCCACGTCGTAGCCGCGCAGATCGGAGAAGGGGAGCGCCCCTCCGGGGGCCCGGGTGTCTCCCGCCGTGCGCCAGGAGCCGCCGGCGCGCCAGGCGAGCGCCCCAGTGCCGCCGTGGACGGTGCCCACGGCCGCCCCGCCGTTGTTGACCGACTCGCCGTGGATGCCGAGGGTGCCGGCGATGGGGCGCTGCGCGCGCTCGGTGGGGACGTCGCCGCGCACCACGTTGACCACGCCCCCCAGGCTGTTGCTCCCGAAGAGGAGGCCGGCGGGGCCGCGGATCACCTCGACGCGTCGGGCGGTCATGGGGTCGATGGTGACCGCGTGGTCGGCGGCGGTGGTGGCGATGTCGCCGGTGCGCTGGCCGTCCTCGAGCACGAGGACGCGGTCGCCGGCGAGGCCGCGGATGACCGGCTGGGTGGCCATCGGCCCGTTGCTGCGGGCGGTGACGCCGGGCTCGCCGGCGAGGGTGGCGGCGATGGAGGGGGCGAGGCGCCGGTCGAGGGCGCGCCCTTCGAGGACCGTGGCGGGGCGGGCCAGTGTGGGACCGCTCCCCTGCACGGCGGTGATGCGCACGGTGCCGAGCTCCTGCACCCTGGGGGCGCGGGGCAGGGAGTCCGTGCGCGCGCCCCCGCGGCGGGCGGTGTCGGCGGCGGGGCGCTGTTGCGCCACGGCGGCGGTGCCGGGACGCATCGTCCCGGACACCACCGCCAAGGCTGCGAGCCCCACGCGCCAGGTGGGGCGGGTGGTCACCGCTGGAGGGAGCGGTTCTCGCGCACGCCGAGGACGACGATGCGCTCGGGGGTGCCCCCCACGTTCATGGTGCGGGCGATGGTGGGGACGCCGGTGGCGCTGAGGGCGACCTCGTAGATCCGCCCCTGGGTGGGGCTGGTCATGTAGGCGAGCCCCTCGGCGAAGGCGAAGAAGGGGGTGAGGACGGTGCCGCTGGTGGGCATCGGCGGGACAAGGGCGGGGAGGGAGCCGGTGACCTGCCGGGTGGTCATGTCGATCACGTGGAGCGTGCCGGTGCGCGCCAGGACCAGGGCAAAGCGGCCGGTGAGGTCGAGGTCGGCGGTCCAATCGAGGTCCCCGTTGGGGAGGGGCACGGGGACCATGGAGCGGGAGGCCACCACGGCGACGCCGATGGCGCGGGTGGCGGTGCTGACGGGCTGCCCGCGGATGGACATGCGGACGAGGAAGTTGGGCTGCGGTTCGCGGGCCCAGACGGACCCGACGCCGAAGCGGGGGTCGGAGGCATGGGCGAACTTCTGGAAGGAGGCGGTGCCGCCGGTGGTGGCCACGAAGAGGGCGCCGTCGGCGCAGCCGTAGAGCTTGCCGACGCCGTTGCCGGCGAGGCCGTGGAGCCCCGGGCAGGTGGTGTTGCGGGCGACCTCCTGCCCTTGGCGGTTGTAGACGATGACGCCGTTGGGGAGGGCGGGGTTGGCCGGGTCCTGGATGGAGGCGGAGACGAAGCCGCCGTCGGCGGTGGCCATGCCGGCGCCATGGTGGGCGTTGCCGGTGCGAACGGTGAGGAGGGGCTGGGTGTTGCCGGCGGCGACGGCCTGTTCGCTCCAGAAGCGGACATTACCGCTGCCGTCGAAGTGGACCGACACCATGTCGCCGTTGTAGTTGCCGTGGATGGGGGTCTGGTCGGAGAAGCTCCCCACGAGGCGCGGGGCCTGCTTCACGCCGCGGCCGCCCTGCTCGAAGACGCCGCCGTCGATGAAGGAGACCTGGTTGCGGGTCTGGAAGTGGGCGAAGGCGATGCGCCCCTTGGCGGTGTAGAGGTAGGTGATGCGGGAGGGGAGGCCGCCCATGGAGTCGACGCGCTGGGCGGAGGCGGCGTCGAAGATGCGGGCGAAGGGGGCGGTGTCGGAGACGACGAGGCGACGGACCTCGGTGGCGGGGAGGGTGGTGTTGACGCCGGTGGCCCCGTCGTCGCCGCAGGCGGCGAGGAGGGCGAGGGCGGCGAGTGGGGCGGCCCGGTGGGGGGAGTGGAGTCGGGTCATGGCGGCGTTTTGATTGAGATTGAGAGGGCGATATCAAACTCAATCAATCGTACTCGGCTTTTCCAGTTCCTGTCAATCGGTGGGGTCCCCTCCCCTACCGCACCACCTCCACGGCGATCCCCAGGTCCAGCGCGCCCCAGACGCGGTCGGCGGTGAGCACCGGCAGCTGGTCGCGCATCGCGGCGGCGAGGCAGAGGGCGTCGCCGATGGAGACCCCGTGCGCACGGGTGCGGGCGTGGAGCTCCCCCGCCAGCACCCCCAGCGCCAGGTCCTCCGTCACCACGGTCACCTCCAGCTCCTGCAGCAGCGCCTCCACCTCGTCCGGGTGCCACCCGCGTTGCACCAACTTTGAGACGCATTCGGCCACATTGGTGGCCGTCATCTGGGGACTGGTCTGCTCCAAGGCGCGCGCCACGGTATCGCTCCCGGCCTCCTCCAGGCAGAAGGCCAGCAACGCCGAGCTGTCCAGCAACACGCGCCCGCTGGTGCGTTGGGGACGCGGCGGTGTCATGGGGTGCGGGGCCGATCGCTGAGCAGGCGGTCCAGGCGGGACTCGCGCTGGCGCTCCGCTTCGCGCCGTTCGCTCAGGAACGCGTCGACGGCGTCACCGGCCTGGGCCCCCGTCTGGTCGGGTGGGAGCGCGTGCAGGCGCTCGCGCAGCTGCTCCCGTACGCGCCGCACCGTGGCACGGCGGGAGCGCACCACCAACGCATCGCCGGAGACGGTGAGGGACAGTTCGCTCCCGGCCACCAGCCCCAACGCCTCCCGCACCCGGGCGGGGATGACGATGCGGCCGTTGGCCTCGAGGCGGGCCGAATAGGTTGGGCACTCTGTATCCTGTTGCATGACCAAATGTGAGTTGCTCAAATGCCATATGGCAATAACATGCCAAATGGCATAACTGGGCCTGGGTACGCTGGACAACGCCCCTCTTGACGGGGCGTTGCACAATATCAATTATTTATTACAAACATAATAGGAGAATACGTGCAGCTGACACGACGCGAGCTCGACGTGATGGCGGTGATTTGGGACAAGGGGAGCGCTACGGTGGCGGAGGTCCGCGACGGGTTGCGGGACGACCTGGCGTATCCAACGGTGCTCACGATCCTGCGCACCTTGGAAACCAAGGGGCACGTGCGCCACGAGGTCGAGGGGAAGGCGTTTCGCTACTACCCACGCCTGGAAAGCCGTCGGGCGGGGTCAACTGCCCTCGCCCGGGTCCTGGACAAGGTGTACCGCGGCTCGCGCGAACTGCTCGTGGCCGGGCTGCTGGAGGATGAGGACATCCACGCCGAGGAGCTGGAACGCATCCAGCGCCTGATCGACGAGCGCCTGCGCGAGTCCCGGAAATGACCGAGGCGCTGAGCGTGACCTGGATGCTGGCGGCGGCGCTGCTCGCCCTGCTGGTGGCAGCCGCAGCCCACGCCGCGGAGGCGGTTGGCAGCGCACATCCGAGGTTTCCGCTGCGCGGCATCTGGGTGGTGGCGCTGGTGGGGGCCACCCTGCTGCCCACGCAGTGGATCGGCCCCGGTACCGCGGCGCCGATCACCGACCGCACGGCCGCCCAGCCGCCGCGTGTGAGTCCGTCGTCTGCCGCGGTCAATGGGGGAGCGCCTGCCTTCGTCATGCCCACCCCCGACCCCACACGCCAGCGCGCGCTGTCCTGGCGTTGGCCGCGCGTGCCCATGGCCGTCGAACGGGGCGCACGGTTGGCGTGGGCGGGCGCCTCTGGGCTGGCCGCGCTACTGGTCGCCTG
The DNA here is from genome assembly GCA_044352305.1 of Gemmatimonas sp. Classification (GTDB taxonomy): domain Bacteria; phylum Gemmatimonadota; class Gemmatimonadetes; order Gemmatimonadales; family Gemmatimonadaceae; genus Gemmatimonas. The sequence continues at coordinate 17,656 of JBILED010000014.1, forward strand.
GAGCCTCATCCGCCTGTCGGGCGAACGTCGCCGGTGGCGTGAACGCACCGTGGACGGGGTGGCTGTGCTGGAGGCCCCCGACCTTGGCCCGGCGATTGTGGGGCTTCGCGCACCGGCCATCGTGCTACCGCCATGGGTGTTCGCCCTCAGCGGCGCCGAGCAGCGCCTCATCGTGCTGCATGAACATGAGCACCGCGATGCGCGCGACCCATGGCTGCTGGTGACGAGCCTGCTGGCGCTGGTGCTCATGCCGTGGAACCCCGGGATCTGGATCATTCGCCGCCGCCTGCAACGCGCCATCGAACTGGATTGCGATGCCCGAGTCCTTGCCCGCGGCGTGGACGCGGCGACGTACGCGCAGCTCCTCTTGGGCGCGTGGCACCGCGCGCGATCGGTCCGATACTGGGGGCTGGTGCCAGCCCTCGCCGAGCGCGCCTCAGGATTGGGGCGGCGCGTGGAACACCTGATGCGGCCAGCGCCGCGGAGACGACTCATGACCACCAGCGTCGGGACACTCCTGGCCGCCCTGCTCCTCGGGGCCACGCAGTTCGTGCCAACACCGGAACGGGTGGTGCCCCGTGGCGCTGTCGCCACCGCGGCGGACACCGTGGGTACCCAGCCTCCCCGTCGCGTGCGCCTGCTCGTCGATGCGCCTTCCGATTCGATCGGACGAGCCTTGGCTGAGCGCATCGGCGCCGCGCTGGGTGCCGACAGCGCCGGGCGTCCGGTCTACGTGATTCCGGGCAGCGACCGGGAGGCAACGCTGCGGGCTGGCGGATTCGACCCGTCACTGCCACTGAGCACCAAGGACACCGAGGGGCTTCTCCGCTTGCTCCGTGCGGACGTCGTCGTGCGCGTCGAGACGGAGGTGACGGGGGCCCGGGTGGCGCTGTCGATCGGGGTCCCCACCGCTGGCTCGGGCGATCTCAGGCTCCGCCCCCTGGTGACCGTGACCGGCGGACCGAATGCCATCGCCCGCATGTCGCCGCAACCGTTCGTGAACGCCGTGCGCCAGGACACCGCGTATCGGCGCCTGCGCGCGCCCTCGCGCGACAACGAGCCCACGCCCCGCCGGTGACACAGGGCGGCAGCCGCTGGTTGGCCCACCTACCGCGTCAGCGGCGCCCCCCGCCCACCACCGCCTCCGCCACCGCCTCCATGATCGCCTCGGCGTCCAGCCGGTACTCCCGGTACAGATCCGGCAGGTCCCCCGACTGCCCGAAGCGGTCCACCCCCAGCGCGCAGGTGCGGTGGCCGCGCACCCCCCCCAGCCACCCCAGCGTGGCGGGGGGGCCGTCAATGACTGTGGCCAGCCCCGCCCCGGGCGGCAGCTGCGCCAGCAGCCGCTCCACATGCGCCACGGCCAGCTCCCCGGCGGCGCGGGCGCGCTGCGCCGCGCTCCAGTCGCGGTGCAGCACATCGGGGCTGGTGACGGCCAGCAGCCCCAGCCCCGGCGTGTCCTCACGCATCTCCTCGAACGCGGCCATCGCCTCGGGGGCGATGGCGCCCGTGTAGGCAATGGCCACTTCGGCGCCGGGGGCAGGGGGCACCTGCCAGTACGCCCCCGCCAGCAGGTCGTCCACCTGCGCGTCGGAAAGCGTGCGCGCCGGCTGCGCCAGCGTGCGCGTGGAGAGGCGCAGGTACACCGCGCCGCCGTCGGGCGCCTGCAGGTGCGCGAAGCTCCACCGCATGATCTCCGCCAGCTCGTCCACGAACGCGGGCTCGAAATAGGTGAGCCCGGGCTGCGCCATGCCGATGAGCGGCGGGTGGATGGACTGGTGCGCGCCCCCCTCGGGCGCGAGGGTGAGCCCCGACGGCGTGGCCGCCAGCAGGAAGCGCGCGCCCTGGTAGCAGGCGTAGTTGAGCGCGTCGAGCCCGCGGTTGATGAACGGGTCGTACAGCGTCCCCACCGGCAGCAATCGCGCCCCGAACAGCTCGTGCGACAGCCCCAGCGCCGCCAGCAGCGTGAACAGGTTGGCCTCGGCGATCCCCAGCTCCAGGTGCTGCCCCGACGGCCCCTTGCCCCACTTGAGCGGCGAGGGGATGCTGGCGTCGCGGAAGGCGTCGCGCACCGCCTCCCGCGCGAAGATCCCCCGCTGGTTGACGAACCCGCCCAGGTTGGTGGAGACGGTCACATCCGGCGACGTGGTGACCAGTGCGTCGGCCAGCGGCCCGCCCAGCCGCGCCAGCTCGTTGAGGATCTTGCCGAACCCCACCTGCGTGGACTGGTCCCCCGCAGGGCGCGGGAAGGTCTCGCGCGGGTGCACGGCGATGACGGGCGCCTCGCCCCCCGGACGGGGGCCCTGCACGAAGGGGACCGCCGCCAGGGCGCCCTCGTACGCCGTCGCCTCGTGCGGCAGCCCCGCAAAGCGCTCCCACTCGGCCCCCTCGGGGACGCCCATGCGCGCGCGGTACGCCGCCATCTGCGTCACCGTCATGAGCCCGGCGTGGTTGTCCTTGTGCCCCTGGAAGGGGAGGCCAAACCCCTTGATGGTGTAGATGACGAACAGCTGCGGGGTGGCGCTGGTGGTGGCAGCGAAGGTGTCCAGCAGCAGCCCCAGGTCGTGCCCCGCCAGGTTGGTCATCAGCGCCGCGAGGGCGTCGTCGTCGTGCGCCGCCACCAGCGCCAGCGCGTCGGCATCGGCCGCCAGGTCGAGCGAAAGTCGGGCGCGCCACGCGGCGCCTCCCTGATAGCTGAGCGTGGCGTAGTCGTCGTTGGCCACCGCGTCCAGCCATGCGCGCAGCGCGGCGCCCCCCGGTTGCGCGAAGGCCGCCTCCAGCCGGCGCCCGTACTTGAGGGTGCGCACCTCCCACCCGCACGCGTCGAAGATGCGCGCGAAACGGTCGCCCATGCGGTCGCTGGTGGTGGCGTCCAGGCTCTGCCGGTTGTAGTCCACGATCCACCAGCAGTTCCGGAGGTCGTGCTTGGCCCCCTCCAGCAGCGCCTCGTAGATGTTCCCCTCGTCCAGCTCCGCGTCCCCGAGCAGGGCGATCATGCGCCCCGCCTGCGCCGGCGCCAGCCGTCCGTGCGCCAGGAGGAGGTCCTGGACCAGCGACGCGAAGGCGGTGACCGCCACCCCCAGCCCCACCGAGCCGGTGGAGAAGTCCACGTCGTCGTGGTCCTTGGTGCGCGACGGGTACGACTGCGCGCCGCCGAAGGCGCGGAAGCGCCGCAGCTGGTCCGTGTCCTGCCGGCCCAGGAGGTACTGGATGGCGTGCCACGCCGGGCTGGCGTGCGGCTTGACCGCCACGCGGTCCTCGGGGCGCAGCACGCCGAAGTAGAGCGCCGAGAGGATGGTGGCCATGGAGGCCGACGACGCCTGGTGCCCCCCCACCTTGAGGCCGTCCCGCGACTCGCGCAGGTGGTTGGCGTGGTGGATGGTCCACGCGGAGAGCCAGTGGACCTTGCGGTCGAGCTGCTCGAGGCGCGCGAGCCGCCGGGCGTCGGCGTCGGCGGACGCACCGCCCCCGGGGGGCGTGGCCGCCCCGGGGGCGATGCGGGGGGTCATCTACGGACGGACGCGGGTGAAGGGGAGCGGCGGAATCGCCGGCTCCAGCGGGGCCAGGAGCGTCTCGACGGATCCGCCCAGCCCCGTCAGGAATGATACGCGCCACCGGAACCGGTTGTAGGTGGGGTCGCCGGCGGGGGGCTCGTAGCGGAAGCTGTCGTAGTGGTGGTGCGCCAGGGGGAACTCGAATGCGCCGAACCGGAGCCGCAGCCCGTCGCGGTCGCGGGTGACCACTGCCTCGCCGTAGGCGGGGTGGTGATAGCGCCCGGTGTAGGCGTCGAGCGGGTGCGCGGGGGCGGTGCCGGGGACCCGCGCCGAGTCCTCACGCGCGCGCTGCGCCACCTGCGCGGCGCGCTGGCGCGCCTGCCGCGCCAGGAAGCGGTCGCTCCAGCGGCTATTGGAGAGCCCCAGCAGGCGGTCGTACAGCAGCCACGGAAGGAAGTCGCGCAGGGTGGTGCTGTACAGGTTGGTGAGGACCACCACCCCCAGCGAGTCGTTGGGGAGGAAGCTCAGCTCCAGCGACCAGCCGTCCCAGTTGCCGGGGTTGTGCACCATCTTGCGGCCGCGGTAATGGGTGACCAGCACCCCCATGCCGTAGGCCTCGTCGGAGAGCTCGGGGAACTCGCCGGCCTCCCAGGTCATGGGGCGCTGCATCGCCATCTGCGGCGTCTGCATCGCACGGCTCTCGGCGCGCGGGATGACCTCGCGCCCCCGGTGGCTTCCCCCCTGCATGTGCAGGGTGAGGTACTGCACCATGTCGGCGAGCGTGGAGTGGATCCCCCCGGTGGGGGCGAGGGGGTCGGAGTTGCGCTGCCGCGCCACGAGGCGCACCACGCCGTCATCGTGCAGCGCGTAGGGGCGCGTGAAGTCGTCGTCCCGCTCGTAGTCGGCCAGCACCGGCGAGGTGCGCGCCATCCCCAGCGGCTCGATCACCCGGCGGCGGACCAGCGTCTCCCAGTCGGTGCCGTTCACCCGTCCGCCCAGGTAGCCGGCAGCGGTGAACATGAGGTTCTGGTACTGCCACGCGGTGCGGAAGTCCTGGTTGGGGGCCACGTGGCGGATGCGGCGCACCAGCTCCTCGCGCGGGAAGACGTCGATCCCCCAGAGCAGGTCGTGCCGCGCCAGCCCGGTGCGCATGGTGACCAGGTCGCGCACGGTGATGCGGTCGGTGACCACCGGGTCGAAGGTGAGGAACTCCGGCACGTGCTGCCGGACCCGGTCGTCCCAGGCGAGCCTGCCGTCGCCCACGAGCGCCGCCAGCGAGGTGACGGTGAAGGACTTCGTGATGGAGGCGATGCGGAACTTCGTGTCGGGGCCCACCGGGGCCTGCGTGGCGAGGTCGCGGACGCCGTACCCCTTGAGGTGGATGACCTTCCCCTTGGCCACGATTCCGACCGCCATGCCGGGGACCTTCCACGCCTTGCGGATGGAATCCAGCTCCGCGTCGAGCCCACGGTCCCACCCGGGGACCTGCGCGGCGGCCGGCGCCGCGAGGAGGGCGAGGGCGGCGGCGACCCGCGCGGCGCGCGCGGCGAGGGGGCGCACGGTCACTTCCCCCACACGTCGCGCATGAGGCGCACGAAGTTGCCGCCGATGACCTTCTCCACGCGTGCCGCGGGGTGGCGGCGGGCCAGCAGCGCGTCGGCGATGCGCTCCAGGCGGCGCGGCGTGTTGAGCTCGGGGACGAAGAAGTACACGGCAGGATCCTCCCCGGGGGCGGCGATCCCCAGCTGCTGGCGCCGCCGCACGAACGCCTGGTGGTCCTTCACGTAGGCGTCGTCCACCACGTGCGGGGTGATGGACAGGTCGCTGCCGATCCCCACGTGGTCCTCGCCGCAGACGTTGAGCGCGTGCTCCACGTGGGCGACCACGTCGGCGGTGGTCGGCTGGCGCCCCGGGGTGAGGAAGGGCATGAGGTAGATGCCCACGACGCCCCCCTTGTCGGCCATCGCCCGGAGCGCGGCATCCTCCTGGTTGCGGGGGACATTGGCCAGTGCCGCGCAGCCGGAGTGGCTGATGGCCGGGGGGCGGGTACAGGCGGCGATCCCGGTGGCGGTGGTGGCGCGCCCGGCGTGGGAGAAGTCCACGATGACGCGCTGCGCCTCCAGCTCGCGGATGAGGTCGCGCCCCCAGCTGCTGATGCCGGCGTTCCCCGCCTCGAGGCTGCCGTCGCCGGCGAGGGTGCGCACGTTGTACGTGAGCTGCACGATGCGCACGCCGAAGTGGGCCAGGGGCGCCACGTTGGCGAGGTCGCCGCCGAAGGGGTTGATCCCCTGGAAGCCGTAGATGAGCCCCAGCCGGCCGGTGCGCTTGGCCTCCAGCAGGTCGGCCACCGAGCGCACGCGCATGAAGACGTCGGGGGCCTCGTTGATCTCCCGCTCCCACGTGGCGATGCGCCGCAGCGTGGCGGCGAAGTCCACGCTGTCGGTGGTGAGGTTGATGGCGGTGATCCCCGACGCCTTGGCGTTGCGCACCATCGCGGGGGTGAGCGGCGTGGCCGGGAGGGTGGTGTTGAAGGGGCCGGGGGAGGCCAGCATGTCCACCACGAGCGCCCGGTCGTACCCGTCCCAGCGCGCACCCGGGGAGGACGCCCCGGGGGGCGCCGACAGGAAGGGGGCGACCAGCGGCACCCCGCCCAGGAGGGCGGCCCGCCCCAGGGCTTCGCGACGGGTGCAGGCACTCAGCAGGGGACGGTCCATGGATGGCGGGGTCGGGGGGTGAGGGTCAGCCCGAGCGGGCGTGCGCCCGGAGCATCTCCCGGGCGATGATGAGCTGCTGGATCTGCGTGGTCCCTTCGTACAGCCGGAAGATGCGCACGTCACGGTAGAGCCGCTCGGCCACGCAGGGGGCGATGTACCCCGCGCCGCCGTGCACCTGCACCGCGCGGTCGGCCACCCGCCCCACCATCTCCGACGCGAACATCTTGGCGCACGACGCCTCCACGCTCACCCGCTCGCCCCGATCGGCCCGCACGGCCGCGTCCAGCACCATGCACCGCGCCGCGTACGCCTCGGCACGGCTGTCGGCCAGCATCGCCTGCACCAGCTGGTGCTCCCCGATGGGCTTGCCGAACTGCACCCGTTCCATGGCGTAGCGCACCATCTCGTCAATCAGGCGCTCGGCGAGCGCCACGCACATGGCGGCGATGTGCAGCCGCCCGCGGTCCAGCGCCTGCATGGCGATGGCGAAGCCGCGGTGCTCGGGGCCCAGCAGCGCCGCCGCCGGGACGCGGCACTCCTCGAACACGACGTCGCTCAGGTGCGCCCCCTTCTGCCCCATCTTCCGCTCGGGGGGGCCGACGTGCAGCCCGGGGGCGTCGCGGTCCACCAGGAACGCCGACACGCCGCGTGCGTCGCGCATGGCCGGGTCGGTGCGCGCAAACACCAGGAAGACGCCGGCGTCCGCGGCGTTGGTGATGTAGCGCTTGGTCCCGTTGAGGACGTAGCGGTCGCCGTCGCGGCGCGCCGAGGTGGTCATGGCCCCGGCGTCCGACCCCGAGTCGGGTTCGGTGAGGCAGAAGGCGCCCACGAGCTCCCCGGAGGCCAGCGGCGGCAGGTAGCGCCGCCGCTGCGCCGGCGTCCCGAGGTGCACCACCGCCCACGACGCGAGCCCGTTGTTGATCCCCACCAGCGAGCGGAACACCGGCGCGGCGTAGCAGAGCGCCAGGAAGGCGCGCACCGACTGCTCCACGTTGAGCCCGATCCCGCCGTACTCCGCCGGGATCGTGAGCCCGTACAGCCCCAGCTCCCGCATTTCCGCCACCAGCTCGGCCGGGACGTGGTCCGTGGCGTCCACCTCCGCCTCGGCGGGGATGAGGCGGGTCCGCACGAAGGTGCGGATGGTGTCCAGCAGGAGCCCGAACGTCTCGTCGTCCAGCGCCTCGACGGCGCCCGGGATGGCCGGGGCGCTCACGAGTTCTCGATGCGCAGCATGGCGCGCGCCTCGTCGGGGGTGGCCACCTCCCGCTGCAGTTCCCCCGCCAGCCGCACCACCCGCTCCACCAGCTGCGCGTTGGTGGCCAGCTGCTGGTAGCCGTAGAACAGGTTGTCCTCCAGCCCCACGCGGCAGTGCCCCCCCATGAGGATCCCCATGGTGGTGGCGGGGAGCTGCGCGGGCCCCACGCCGATCACGCTCCAGAGCGCCTCCGGCGGGAGGGTGTCCACCATGTGCACCAGGTGGCGCGGGTGGTAGGGGAGCGCGGTCTTGATGTTCATGACCATGTCGAAGAACGGCGGGTCCTTGATGAGCCCCCGCTTCCAGAGCCCGATGCCGGCATAGATGTGGCTGAGGTCGAAGCACTCGATCTCGGGCTTCACGCCGTACTCGATCATCTTGCCGGCGTAGTACTCCACGTCCACCGGGTCGTTGGGGTAGGGGCCCTTGGGGAGGTTCACCGACCCCACGTTGAGGCTCATCATGTCGGGGCGCAGGTCCACCGCGCGGATACGGTCGTCGCGGTGCGCGGGGGCGCGGAAGCCGGTGGAGATCTGGACGATGAGGCGGGTGTGCTTGCGGAGCCCTTCCAGCACCCGGGCGAAGAAGTCGTAGTCCAGGCAGGGCTTCTGGTCCTTGTCGCGCGCGTGGTAGTGCAGGATGCTGGCGCCCGCCTCCCAGCACTTGATGCCGTCCTCGATGATGGCGTCGGGGGTGACGGGGAGGTGGGGGGTGTCGGCGGTGGTGGCGTAGGACCCCACCGGGGCCACGGTGACAATGAGCTTGGGGTGCTGGCGCGGGGGCATGGGCCGTCCGGGGCGGGGGGGGCGGGGGCGCCGGATGCGGACAACCCCGCGCAAGCAGACGGCCGGGCGGCGAGGGGGTACCAAGGGGCGGACCGCGTTCCGGGCCCGCGGTTCGCGCGCTACGTTTGCGCGCCCTCCCACTTTCCCCGCCCATGGCCCCCTCCGAGTCCCCTCCCTCCTCCCGCCGCGTGGTGTGGCTGCTGGCCCTCCTGGGGCTGGTGGCCTACGCGCTGCGCACCAACATCGCCATCGCGCAGGAGTACATGGCCCCCGAGCTGGGGCTGACCATGGCGCAGATGGGGGTGATCTCCGCATGGGGGTTCCAGCTGGCGTACACGCTGGGGCAGGTCCCCGGGGGCGCCATGGGGGACCGCTACGGGGCGCGGCTGGTGCTGGCGCTGGCGGCGCTGGGGTGGGCGGTGGCGTCGCTGGCCTCGGGGGCCGTGGTGGGAGCAGGGATGGGCGCCTTTGCCGTGCTGTTTGCCGCGCGGCTGCTGTTGGGGGCGTCGCAAGCGGCCACCTTCCCGGTGGCGGCGGTGGCGGTGGCGCGCCACGTCCCCGAACACGGGCGCACGGCGGCCAGCGCCGTGTATCTGGCCGCCTCCACGCTGGGGGCGGCGCTGGCGCCGCTCACCCTCACCCCGCTGATGGCACGCGCCGGGTGGCGCGCGGTGTTCGTGGCCAGCGCGGCGGTGGGCGCGGCGGCGGCCGCGGCGTGGTACCTGCTGGCCCCGCGCGACCGGCCGGCGCCTGCGCCCGCCAGCACGGGGGCGGCATCGCTCTGGCAGCAGACGGCGCGGCTGCTGCGGCACCCACCGCTCCGGCGCCTGTGCGCCGCGTACCTGCTGCACTCGGCGGTGCTGTACGTGTTCCTGTTCTGGTTCTTCCGCTACCTGATTGAGGCGCGCGGGTTCACGCTGCTGGAGAGCGGCGTGTGGGCCAGCCTCCCCTACCTGCTGGCCACCGTGGCCGCGCCGCTGGCGGGGGTGCTGGCTGATCGAGTGGCGCGCTCCCTGGGGCTCGCGGTGGCCAGGCGGCGTGTGGCCATCACGGGGCTCACGCTGGCGGCGTCGCTGGTGCTGCTGGGGGCGTGGCTCCCCACCCCCACGCTCGCCATCGTGGCGCTCAGCCTGTCGGCGGCATGCCTGGTGAGCTGCGAGGCCCCCTTCTGGACCACCGCGGCGGCGCTGGCCGGCGACGGGGAGGGGGCCGCCACGGGGGTGCTCAACCTGATGGGGAACGTGGGGGGGATCCTCTCCATCTGGCTGGTGCCGCTGATGAAGGACGCGTGGGGGTGGTTTGGCATGCTGGCGTTCTGGGCCGCGATGGCGCTGGTGGCGGCGGGGCTGTTCGCGTCGACGGGGCGGGGGGCGGCCGCTCGTTGACGGCCGCACGGACTAGACTAGACTAAGTCGCATGAAAGTCGTCAACATCCACGCCGCCAAAACCCAGCTCTCCCGCCTGATTGCCGAGGTCGTGGCGGGGGAGGAGGTGGTCATCTCCAAGGCGGGGACCCCACTGGTGCGGCTGGTGCCCGTGGCGGCTGGCGAGCGCCCGCGCACGCTTGGCGCGCTGGTCGGCACGGTGGTGGAGGCGGACGATTGCTGGGCGCCTGACACCGAGACGGAGACCCTGTTCTACGGCGGGGCCGTGGAACCGGGGGCCCGTCGGCGCGTGGCCGAGCGTGCGCCAACGGACCAGGGCGGCCAGCGTCCGTGAACCTGCTGCTCGACTCGCACGCCCTGCTGTGGGCCCTGCACGACCCGTTGCGCCTGACGCCGCCGGCCCGCGAGGCCATCAGCGATCCCCGGCGGCTGGTGTACTACAGCGCCGCGTCCGTATGGGAGCTGGAGCTCAAGGCGGCCAAGGGAAAGGTGACGCTGCCGCCGGAGTGGCTCGAGGCTGCCGAGGCAACGGGATTCGTGGAGCTGCCGGTGACGGCGCAGGATGCCAGACGCGGGGCGCTGCTGCCGTGGCACCACGCCGATCCGTTCGACCGGGTGTTGGTGGCGCAGGCCGTGGGGCGCGGCTTGCGGCTGGCCACGCGCGATCCGCTGATGGCGTGCTACGAGGTCCCGCTGCTGGCGGTGTGAGCCCGCCGCCGTCGTCGCGACCTGCCGCTACCGCCCGTCGAAGTACGCCACCACCGTGCGCGCCATCTCCCCGATCCGGTCCTCCGCCTCGCCGTAGTTCCCGCGGATGTCGTTGCTCAGCACCACCATCACGATGGGCCCCGACCGCGCGGCGATCACCCCCACGTCGTTGGCCAGGTACGGCGGCCAGTCGCCGGTCTTGTGCGCCACCGGCACCTCGAGGTAGTGGGGCAGCCGCCGGTCCCCCGACAGCTGGTTGCGCATCATGCGCATCATCTCCTCGCACAGGGGGCGCGACGCCAACGGCGCCCCCGCCGCGGAACCGTCGGCGCACCGCTGCATGCGCTCCAGCAGCGCCCCCGTCGCGCGCGGGGTGATGACGCCCAGCCAGTAGGCGCGGTTGCTGGCCACCGCCTCGCGGGGGTTGGCCGTGTAGCCGGGGGTGCGCGCCGCGGCAAACACGTCGGCCACGGTGTACAGCAGCGTCATGCCGCCGCCGTTGGCCGCGATCCAGGCGTTCACCGCGGCCACGCCACCCACCTGCGCGATGGCCAGGTCGGTGGCGGTGTTGTCGCTGGTGATCACCATCTGCGCCAGCACGTCGCGCAGCGTGGGCTGCAGCCCCGCGTCGAAGCGCTGCAGGATCCCGCTGCCGCCGCGCTTGTTCTCGGCGGTGACGGCCAGGCGCGACGCCAGCGACAGCGTGCCGCGGTCCACCAGCTGCATGGCCAGCGTCAGCACGGGGAGCTTGATGACGCTGGCGGAGTTGAAGGCGTCGTCGGCGCGGAGGGCGGCCTCCTCGCCGGTG
>JBILED010000303.1:0-3024 GCA_044352305.1 Gemmatimonas sp.
CGGGCGTTCACGGTGGCGCAGGCGCAGGCGGCGTCGGAGTGTTTCCTGACGAGCGCGACGAACTTCGTGCTGCCGATCGTGGCGATCGACGGGCACCCGGTGGGGACTGGCGCGCCGGGGCCGGTCACGACGCGGTTGCGGGACGGCTACCTGGCGCGCGCGCGGGCGCTGACGGGCGGATGAGCGGTTGCTGCCGCCTCGGGCGGCGCCTACGTTCTGCAGGCGGCGCCGGTTCGCGCCGCGCTCGATGATGCCGACCATTTCGCAGGGAGTCGCATGAAGACGGCCCAGCAGCTGATTGCCGACGCCAAGGCGCAGGTGACCGAGGTGACGGCCCGTGAGGTGCAGGACGCGCTGGCGCGCGGGGAACCGCTCGTGCTGGTGGACGTGCGGGAGCAGAACGAGTGGAACCTGGGGCACGCGGCGCCGGCGGAGTACATCGGGCGCGGGGTGCTGGAGAGCCAGGTGGAATCGCGGGTGCCACGCGATGCCCGCGTGGTGCTGATGTGCGCCAGCGGGAACCGGTCGGCGCTGGCCGCGGTGACGCTGCAGCAGATGGGGTACGCGAACGTGGCGTCGATGGCCGGCGGCTTCCGTGACTGGGTGGCGTCCGGCGGGTCGGTGGCGGACTGAGCGCGCCGCTGCCTGGCGCTGTTGACGTCGCCGCCCTGGCCGACCGGCTGGGGCGGCGACGTGCCGTGGAGGCCCCGGTGCCCCCCGGTGGCCGGCTGGCGGCGGTGGCGGCGGTGCTGCGGGTGGCGCCGGTGTCCGTGGCAGACGCCTCCGGTCCGCAGCGGGCGCCCGCCCCTGATGCGTCGTCTGTCGAGCTGCTGTTCATCAAGCGCGCGGAGGTCCCGCACGACCCGTGGAGCGGCCACATGGCGTTCCCCGGGGGGCGTCACGAGCCGGGGGACGCGTCGCTCGCAGAGACGGCGCTGCGCGAGACGCGCGAGGAGCTGGGGCTCGACCTTCGGCGCGGCACGTTGCTGGGTGCGCTGGACGACCTGGCGCCGGTGAGCGCGCACCTGCCCCGCATCGTGGTGCGCCCGTTCGTGGTGGTGATGGCGTCGTCCCCGCCGCTGGTGCCCAGCCACGAGGTGGCGGCCACCTTCTGGGAGCCGGTGGCCCGCCTGCGCTCCCCGGTGGCGCAGGCCACGCACGTGGTGCGGCTGGGCGGGCGCGAGGCGCACTATCCGGCGTACCGCGTGGGCCCGCACCTGGTGTGGGGGATGACCGAGCGGATCCTGCGCCAGCTGCTGACGTTGTTTGACGTCCACGAGGGCGCGTCGCCGGACGCGCCGGAGGGTGCGTCGCCCGTCCATCCCGTCCCGTCCATCCCGTGTTGACCGGGGCGGTCCGCCCCATCCCTTCCTCTTCTTCCGAGCGCCTTCCGTGACCCACCGTCGCCCTCCCCACGCCGTCCTCTCGTTGGCGCGCCCCGCCGGGCGTGGCCCGGTGGCCCGTCCCCCGCGCGCGGCGCTGGCGGCTGCGGCCACCCTGCTCGCGGCCGGGGCGCTGGCGGCCTGCGGACCCGCGTCCCGCCCCGCCGCGCCCGCCCCCATGGCCGGCAAGCGGGTGGAAGGGCGGGGCGGGATGGTATCGGCCTCCCACCCCGACGCGGCCGCGGCCGGCGCGCAGCTGCTGGCCGCGGGCGGCAACGCGGTGGACGCGTTCGTGGCCACGGCGTTCGCGCTGTCGGTGACGGACATCTCGCAGACGGGGTTGGGGGGCGGCGGCGCGATGACCTACTACCAGGCGGCCACCCGCCGCGCCGAGCATCTGAGCTTCTACCCGCGCGCCGGGGAGGACGCCGCGTGGGCCCGGGCCGACACGGGGCGGCCGCGCGGGCCGGGGCGCGCGGCCGCCACCCCGGGGATGGTGGCGGGGCTGCTGGCCGCCCACGCCAAGTGGGGGGTGCGCCCGCTGGCCGAGGTGATGGCGCCCGCGATCCGGCTGGCGCGCGAGGGGTTTGTGGTGTCGCCACTGCTGGCGCGCACCATCGTGTCGTCGCGCGCGAAGCTGCAGGCGGAGCCCGAGGCGGCGGCGCTGCTGATGCCCGGCGGCGAGGCGTTGCGCCCGGGGGAGCGGCTGGTGCAGGCGACGCTGGCGGCCACGCTGGAGACGATCCGCGACCGCGGCGCCGCGGGGTTCTACACGGGGGGGATCGCCGAGCGGCTGTCGGCGGACGTGCGGCAGCAGGGGGGGCTGATCACGGTGGGGGACATGGCGGGGTATCCCGTCACGTGGATGCGGCCGCTGTGCACCCCGTGGCGCGGGTACACGGTGCTGGGCGCGCCGCCGCCGATGGGCGGGTCGGTGGTGCTGGAGATGCTGCAGCTGGCGGAGCAGTCGGGGGTGACGCGCGCCGGCGGGCTGACGGACCGGGCCGGTGCGGCCACGTCGTTGGCCGACGCGATGCGGGTGGCCAACGCCGACGCCCGGTGGCGCGGCGACCCGGCGGTGATGGCGGTGCCGGCGCGCGGGGTGTCGCACCCGGGCTTTGCCGCCCAGCGGTTGGCGGCGCTGCAGGGGGCCCCGGGGGACACGGTGCGGGCGGGTGACCCCTGGGCGCTGGACAGCGCCGCGGTACCGGCGGGGTGCGCGCCGCAGGACCCGTATCCGCGCGCGTCAGCGCCGGTGACGGGCGCCGCCGGGGCGGCCGCGCGCGAGTCGGCCCCGGACTCGGCGGAGGGGACGAGCTACACGTCGCACCTGTCGGTGGTGGACGCGGCGGGGAACGCGGTGGCGGCGACCACCACGGTGGGAGTGCTGTTCGGCTCCGGGGTGTACACCGACGGCTTCTTCCTCAACTCGGCGGGCTCCAACTTCGACGCACGCACGCGCGGGGTGAACCGGTACGCGAACTCGACGATGTCGCCGACGGTGATCCTGGAGGGGGGGCAGGTGCGTCTGGTGATCGGGGCGGCGGGGTCGCAGTACATCCAGCCGGCGATCACGCAGGTGACGGTGCGGATGCTGGCGTTCGGGGAGGACCCGTATGCGGCGATCGCGGCGCCGCGGCTG
>JBILED010000305.1:0-3003 GCA_044352305.1 Gemmatimonas sp.
GAACCCCCGTCTCGTACGCCAGCACCTGCTGCGTGCGCAGCGCCACCTGCACCGCCTCCTCGGTCGGGAGCGAGAGCGTCTCGTCCATCGAGTTGGTGTGCAGCGACTGCGTGCCCCCGAGCACCGCCGCCAGCGCCTGATAGGCGACGCGCACGACGTTGTTGACCGGCTGCTGGGCCGTGAGGGTGACGCCCGCCGTCTGGCTGTGGAAGCGCATCATCCACGAGCGCGGGTTGGTGGCCCCGTAGCGCTCGCGCAGGTGGCGCGCCCAGATCCGGCGCGCGGCGCGCAGCTTGGCGATCTCCTCGAAGAAGTCGTTATGGATGTCCCAGAAGAACGAAAGCCGGGGGGCGAACTCGTCCACGTCCAGCCCGCGGGCGATCCCGCGCTCCACGTAGGTGAAGCCGTCGGCGAGCGTGAACGCCAGCTCCTGCGCCGCGGTGGCCCCCGCCTCGCGGATGTGGTAGCCCGAGATGGAAATCGTGTTCCAGTGCGGCGTGTGCCGGGCGCACCACTCGAAGCCGTCCACGATGAGGCGCAGCGCCGGCTCGATGGGGAAGCACCAGGCGTGCTGCGCCATGTACTCCTTGAGGATGTCGTTCTGCACCGTCCCCTGGAGCTTCTCGGCCGGCACTCCCTGCTTTTCCGCCGCCGCGATGTAGAAGCAGAGCAGGATGATGGCGGGGCCGTTGATCGTCATCGAGGTGGAGACCCGGTCCAACGGGATCCCCTCGAAGAGCGCTTCCATGTCCGCCAGCGACGAGATGGACACGCCGCACTTGCCCACCTCCCCTTCCGAGCGCGGGTGGTCCGCGTCGTACCCCATGAGCGTGGGGAAGTCGAAGGCGACCGACAGCCCCGTCTGGCCCTGCGACAGGAGGAACTTGTAGCGCTGGTTGGTCTCGCGGGCCGTCCCGAAGCCGGCGAACTGCCGCATGGTCCACAGCCGGCCGCGGTAGCCGGTGGGGTGAATGCCCCGGGTGAACGGCCAGGCGCCAGGCACCTCGAGCACGCTGCCGCCCGAGCCTTCCAGGTCAAGCGCCGTGTACAGCGGCGCGACCTCGGCGGCGGAGTTCGTGAAGGCCACGTCGCGCGTCCCGCCCCCCTCGTACCGGGCGCGCCACTGGGCCACCTCGGCCTGCAGGCGCTCCAATTCCGCGCGCTGCTGCCGGACCACGTCCTCGAGTTCGTGGGTGCTCGCCATCGGTTCAGCCCTCCCGAAACGGCGCGTCCCCTGCGCCGGTGAGTAGTTCCCCGCTGCGTGCCCGCAGCGCGTCGGCCACCGCAAACGGGGCCACCTCGCCTGCCTCCACCGCCGGGAGCTGGGCATCCAGCCACGCCCGCGTCTCCCCATCGCGCCAGAGCCGCGTCCGCAGCTGCAGCTCCACCACTTCCATCACGCGCTCCCGCAGCCGCTGGCGGCGCCGCTCGCGCAGGCGGCCGCTGGCGGCGAGGTACGCCTGATGCCGGTCCAGCGCGTCCACCAGCGTGTCCACGCCCTCGCCCTGCGACGCCACCAGCCGGAGCACCGGCGGCGTCCACTGCGTGGGCGCCGCCGCCTGCGCCGCCGCCCGGGCCAACCGGGCCGGATTGGCCGCCTGCCGGGCGGCCTCGCGGTCAGCGGCTCCCCGCAAGTCTACGCCGTGGTGCGCCGGGACGTTCTGGAGCGCCTCGCCGGCGCGGAGTCCCAGCATGAGCTCGATGTCGTTGCGCAGCCGGTCCGCCCCGGGGCGGTCGGCCTTGTTGACGGCGAAGACGTCGGCGATTTCCATCACCCCGGCCTTGAGGGTCTGGATGCTGTCCCCCGACTCGGGAACCAGCACCACCAGCGTGGTGTCGGCGGCCCGGGCCACGTCCAGCTCGCTCTGCCCCACCCCGACCGTCTCCAGCAGGATCACGTCGACGCCATGCGCGTCCAGCACGTCGCACACCTCCCGGGTGGCCGAGGCCAGCCCGCCCAGGGAGCCACGCGTGGCCATCGACCGGATGAAGACGCCCGGATCGAGGGCCACCGCCTCCATCCGGATGCGATCGCCCAGCAGGGCGCCGCCCGTGAACGGCGAGGTGGGGTCCACCGCCACGATTCCCACCCGTTCCCCCCGGGCGCGAAACGCGGCGGCCAGGCGGGTGGTGGTCGTGCTCTTGCCCGCCCCCGGGGGGCCGGTGATGCCGATGCGGCGCGCGCGCCCCATGCGCGGGTGCAGCGCGGCCAGCAGCCGATCAAACCCCGGACGATGGTCCTCCACGATGCTGACCGCGCGGGCCAGCGCCGCCGGGGCGCCCGCCTCGAACGCCACCAGCAGTCGTGCGAGCGGGGCGGGCAGCGGTCGCGCGCCCGCGTCGGTCATGGCCCGTGCTCCATCGTCATGGCTCGTCATGTTCGTCGCGGATCTCACCCACCAGCTCCTCCAGGAGGTCCTCCACCGTCACCACGCCCGACAGCCGCCCGTCGTCCAGCACGATCGCCAACTGGCGGCGCGCCCGCAGCAGGGCGAACAGCAGGTCGTTGGCCGGGCGATGTCCAGGGGTGACCGTGACCGGACGCAGGGCGGGCCAGGCGTCACCACCCGAGGCCAGCACGTCGAACACGTGCACCATGCCGACCACCTGATCGGGCGTCTCCCGGTACACCGGCACGCGACTGTACCCCGACTGCGCCACCCGCTCGGCCAATTCCCGGGCCGGGAGCTGCTCGTCGACCAGGAACAGCCGGTCCCGTGGCGTCATGACATCGCGCGCCGTCTTGTCACCAAAGCGCACCACGCCCGAGATGATCGCCAGCTCCTCGGTGGTCCCCATCCCCTCGAAGGCGCCGTCGCGCAGCAACTCCTCCAGCTCCTCGCGCCCTTCGCGGGGGCCGTCGGCGCGCCACCGTCGCGGCCCGGCCTGCCGGGCCGCGGCCACCATCCGCTCGACGGGATGCACCAGCCACACCACCGCCTGCAGCACCGGCACGAGCACCGGCGCCAACTGCGGAGCCCAGCGGGCGCCGATGCTCCGGGG
>JBILED010000015.1:0-28568 GCA_044352305.1 Gemmatimonas sp.
AGCGCTTCACCGCCGAGCTTCCGGGGGACCGGGAGCCGGTCAACGCGCGTCGGCAGGTGCTGGGGGCCGCGTGGAGCCCCGTCACCCCCACCCCGGTGGCCGCGCCGCGCCTGCTGGCGTGGGCCCCCGACGTGGCGGCGCAGGTGGGGTTTGGCGCGGCCGACGTGCACGCCCCCGAGTTCCCGCAGCTGTTGGGGGGGAACCTGGTGCTCCCCGGCATGCGCCCCTACAGCGCCTGCTACGGCGGGCACCAGTTCGGGCACTGGGCCGGCCAGCTGGGGGACGGGCGTGCCATCACGCTGGCCGAGGGGGTGGGCACCGACGGGGCGCGGTGGGAGCTGCAGCTCAAGGGCGCGGGGCCCACGCCGTACTCCCGCACCGCCGACGGGCGCGCGGTGCTGCGCTCGTCGCTGCGCGAGTTCCTGTGCAGCGAGGCGATGCACGCGCTGGGGGTCCCCACCACGCGCGCGCTGGCGCTGGTGGCCACCGGCGAGGCGGTGGTGCGCGACATTCTCTATCGCGGCGACCCGCAGCCCGAGCCGGGGGCCATCACCAGCCGGGTGGCGCCGTCGTTCCTGCGCTTCGGCAGCTACGAGCTCCCCACCGCGCGGGGGGACCACGCGCTGCTGGAGCGGCTGGTGGCCTTCACCATCGCGCGGGACTTCCCCCACCTGGCGGCGGCCCACCCGAGTGACGGGGCGGCCCAGCGGGCGGCCTGGTTTGCCGAGGTGTGCACGCGCACCGCGGTGCTGATGGCGCACTGGATGCGCGTGGGGTTCGTGCACGGCGTGATGAACACCGACAACCTGTCGGTGCTGGGGCTCACCATCGACTACGGGCCGTACGGGTGGGTGGAGGCGTTCGATCCGCACTTCACCCCCAACACCACCGACGCGGGGCAGCGCCGCTACCGGTTCGGGCAGCAGCCGGCGGTGGCGCAGTGGAACCTGGTGCGGCTGGCGGAGGCGCTGGTGCCGCTGTTCCCCGACGACGAGCCGCTGGCCGCGGGGCTGGGCGCGTTCGACGCGCGCTTCCAGGCGGAGCACCAGCGGATGAGCGCGGCCAAGGTGGGGCTGGCCGACGTGGCGCCCGACCGGCAGGAGGGGGTGATGCGGCTGGTGCGCGAGGGGTACGCGCTGCTGTACGAGGCACAGGGGGATTTCACGCTGTTCTTCCGCGCGCTGGGCGACCTGCCGGTGCCGCTCCCCGAGGGGGACGCCGCGCTGGAGCAGCTGGGCGACTGCTGGTACGACGACATCCGGCGCGACCAGCACGCCGACGCGCTGCGCGCGTGGCTGGCGCAGTGGGCGGCGCTGGTGGCAGAGCACGACGCGCGCACGGGGCGCACGGCCGAGGCGCGCCGGGCGGCGATGCACGCGGTGAACCCCCGCTACATCCCCCGCAACTACCTGGCGCAGGAGGCCATCCAGGACGCGGCGCAGGGAGACCTGACGCGGCTGCGCACGCTGCAGGCCGTGCTGGCGCGGCCGTACGACGACCAGCCGGCGCACGCGCCGCTGGCGGCGCGGCGCCCGGCGTGGGCCGACCACGTGCCGGGCTGTGCGATGCTCTCGTGCAGTTCCTGATCTGACTCCCCTGAGGATCCCGTCATGAAGCGTCGCACTTTCCTGCTGGCCGGGCTGGGCACCGGCGGCGCCCTGTTCCTGGGGTGGTCGTTCCTCCCGCCGCGGCAGCGGCTGCGCGGGCGGCACCTGCCGGACACCGTGGCCGGCGAGGTGGCGCTCAACGGCTGGCTGACCATCGGCCCCGGGGACGCCATCACGGTGGTGGTCCCCAAGGCGGAGATGGGACAGGGGATCCACACGGCGCTGGCGATGCTGCTGGCCGAGGAGCTGGACGTGCCGCTGGAGCGGCTGCGGGTGGCGCACAGCCCCGTGGACCAGGTGTACGCCAACGTGGCGGCGGTGGTGGACGGGCTGCCGCTCAACCCCGACGACTACGGCACCCGTCCGGGGCGGCTGGTGCGCTGGCTCACCGCCAAGACCATGCGGGAGATCGGCGTGATGATGACCGGCGGGTCGTCCAGCGTGGCCGATTGCTGGGAGCCGATGCGGCTGGCGGGGGCCACGGCACGGGCGGCGCTGCTGGCGGCGGGGGCGGCCAGGGCCAAGGTGCCGGTGGCGCAGTGCCGCACCGAGCAGGGCGTGGTGGTGGCGGGGACCCTGCGCTTCGCCTACGGGGAGCTGGCGGCGGCGGCGCTGGACCAGCGCCCGCGCGACGTGCGCCTCACGCCCCCCGCCGAGTTCCGGGTGATCGGGCGCGCCACGCCGCGACTGGAGCAGCGCGCCAAGGTCACCGGCGCGGCCACCTACGGCATCGAC
Source organism: Gemmatimonas sp. (assembly GCA_044352305.1). Taxonomy (GTDB): domain Bacteria; phylum Gemmatimonadota; class Gemmatimonadetes; order Gemmatimonadales; family Gemmatimonadaceae; genus Gemmatimonas. The sequence continues at coordinate 2,343 of JBILED010000015.1, forward strand.
GTGCGGCTGCCGGGGATGAAGTACGCCGCCGTGGCCATGTCGCCGGTGCTGGGCGCGACGCCGTCGCGCTTTGATCGCGAGGCCGCGCTGGCCCGCCCCGGCGTGCGCGCCGTGGTCCAGCTGGCCGGGAGCAAGGCCGGGGACCCCCCGGGGGTGGCGGTGGTGGCCGACAGCTGGTGGGAGGCGCGGCAGGCGCTGCCGGCGCTGGCGGTGGCGTGGAGCGCGCCCACGACCCCGGTGCCGGATTCGGCGGCGCTCAGCGCCACGCTGCGCGAGGCCGCGTCGTCCAAGGAGGGGCTCCCGTTCCGGTTTTCGGGAGATCATAAAGCCATCATGGCGTCGTCATCAAGGCAAATTGACGCCATTTATGAGTCTTCCTACCTGGCGCACAGCGCCATGGAGCCGCTCAACGCCACCGTCCGCTGCTCCGCCTACAACGCCGAGATCTGGATCGGCACCCAGGTCCCCCAGTTCGTGCGCGACGTGGTGGCCGACGTGGCCGGGGTAAACCATGATGGCGTGGTGCTGCACCAGCAGCTGCTGGGGGGCGGCTTTGGGCGGCGGCTGGAGGCCGACATCGCCGCGCAGGCCACCGCCATCGCCAAGGCGCTCCCGGGCACCCCGGTCCAGCTCATCTGGAGCCGCGAGGACGACACCCGGCACGACTTCTACCGGCCGGCCACCGCCTCCCGCCTGCGCGCCGCGCTCACCCCCGACGGCCGCCTGGCCGCGCTCACCGCGCACTCCGCCGGGCAGGCCCCGTGGCGCGCCATCTCCGGGCGCGGGCTGCTGTGGCTCACCGCCACCGGCCCCGACAAGACGACCGCCGAAGGGACCTGGGACCAGCCCTACGAGTTCCCCGCCTTCCGGTCGGCGCACACCGACGTGGAGCTCCCCGTCCCGGTGGGCTCGTGGCGCGGGGTGGGGCACGGGCACCAGGCGTTCTTCCTGGAGAGCTTCCTGGACGAGTGCGCCCACGCCGCCGGCGCCGACCCCCTGGCCTTCCGCCTGGGGCTGCTCACGCGGCACCCGCGGGCGCGCGCCGTGCTGCAGCGCGCCGCCGACGCCGCCGGCTGGGGCACCCCCACGGCCCCGGCCCCCGACGGCGCCCCGGTGGCCCGCGGCCTCGCGCTGCACTGGTCGTTTGGTACCCTGGTCGCCCAGGTGGCCGAGGTCTCGCTGGACGCCAACCGCACCCCGCGCGTGCACCGCGTCACCTGCGCCATCGACTGCGGGCTGGCGGTGAACCCCAACCACGTGACCGCACAGGCCGAGAGCGCCATCATCGACGGCATCGGCGCCGCGCTGCAGGGGGCCATCACCTTCAAGGGGGGCCAGTCCGAACAGGCCAACTTCCCGCAGCTGCACCCCGTCCGTCTCGCGCAGGTCCCGGCCATCGCGGTGCAGCTGATCCCGTCGGCGGAGCCCCCCAGCGGCGCCGGCGAGCCGATGCTGGCCCCGGTGGCGCCCGCCATCGCCAACGCCATCTTTGCGCTCACCGGCCAGCGGCTGCGCACCCTCCCGCTGCGGCTCGCCTAGTCCCCACCTCCCACCGTCGCTCGCCATGCGCCCGCTTCGCTCCGCCGCCCTGGTCGCGCTGCTCACCGGCTGGGCCGTCCCCATGTCGGCCCAGCCCAACGCCCCCGTCATCGGCCGGTGGGACCTCACCGTGACCGGCAAGGACGGCGCCTATCCGTCGTGGCTGGAGGTGTCGCTGTCGGGGCATCGCACGCTGGTGGGGCGCTTCGTGGGCGGCGGCGGGAGTGCGCGCCCCATCAGCCAGGTCACCTGGGACAACGGCACGGTGCGCTTTGCCATCCCCCCGCAGTGGGAGCTGGCGCGCGCCGACCTGCGCGTGGAGGCCACGCTGGCGGGGGACACGTTGCGCGGCACCATGGTGACCCCCACCGGGGCCACCGAGACGTTTACCGGGGTGCGCGCCCCGCTGCTGCGCCGCACCGCCGAACCCGTGTGGGGCGATCCGGTGGTGCTCTTTGACGGGACGGACATGACCGCGTGGCGCCCGTTTGGCGGCCAGAGCCAGTGGGCGGTGGTGGGTGGCGTCCTCACCAACGGGAAGAGCGGCGCCAACCTGGCCACCCGGCAGACCTTCACCGACTTCCGGCTGCACCTCGAGGTGCGCTACCCCCCCAAGGGGAACAGCGGCATCTACCTGCGCGGGCGCCATGAGGTGCAGGTGGAGGACAGCCCCGCCGAACCCCAGTCGATCCACATGGGCGGCGTCTACGGCTTCCTGGTCCCCAACGAGAACGCGTCGCGCGGCCCCGGGCAGTGGGATGTGTATGACATCACGCTGGTGGGGCGGCGCGTGACCGTGGTGCTCAACGGCAAGACGGTGATTGGCGACCAGACCATCCCCGGCATCACCGGCGGCGCGCTCGACAGCCGCGAGGGGGACCCGGGGCCGATCTACCTGCAGGGCGACCACACGGGGGTGGAGTACCGCAACATCGTGATCACCCCCGTGAAGCGGTGACCGCAGGGGCGCGGGCTACGCCCCCCGCACGCGTTCGATGCGCGGGGGGCGCCCCACGCGCCGCCCGAACGCCACCCCGCCCAGCGCCTTCCACGCCAGCGCCAGCAGGAACAGCACCAGCAGCACGGTGATCACCGGCAGGAACACCGCCAGCAGGCTGGTCCCCACGGCGCCGGCCAGCTCCCCCATGGCCACCACGGGGTTGGCGGTGCCGCCGGTGGTGGTGGTGGCCTTGAACCGCGCCAGCACGGTGGCCCCTTGGGTCATCCCCGCCGCGCCGGCGGCCAGCAGCACCACCCCCCACTTCACCACGGGGGGGAGCTCCACGGCCACGCTGGCGGCCGCCAGCATCCCCGCCAACAGCGCGGCAGGGGTGGCAATGAGGTCCATCAGCTGGTCCAGCCACGGCACCGAATAGGCGGCCACCTCCAGCACCGTGGCGGTCCCCAGCGCCGCCAGCGCGGGGGTGGTGGTGAGCCACGCATACCCCGGGGCCAACGTCAGCACCCCGGTCTTGGCGGCCACGGCCGCCACCAGCAGCGGCACGAACACCCGGAACCCTGCCGCCGCGGCCAGCCCGATCCCCACGGCCACCCCCAACAGCGCCTCGGGGGCGGGGAGCCAGGCGGGGAGCGCCGCCTGCACCGCCAGCGGCCCGTCGGCCTGCGTCATCGCCTGCGCGACCGCGTGCGCCATCGCCTGCAGCATCCCAGGCACCATCGACCCCTCGGGTGAAAGGAGGAGCGGCCGTGCCGCCCACGCGGACGAAACGTGCGGTGCGCCCCGGGCGTTTCAGCGCAATGCCCGCGCCACCGCGTTCCGCCGCGCCCACCCTGATGTTTGTCGCCCCCTGGGAATGCTCCCGGGGCGTGGCGCAGCTCCCGCGCACCCCCGACCCCGGTCAGGTGGTGCTGTTCCTGGAATCGGTGGCCAAGGGCGCCGCCTTGCCCTGGCACCGCCAGAAGCTGGTGCTGCTGCTCTCGGCCATGCGCCACTTCGCCGAGGCGCTGGAGGGGGCCGGATACCGGGTGCTGTTCCGCCACGCCGCCAGCTACGCGCAGGGGATCGCCGACGTGGCCGCCGAGGTGGGGGCCGGCCGCGTGGTGGCCACCGAGGGGCGCGAGCAGGACATGGTGGAGGAGCTGGCGCGCGCCGAGGCGCTGCTGGGCGCGCAGGGGGTGCCGCTGGAGCTCCGCCCCGACCGCGGCTTCCTGGCCACGCGCGCCGACTTTGCCGCCTGGGCCGCGGGGAAGAAGGAGCTGCGGATGGAGTGGTTCTATCGCACCATGCGCCGCCAGCACGGCGTGCTGCTGGAGGAGGACGGCACCCCCAGCGGCGGCGCCTGGAACTTCGACCCCGACAACCGCAAGCCGTGGCCCAGGGGGCGCGCCGTGCCGCCGGTGTGGCGCGTGGAGCCGGACGCCGTCACCCGCGCGCAGATGGCGCGCGTGGCGCGATGGCGCAACCGCTGGGGGTCGGTGGACGCCTTCGGGCTGCCGGTGACGCGCGCCGACGCCAAGGCGTGGCTGGCGCGCTTCGTGGCCGAGCGGCTCCCCGAGTTCGGGCCGTACGAGGACGCCATGGTGCACGGCGCCCCCGACCTGCTGCACAGCACGCTGTCGTCGCTGCTGAACGTGGGGCTGCTGCACCCGCGCGAGGTGGTGGCCGCGGCCGAGGCGGCGTACCGCGCGGGGGCGGTGCCCATCGCGTCGGCGGAGGGGTTCGTGCGGCAGGTGCTGGGGTGGCGCGAGTACATCCGCGGCATGTACTGGCACCTCATGCCGGGGCTGCGCACCGCCAACGCGCTGGAAGCGCCCATGGGGTTGCCGCGCTGGTTCTGGGCTCCCGACGGCGAGGGGTACGGCCCGCACCCGGCGCGCGCCGAGGCGGCGTGCGGCATGCGGTGCCTGGCCGACACCATCCGGCAGGTGCGCGACCACGGGCGCGTGCACCACATCCCGCGGCTGATGGTGCAGGGGAACATCGCCACGCTGCTGGGGGTGGAGCCGGCCGCGCTGTCGCGGTGGTTCTGGTGCGGCTTCACCGACGCGTACGAGTGGGTGGAGCTCCCCAACGTGATGGGGATGGCCACCTGGGGGGACGGCGGCGCGCTGGCCTCCAAGCCCTACGTGGCGTCGGGGGCGTTCGTGAACCGGATGAGCAACTACTGCGGCGGGTGCCGCTATGACGTGAAGCAGCGCACAGGCCCCGACGCCTGTCCGGTGAACCTGCTGTACTGGGACTTCCTGGACCGGCACCGGGAGCGGTTCACGGGGCACCCGCGCATGCGGATGATGGTGAAGCACCTGGAGGGCTTCGCCGAGGGGGAGCTGGTGCAGCTGCGGCGCGAGGCGGCGGCGTTCCGGGCGGCGGTGCCGGTGGACCCGGACTACACCGCGATGCCGCCGGCGGGCGAGAACATGACGAATGGGTGAGGTGCCGGAAAGGCCCGCCAGCTGAGGCTGGCGAGGTGGTGGCACAGCCCTCTCCCCGACCGTAGGATTCATTGGGAATCCGGCCCCGCGTCTCCATCTGTGCGCACGACAGTCACCTCCACAATCAAGGCGGGATCATGGCGGACACCCTGAAGAAATGGCAGGTCGAAAGGAACGTGGCGTGCGCCGCGGCTCGGCGGGTGGACGTCGGCAACGTCGTGCGGTTCGACGCGCTGGAATGCCGGCTGTCCGGCCACGTCCGCGGGGTGTCAATCGGTCCGTATGCGGCGGTTTCCGGAGCCGGATTGAATTCGCCGTCAGACTTCGCGAGCACGTCCTTCGCGAAGTGGACGCCGACCAAGGGCAAGACCGGAGACCTGACGGGTCAGCGCGGAGGCGTCATTCCTCCCGGGCTCTGGATCATCCTCCCCGAGATCCTCAGGAAGGGGGAGCGTTCGCCGTCCATGGTCGAGGGCGGGGAAACGGAGGGCGGCGCGCCGACCGACTTCTCGCTCAAGCTGGTGCCGTATGAGCTTCGGCAGGATAGCATCGGCCACGCGGAACCGCGGAGTGGCTTCTACATCCACGGGGCGAGCAAGGATCCCTCCAAGCGTGGCGCGGGATCGGACGGCTGCATCCTCATGAACAAGCTGGACCGCGAATACCTGGCGGCCAAGGTGGTTGCGGCCGGAGGGGCCTGGCTGGTCGTTGACGTGAATCGGCAGCGGCTGGAGGAGATTCGCCAGTTCCAGCACAAGTTCCAGCACAGGGTCTGGAATATTGCTTGAACAGTGACGGAGTGGCCCACGGCCCCCACGCCGTCCCGGCGATCGACGCCATCCGCCCGCCGCGCATCTCCCCTGCCCAGCGGCGGGCGCTGCTGGCCCAGGTGCGCGCCGACTGTCCCAACGCCCCCGGCGTGTACCGCATGCTGGGGCCGGCCGGGACGGTGCTGTACGTGGGGCAGTCGCGCGCGCTGCGCACGCGGCTGCTGTCGTACTTCCGCGCCAAGGGGCGCCGCAACAAGGCGGCGAAGATCCTGCGCCACGCGCACGCCATCACCTGGGAGCGGCTCCCCACCCCCTTTGGCGCGCTGCTGCACGAGCTGCGGCTCATCAAGCAGCACCGCCCGCTGTTCAACCGCGCCCTGGTCACCGACGACTGGCCGCGCGCCTACGTGGCGGTGACCGGCGGCCCGGTGCCGGGGGTGCGCGTGGTGCGGCAGTCCGACCACCCCGGGGCGGTGGCGCTGTACGGCCCCTTCCGCCGCGTGGCGCAGCTGCGCGACGCCGTGCGGGCGCTGGCGGAGGCCACGGGGGTGCGCGACTGCACCGTGGAGGGGCTGGCGCTGGGGCGGCCGGTGCGGCGGCAACATGCCGCCTGCCTGCGGTACGCCATCGGCAACTGCGCGGGGCCATGCATCGGGGAGGGGCAGCCCGCGCCGTACCACGAGGGGGTGGCCGAGCTGCGCGCCTTCCTGGAGGGGCGCACGGCGGCGCCGCTGGCGCGCGTGACGGCCGCCATGCACGAGGCGGCGGAGGCGCTGGCCTTTGAGCGCGCGGGAGCGCTCAAGGGGCGCGTGGCCTTGCTGGCGTGGCTGCGCGACCGGGTGCGCCACTTCACCGCCAACGTGGACCGGCTCACCTTCCAGTACCGCGCCCCCGCCGCGGACGGGGGGACGCACGTGTACCTCGTGCGGCGCGGCACGGTGCGCGCCGACTGCCCCGCCCCGTGCACGCCGGAGGAGGCCGCCGCCTTGGCGGCGCTGGTGATGCGCGTGTACCACCCCCAGGAGCCGGCGGGGGCCGAGCTGGCGCCGCATGCGCTGGACGAGTTTGCGCTGGTGGCCAGCTGGTTCCGGCGGAAGCCGGAGGAGCGGGAACACACGGTGGCGGCGGCCGCCCCGTGGACTGCGGACGCTGGCACCGCGGGGTAGCTTCGGGGCGTCCACCCTCCCGGAGCCTTCGTGATCCCCGTTGCCCTCCTGTTCGCCGCGGCCCTGACGGCCGCCCCCGCCGACTCCCTCACCGCGCGCGAGCTGCTGGACGTCCGCACCGTCTCGGCGCAGGCGCTCGCCCCCGACGGCCGCTGGGTGGTGGCCACCCGCTCGGCGCGGCGCGACCAGCTGGGGTTCGTGGCGGCGCGCGACGGCGACCCCACCTACGCGCGCGCCACCCCCGCCGAAGTGCTGCTGGTGGACACGCGCACCGGCGCCGAGCGCCCGCTGCTGCCGGGGCGGGTCACCGCGCGCGGCGCGGTGTTCGCCCCCGATGGCCAACGCGTGGCGGTGGCGGTGCTGGAATCGGCGGACGTCTGGGGGCTGCGCGTGGTCGCGGTGGCCGGCGGCAAGGTCACGCCCATCCGCCTCCCCGCGGGGACGCTGCTGGACGGCACCGCCCCGCTGGTGTGGAGCGCCGACGGCCGCACGCTGTGGGTGGCCACCCGCTCGGTGGCGTGGCGCGACAGCGCGCAGGCGCGCTTTGCCACGCTGGTGCGCGGCCCGGTGACCGCGTTGGGGGCCCCCGCCGACGAGCCGTTCCTCCCGTGGGAGGGGCTGCGGCGCGAGGCGCAGCGACGCGCGGTGGTGGCGCTGGCCATGGACGGCACGCCGGCCGCGCCGCGCGTGACGCCGGTGCTGGCCGCGGGGCTCATCGCCACGGTCACCCCCGCCCCCGACGGCGGCGCGCTCAGCTGGACCGAGGACCTGGCCGCGAAGACCGACTACGACGTGATCATGGGGCGCGAGGACCGGCTGCTGGCGCGCCGCACGGGCGACTCGGCGCGGGTGCTGTTCCCGTCGATCAAGGGCGTCACCGTGCGCTGGGCCGAGGACGGCCGGCGCTACTTCTACGGACGCGACGGCGCCCTCTGGATGGGGACCGTCCCTGCCCCCGGGCAGACGGTGGAGGCGACGCGCCGCCGCCTGGCCGCCCCCGACAGCGCCGCCCCCGGCGACACGTCGCGCGCCGCGCAGGGCCGCCGCGCGCGCACGCGGCTGACGCTGCTGCGCGTGGCCGACGCCGGCGACGCGGTGCTGGCGCAGGATGCCGCGGCGCTCTGGCTGGTGGACACGGCCGGGGTGCGCACGCGCATCGCCCCGCTCCCCGACAGCGCCGACGCCGCGTCGCCGCGCCCCGCGGTGCTGGAGTGGTCGCACGACGGGCGGTGGGTGTACCTCGCGCTCAATGCCCGCGACCGCTACGAGCGCGCGGTGGCGCGGTGGGACCGGCAGACCGGGGAGCTGCGCACGCTGGTGCGCGACGGGCGCCTGCGCAGCGCCCTGCAGCTCTCGCGCGACGGGAGCACGCTGCTGTGGAACCAGGCGGAGCCCAACCGCCCCGCCGACCTGTGGGTGGCCGACGCCGCCCTGGCGCAGCCGCGCCGCCTGCTGGAGGCCAACGCATGGCTCACCCCGGAGCGCGTGGCGCGCACGGAGCTGTTCCGCTACGTCGACGCCGACGGCGCGCCGCAGTGGGGGGTCCTCTTCCACCCCATGGGCGCGCCGGCGGGGCCCGCCCCCACGGTGTTCATCCCCTACGAGGACTTCTTCGACGACGGCTACGACGCGATGGCCAACTTCCTCGCGTCGCGCGGCTACGCGGTGGTGAAGCCGTCGGTGTCGTTCGAGACGGGGTTCCCGGGCGAGGCGTGGGCCAAGGGGGTCACCGCCGCCGCCAACGCGCTCGTGGCGCGCGGCGTCGCCGACTCGGCGCGGCTGGGGGTGCACGGCACCAGCTACGGCGGCTACGCCACCAACCTGCTCATCACGCAGACCAGGCGGTTCAAGGCCGCCATCAACATCTCGGGGAAGGTGGACATCATCTCCTTCTACACCGACTCGCCGCGGCTGGGGAACCGCAACACGCACGCCGCCGAGAAGAGCCAGGACCGGCTGGGCGCCACGCTGTGGCAGCAGCCGCAGAAGTACTGGGCGCACAGCGCGGTGCTGTACGCCGACCGCATCGAGACGCCGCTGCTGCTCCTCACCGGCGGCGAGGACCACAACGTACCGGCGCAGAACACGCGCGAGATGTACTACGCGCTGCGCCGGCTGGGGAAGCCGGTGCAGTGGGTGAACTACGCCAATGGCGGCCACGGCATCCCCATGACCACCGAGGCGGAGTTTGCCGACTTCCACCAGCGGGTGGCCGGCTGGTACGGGCGCTACCTGCGCCCCGCCGCCCGCTGACCCCCCTCTCCCCCTGCTAGCGGAGGATTGCCATGCGTCCCGTCGTCGCCCGTCTGGCCCTGGTGGCCCTGTGTGCGTTGCCCGTCGCGCTGTCCGCGCAGCCCCCGCAGGAGGTGCCGCTCAAGGAGTGGGAGGTGCCGTGGGGCGCCGCCGGGCGCCCGCGCGACCCTTCCTTTGACGCGCAGGGGCGCGTGTGGTTCGTGGGGCAGGAGGGGAACTACGTGGCGCGGCTGGACCCCGCCACCGGCGCCTTCACGAAGATCGAGATCGACCCCGGCACGCACCCGCACACCGTGCACGTGGACCGCTTCGGCGACGCGTGGTACGCCGGCAACCGCAACGGCATGATCGGGCGCATCAACGGGCGCACGGGGGCCATCACCCGCTACCCCATGCCCGACAGCGCGGCGAAGGACCCGCACACCATCGCCTTCACGAAGGACGGGCACCTCTGGTTCACGCTGCAGAACAGCAACATGGTGGGCTACCTGGACCGGAGCTCGGGGAAGGTGACGCTGCACCGCATGCCCACGCCGCGCTCGCGGCCGTACGGCATCGTGATCGACCGCGCGGGTCGGCCGTGGTTCAACCTGTTCGGGACCAACGCGGTGGGGACCATCGACCCCGCGTCGGGGCGGGTGCGCGAGTACCGGCTGCCCAATGAGCGCGCGCGCGGCCGGCGCATCGCGCTCACCAGCGACGGGGCGGTGTGGTACGTGGACTACACGCGCGGCTTCCTGGGGCGGCTGGACCCGGCCAGCGGCGCGGTGGCCGAGTGGCCCATGCCCGCCGGCGCGGGGGCGCTGCCGTATGCCATGACGGTGGACGACGCCGACCGCCTCTGGTTCGTGGAGACGGGGACGCAGCCCAACCGGCTGGTGGGCTTCGACCCGTCCTCGCGCGAGTTCTTCGGGCGCACCGACCTGGGCCCCGCCGCCCCCAACACGGTCCGGCACATGGTGTTCGATCCCAGGACGCGCAGCATCTGGTTCGGGAGCGACCGCGGCACCATCGGGCGGGCCACCGTTCCACCGGCGCGAAAGCCGGTGTCGTAAGCGCGCGTCGTGACCCAATCCCGGGGTGAGCCGTCTAGTCCTCGCCCCGGGAGCGCTCGGGCCGTCGAACGGACTCGACGGACGGGATCGGCAGCGCACAGCGCTGGCGGACGCCTCGGGGGCAGGGCTGTTCCCCTGCTTCCACCGCCCCGCATGGATGCCATGGTTTCCTCTCTCGCCCGGACTTCGCCGCGCCCGCCCCGCCGTTGTGGCGCGGTGGTGGCCTTGGCGCCCCTCCTGTTGACGGGAGGGTGCGCCCGCACCCCGCTGGCGCCGCCGCCCACGCCGGAGACGGCCGCCGTGCTCCGGCAGCATGAGAACTGGCAGGAGCGGTGGTCCCAGCGGGTGGTGGGGATCCCCCCGTTCACCGTCAGCTCCGACGATCCCGCCATCGGCGACCTCTCCTACGCGCTCGCCGACCTGCTCATGACCGACCTGTCCCGCAGCGGGCAGATCCGCTTGGTCGAGCGGTCGCGCCTGGGCGAGGTGCTGCGGGAGCTGGACCTGGCCAAGTCGGGGCGCGTGGATTCGGCGACGGCCCCGCAGGCCGGGCGGCTGCTGCAGGCCGGGCGGCTGGTGCTGGGGTCGATCGGTTCCATGGGAGATGGGCGTTCCATCCGCCTGGGGGCGCGCATCGAGGCGGTGGCGCAAGGGACGGTGCAGGAGGCGGTGGACGCGCAGGCGCCGCTGGCGGACATCCTGGCGGCGGAGAAGGCGCTGGCCTTCCGCCTGCTGGAATCGCTGGGGGTGCGCCTCACCCCGGCCGAGCGCGCCGCCATTGAGGCGCGTCCCACGGCAAGCCTGGAGGCACTGCTGGCCTACGGTCGGGGCGTGCGCCGCGAATACCTGGGCGAGTACGTGGCCGCTCGGCGCGAGTATCGGGACGCGGCCCGGCTAGACCCCCGGTTCCGCCAGGCGACGGTGCGCGACCAGGAGATGCGCACGCTGGCCCAGACGGCCACCCTGGACCCGGATCTCGTCCCCGGCCTGCGCCCCCGGAGCTCCGCCATGGGCATGGCGGTCGACCAGGTGAACCGACCGTTGCCGCTCACCACGCTGACCACGCGCAGCTTCGGCTCGCCAGTGGATCCCGCCTTCCCCGAGTCCAAGGGGACGGTGGTGATCACGGTGGTGCGTCCATGAGCGCCCCGAACGGCATCGCCCCCCGCCTCCTGGCGCGTGCGGAGGCGTGCGGGGCGCGGGCACTCCCCGGCGCCCTGCTGCTGGGCACTCTGCTGTCGACACCGGCGGCCGCGCAGGACCGGCTGGTGGGGGCGCGGCAGGTGGCCACCGGCGCCCTCGGGGAGCATGTGCGCTTCAAGGGGCTGCTGCGGCTCGACCAGGAGGGACGTGGCGACTCGGTGCGAGTGCGCGGGCTGGTGCAGTTCCAGCTCCCCTTCACGGCCGCGGTTCCCATGGGTCCCAACTGGACGCTGGATGTGGGCACCTACTACACCGCCACGCAGGTCACCCTCGCCGACTCGGGGCGCACCCGCACGGTGAATCTGGCCGGCCCCGGCGACACCCGGGTGCGGGCGGTGGGGCGGCTGCGCGACGACGGCCTGGTGGTCACGCTGGGACTCAACGCCCCCTCGGGGATGCGCCAACTCACCACCGACGCGCTGGACGTACTGCGGGTGGCCTCCGCCCCGGCGCTGGGGCTGGGGAGCGCCCCCGTGTCCGCGGGGCTGGGCGCCACGCTGGGGGTGGTGGCCGCCCGCGCCTCCGATGCGGGGGGCGTGGCCGCGGGCGCGTCGTACGAGGTGCGGGCACGCTACCAGCCGGTGGCCGCCCGCCTGCTGGGGACCACCCCGGCCAATTACACGCCGGGGGGGGCGGTGCGGGTGACCCTGGCGGGGGAGCGGCGCCTGGGGAGCCACAAGCTGGTGGTGAACCTCGCCGGTGACCTGTTCCTCGAGGACATTGTGGAGAGCGGCACCGGCGCCGACCTGGTGCGCGCCACGGTGCGCCCGGGTCCCCTCCTGTCGGCCGAAGGGGAGCTGCAGCTGGCGGCCCCGGGGGTGCGCGAGCTGTCCCTCTGGACGCTGGTGCGACGGCGACAGCCCTTTGAGCGGGATGGCGGCGCGCTGGCCGGGTCCGAAGCCACCTACGTGGACGGCGGCGTGCGCGCCAGCATCCCGCTCCTGTCGCGACTCGACGTCACCACGGCGCTGGACGCGCGCTGGCAGTCGGGGATGCGGGTGGCGCCCGGGGTGCTCACCATGGGCGGCGTCGCCGGCGTGGGCACCCTGGGGCTGTCATGGCGGGGCGCCAGCAGCACGGTGCAGCCGTTCGTGCGCGCGCAGGGGGGCAACCTGCGGCAGCGGCTCGGCCCCGAAGTCCCCCCGGTGGCCGATGGCGACTTCTTCGGGATGACGTTCGGGCTTCTTTTTTCGCGGAGCTTTTGAGCCGTGTGCACGATCCGCACAATCAGGATTGCCGCCGTCGGCGTCGTCATGGCCGTCGCCGGGTCAGGGTGCGTGGGCAGCGGCGATGTGGCAGGACCCGCCGCAGGCAGGCCCACCATGCCGGCGGCGCGCGCCACGATCGCCGCGCGGGCCGTGGTGGACGCCCCGGCCGGGGCGGAGCTAAGCCTCACCCCGTTTTATGTCAGGAGCTCCGGCGAGCGCCGCGACCTGCCTGCGGTGACGACCCCGTTGGGCAGCGCCCGAAGCGAACAGATCCCCGTGGAGATCGAGTTCGGCGCCTGCCTGGCCGACCCGCAGCGCGCGGGGCTCAATGGCGCCGAGCCGGTGGCCGGGGAGTGCGTGCTGTCGCTGCGCTTTGCGCTGGTGGTTGAGGGGGCGGTGGTGGACACCGCCACGGTGGGTCCGCTGGCCATGCGCGGCGGCCAGGTGGTGGCCACCGCGGCCGTGTCGCTGCAGGAAGCGGCCTCGCTCCAACTGGTGGGGCCCGACGGCGCGCCACTCTCCACCACCGCCCCGCTGCTGGTGCAGGTGGGCGAACGGCGGACATTGCAGGCGCGCATCATCGACGGCGCGGGCCGGGCGCGCCCCGCGCGGGCGGTCGCGTGGCGCGTGGCCCCCCCCGGGCTGGCCACGCTGTCGGACAGCGGCGCGCTGGTGGGCCTCCTTCCCGGCGCGGGGACCATTGGCGCGACCAGCGGCGGCGCGGAGGCGGCGTATCCGGTGCGATTCATTCGTCCCCCGCAGCGGCTGCGCGTGGAAGGCGCGGCCGGCAGCACCGGCACCATGCGCCTCACCTCGGCGCCGGCGGGGATCCAGTGCACGATCACCGATGGCGCCGCCACCGGAAGCTGCGAGGCGCTGTTTCCCGGTGACACCACCGTGGTGCTGCAGGTGACGCCCGAGGGGCTCGCCGAATTCCGCGGCTTTGCCGGTGACTGCACCGGCGACGGCACGTGCCTGCTGGACATGCGCGAGCCCCGCGTGGTGCGCGCCGCCAGCCGCGCCCGCTTTCCGCTCACCGTCGGCGCCGTGGGCGACGGCTCGGGGGTGGTGACCTCCGACCCGGTCGGGGTGCGCTGCGTGATCAGCGGCGGCGCGTCGTCCGGCGCCGGGTGTGCCCAGCTGCTGCCGATCGGCGCCGAGGTGGAGCTGCTGGTCGTGCCCGATGGCAGCAGCGACTTCACCGGATGGGCCGGCGCCTGCGCAGGGACTGGGCGGTGCGTCGTCCGCATGACCGAGGCCCGCGCGGTGTCCGCAGCGCTCCAGACGAGACAGCGGCTCGTGGTGGCAGGCGCCGGGACCGGCACGGGCACCGTGACCTCGTCCCCCGCCGGCATCAGCTGCACCATCGTCAACGGCACCGCCGGCGGGGCTGGCTGCGCCGCCGACTTCCCGCGCGACAGCCGCGTCATCCTGTCGGCGGTCGCGGCCACCGGCTTCGACGTCGCTGGCTGGGACGGGGCGTGCGCCGGCGCGGCTGCCGCGGGTGCCTGCACGGTGGTGGTGAGCGGCGGGACCTCCGCGGCGGTGCGCTTCTCCACCCGACAGCTGCTCACGGTGGGGGCCACCGGCGGGGGATCCGGGACCATCTCGTCCGCGCCGGCGGGCATCGCCTGCACCGTCACCGACGGGGTGACCAGCGGTAGCTGCAGCGCGCGCTTCCCCGAGGGCAGCGCCGTGGCGCTCACGACCGAGTCCGTTCCCGGCACCGAGTTTGTCGGGTGGAGCGGCGCCTGCATGGGCTCGGGGCCGTGCACGGTGACCATGACCGCCGGGCGCACCGTAAACGCCGCGCTGGCCCTGCGCCCGCTGCTCACCGTGAGCGGGCTGGGCAGCGGCAACGGCACCATCACCTCCACCCCGGGCGGCATCAGCTGCACCATCACCCGCGGGGTCGCGTCGGGGAGCTGCAGCGCCCGCTTCTCACTGGGAAGCACCGTATCGCTCGCGGGGGCGCCAGCCTCCGGCAGTGACTTTGGTGGCTGGAGCGGGGCGTGCGACGGCGGTAGCGCGTGCGCCATCGTGATGACGGACAACCGCACGGCGCTCGGCACGTTCACGGCGCAGCTGGCGCTCACCGTGGCGCCGGCCGGCGACGGCAACGGCTCGGTTCGCTCCTCGCCGGCAGGAATCAGTTGCACCCTGACCGACGGCACGCCGTCGGGGACCTGCAGCGCGCGCTTCCCCCCGGGGACGAACGTCACCCTGGTGGCCGACGCGGGGGCGTTCAGCGACTTCGACGGCTGGAGCAACGCCTGCTCGGGCTCCGCCGGGTGCACGGTGGCGATGACCGAGGCGCGCACCGTGGGGGCCACCTTCCCCAGCCGTCCCCTGCTGACGGTGGGGGGCAGTGGCGCCGGCAGCGGCACCGTCACCTCGTCGCCCGCGGGGATCGCCTGCACGATCACGGCGGGGGCGGCCAGCGGCGCCTGCAGCGTGCGCTTTCCGCGGGGATCGGCGGTGGCGCTCACCGTCTCCCCCGGCAGCGCAGCCGCCTTTGCCGGGTGGAGCGGCGCCTGCACCGGCACGTCGGCGTGCACCCTGGAGATGACCACCGGCCGGGCCGTGGTGGCGTCCTTCCAGGAGGCCGCGCCGGGCTATCGCCTGACGGTCCGGCCGGATCCCAACAACCTGGCAAGCGGGACGGTCACCTCCTCACCCGCAGGGATCGCGTGCGAGCTGTTCGGCACTCAGGCCTCCGGCAACTGCACCGCCGATTTCGCCTCGGGGACCACCGTGACCCTGTCCCCCACGGCGGGGCAGACCTCCATCTTCGGTGGGTGGGGGGAGGCATGTGCCGGGAGCAGCACCTGCACCGTGACCATGAATGACAACCGCGCGGTGACCGCACGGTTCTTCAACAACCAGGGGATCCG
The DNA here is from genome assembly GCA_044352305.1 of Gemmatimonas sp. Lineage (GTDB taxonomy): Bacteria > Gemmatimonadota > Gemmatimonadetes > Gemmatimonadales > Gemmatimonadaceae > Gemmatimonas. Next base: position 17,824 of record JBILED010000015.1, read on the forward strand.
CCTGCCATCCGGCGGCGCCCCCCGCCCAGTCCCTCCTCGCACGCCACCCGTCAGGGGGAGCACCCCGCGGCGCCCCGGAGGCTGACGATTGCCTCGCGCTGGGTCATGGTACGGGCCAGCGCGCGGGCGCGCTGCAAGGCGGCACACCCCGCATCGGGTTCACCAGCCAGCAGGTACCCTTCGGCCAGCCGGATGAAACCCCAGGTGCTGTCATCGGCGGTGGGAAGGTCGGCGATGACGGCACGCAACTGCGGGAGCAACCGGCGGGCGGTGGCCTCATCCGCCGTGGCCGGATCCAGCTGCTCCCGCAGCGCGTCCAACCGCTGCCGCGCGGGCGGTCCGGAGGGCGCCCCCCGCACCGAAGACGCCTCTCCCCCCGGCCCCGACGTCGACACCGCGCGCGTCCCGCTCGGGCGGCCCCCGTTGGAGACGGACGGAAGCGCCTGAGGAGCGGGTGGGGGCGGGGCGGGGGCTTCGCCGGCCCGGCCGGCGCTGGTGTTGGGCGCAGCCGTGACAGCAGCGACGGCGGCGCCCGAATCCCCTGACGGCGAGACGCCCGCCAGTGGAACCCTCGGCGTCTGGTCGCCACCCGTCGGCTGAATGGCATACCACCAACCGCCCGCCATCGCCACCACGGCCAGCGCCGCCACCGGCAGCGCCCAGCGGCGGGGCGTGGCCATCGGCACGGCGGCCACCTGTGCCGCCCCTCCGGGCGCTCTGGGGGGCTGCAACACGGTGGGAGCAGGGGGCGACGCCTCGGCCCGCGGCACGGCGTCCGGCGACCGTGCCCCGTCCGCATGGCCCGGATTGGGTGCGGGCGCCGCCGCCCCCTCGCGGTCGCTTCCCGCCACGGCGGCCGAAAGCGCCTGGGCAAAGGCCAGCGCGGAGCCGGTGCGGTGGTCCACCTCAAGCGCCAGCGCCGCATCCAGCGCCGCCTGCAGTGCGGCCGGCCACGTCGACTCACCTCGCACCAGTCGCAGCGGACGCGGGGGCTGGAGCAGCCGGGCCGTCAGCCCGCGATCGGGGGTGCCGGTGTCGAAGGGGAGGTCACCCGTGAGGACGAAATAGGCCACCAGCGCCAGGGCGTACACATCGCTGCGGGCGTCCAGCTCCCCACCCAGCACCTGCTCGGGGCTCATGTACTCAGGCGTGCCCACGATGTACCCCGTGCGGGTGAGCGCGGTCTCGCCGCCGCTCACCGGCCGGGCAATGCCGAAGTCCAGCACCTTGCAGCGTTCGGTCCCGTCGGGGTCGCGCACCACCAGGATGTTGTCCGGCTTGAGGTCGCGATGGATGATCCCGAGGCGATGCGCCGCCTCCACCCCTTCGGCCGCCTGCCGCATCAGCGCCGCGGCGCGAGCGGGAGGCAGGGGGCCCTCGGTGGCCACCACCTCCTTGAGGGTGCGCCCCGGGACGTACTCCATGGCGAGATACACCAGGCCATCCTCGGTGTCGCCGAAGTCGTACACGCGCACCACGCGGTCGTGCTCGATGCTGGCCGCGTTCGCCGCCTCGCGGTTGAAGCGGGCCAACGCGGTGGGATCGGCCAGCAACTCCGGGCGCATCACCTTGATGGCCACCTGCTGCGGCAGGCGCACGTGGCGCCCCAGGTAGACCGTCCCCATCCCCCCCTCGCCCAGCCGCTCGGTGACCAGGTAGCGGCCGTTGATCACCGCCCCGACCAGGGAGTGGTCCCCCCCGACGGGGCGCAACGCCGCGCCGTCGGCGGGGCAGAAGGTGACGGCATCGTCGTACGTGGTGCCGCAAGCGGGACACAGCTTGGCCATGGACGCTCCGAACAAAGGGCGACGAATGTCACGCGCCGGGGGGGCGCCTCGTATCTTAACCGTCGGCCGACAGGCGGCCGATCCCCACGCCCGGAGCCCACGCCATGCCATCCGCCCTCGTGTCCCGGTCCGCTGCCCTCGCGGCGGCGCTGGCGCTGTCACTGCTGCCGCGCCCCGGCGCGGCCCAGCCGTCCGCCCCCGACGGGCGCCCCACGCTAGCGGTGCTGTACTTCACCAACGCCGCCATGGTGGACCGGGAGGAGTACGCCCCCCTGGCCAAGGGGCTGGCGGAGATGGTGATCACCGAGCTGTCGGGGAACACGGGGGTGCGGGTGGTGGAGCGGGATCGCATCCAGGCGCTGTTCGACGAACAGGCGCTGTCCGCGGGCGGGCGCGTGGACCCGGAGACGGCGGTGAAGGCGGGGAAGACGTTGGGGGCCCGCCACCTGCTGTTCGGGACGTTCGTGGTGGACCCGCGGCAGAACATGCGCATGGACGTGCGCGCCATCAACACCGAGACGTCGGCGCTGGAGTTTGCCACCTCGGTGACCGGCAAGGCCGACCGGATGCTGGAGCTGGTGGTGGCGCTGGGGGCCAAGGTGAACGCGGGGCTCAAGCTGCCGGCGCTGCCGGCGTCACCGCCGGCCGGGATGCCGGCGGCCGCGGAGGCCCCCCGGGCGTTGCGCATCGGGAGCAACGGCCCCAATCAGCTGCGCTCCATGATGCTGCTGAGCCGGGCGCTGGAGGCGCAGGATCGGCGCAACACCGCCACGGCGGTGGCGCTCATGAAGGAATCGGTCGCAGCCAACCCGGAAAACGCGCGGGCCAAGGCCATCCTCGCCTCGCTGGAGGGGACGGCGCGGTGAGTCGGGGCCCGCATTCCGGATGCCACGCGGCCGTGCCCCCGCGCGTCGCCTTTCAGGGGGAGCCTGGCGCGTTCAGCGAACTGGCGATCGCCGCGCAATGGCCGCAGGGGGCCGAGGCGGTTCCCTGCCCCACCTTTGGTGACGCGCTGGCGGCGCTGACCGACGGGCGCGCCGAGTTTGCCGTGATCCCGGTGGAGAACGCCATCGCGGGGGCAGTGACGGTGGCGCTGGAGGCGATGGCGCCGCTGGAGGGGCGGCTGGTGCAGGTGGCCGAGCGGCGCGTGGCCATTCACCTGGCGCTGCTGGCGCTCCCCGGAGCGTCCCTCGATCAGGTGACGCACGTGCACAGCCACCCGGTGGCGCTGGCCCAGTGCCGGCTGTTCCTGGCCAAGCATCCGGCGCTCACGGCGGTGTCCGAGGCGGATACCGCGGGGGCGGCGCGCCTGGTGGCCGAGCGGGGGGACGCGGCGCACGCCGCCATTGCCGGGGCATCGGCGGCGGCGCGGTACGGGCTGGTGCCGCTCCGGGCGCAGGTGGAGGATGTCCCCGCGAACTGGACGCGGTTCGTGGTGGTGGCGCGGGGGGGATGAGGGTCACCACCCGGGCATCACGGAGAGCCGTCGGTAGCGCAGGTACTGGACCACTTCCACGGGGCGCAACAGGTAGGCATTGCCCGTGTGCTCGACGACCAGGTGGTGCTTGCTGATGGCCGGATCGCGCCCCTCCAGTTCGTGCGCGGAACGGCCCCCGGCCCGGTAGTCGTCGTCGGAGCCGTGCTGGAAGAAGGGCTGCGGGCCGGGGCAGACATGCTCGTTCAGCGCCTTGAGGAACGGGTTGACGTCAGGGCGCCCGGCCGTGGCCGAACCGATCTGCACCGATTTCACGTCCACGTGATTGTTGACGTAGAACCGGCTGTAGGCGTCGAACTGCTGGCCGGTGGACATGGTGTGCACGCCGCGGTGCTCATAGACGCCGTGCAGGTCGTAGTCGGAGATGTAGTAGCCCTGTGCCGGGGCCTCCATCGGCGTCCGTCCGCTCTCCCCGATCTTGGGCTTGAACGTGGGGGGCTTGGGCACGTGGTTGGGGAGGCCGTGGTACTGCAGGCTGAGCGGATTGGACGCGCGCACCATCAGGATCAACCGGCGGCCGCGAAACGCGCCGTTCGCGAAGTCCAGCAGCCGCACGGCGTGCTCCGGCTGCATGCCGATGATGGTGCGAATGAAGCGCGCGTGCCGGTCGCTCGCCGGATTGACCCGGACGAACGGGAGCGGGCGGCGATCGGACGAGCCGAGGCGAAGGGCCATGGGGTCGGGGCGGAGGGGACCGGTCTCGCCAGCGGACCGCATGCCACCCCGGACGTCCGGAACGGGGGCGGGGTGCGGGGCGCGGCCAGCCCGGTCGCAGGGCGTCAGCGCCGCCGGGTCATCGCAAAATCGTACTCCAGCGCGATGGTGTCGGCGACCCCCAGCAGGATCGACACCTTGGGCTGCAGCAACCGGAAGTCGGCGAAGGTGAAGCGGGTGACCGCGCGCCCGGTGAGCTGGTCGCCGTCCACGGTGGCCGTCACCCGCCAGGTGGCGGGGCGCGTGACCCCCTTCACCGTGAGGTTCCCCACCAGGTCGAAGACCGTGGGGCCGTTGGTGGGGAGCGGCACCGGGAGCCCGCGCACCAGCGTGGCCTGGAAGGTGGTGGTGGGGAAGCTGTCGGTCACCAGGATGCGGTTGCGCACGTACCGATCGCGCCGCGGCTCGTCGCTGACCAGCCCCGACACCGTGGCCACGAAGCGCGACGAGTCCACCACCACCTGGCCACGCGCATCCACCACGATCACCCCGGTCAGCGCCGCCGTCTCCCCCACGGCGTCGTTGTCCAGCGTCTTCCCCGCCAACCGCTCGCGCACGCGATAGCGGGCCGCGTTGCCGGTGGGACCGGTCTCGTACCGCACGGGCGCCTCGGCGGCCGCCTTGGCAGGGGTGGTCTTGGCGGCGCCGCGCCGCTGGGCGTGGGCCGGCAGGGCCGTGGCGGCAAGCAGCACCCCCACCAGCAGCGGGACGCAGGAAACACGAGGGCGCATGGGCGGGGAAAAGCGGCGGGGCGGGGCCCTGACGGGTACCGCAGGGGGTGCGGGGCGTGTCGGACACTCGCGTAACGCGGAGAGGCGCCTCTTCGTTGCGTGTAAGCGTTGTGGGGTAGCGGGAGCTGATGGCTGTGGTGCGTGGGATGCCCTGGTTCCTGTCGCCGGAATCACCTGCCTGGGGCTGGGCCAAAGGTGACGGCCGCTTCTGCAGCGCCGGCGGCCACGACCAGCCTTGGCGCGGCCAGAACCACGGCAATGGTGGCGGCTGGCCCGTAGTACGACATCGCCCCGACGGCGTCCACATGCTTGACGCACCGCGTGACCGGCGTTCGTGCCTCGGCCTCGGTCAGCCCCTCCTCGGTGATCCGTTCGATCAACTGGTCGTAGAACGATGCACTCATCACGGACGCCTTCCGGCCACACGCCGCAGGTGAGGGGACGCCATGGGCCACGGGTGCGAATTGCGACCGGATTGCCCCGATCGTAACGTTCGCCCGGAGGTTCTGCACGACCCGCGACCGGATCGCAGGGGCCCCACTCATGCCCCAGGAGGCTCCCTCATGCATGACCTGAAGCCGGGCCAGCGCCTGTGCGTCCGGAAACGTTCGGAGATGACCCGCGAGGACGCCACCACGCTCGACCGCCTGCGCATCGATCGCGCCGTGTCCGTCTACGTCACCCATGTGGATGACCTGGGGGTCTCGCTGTACATCTGCCGCCACCCGGGGAACCTGGAGGCGTTCATCCCCACCGGGGGCGTCGGCCTGACGAACCTGGGGTCGTTCTTCGAGCCTGCATCGGAGATCCATCCAGGCTACGTGAGCAGCACGCGCCGCCACGTCACCCGGGTGTTTCCGAAGGACTTCTGAGGCAGGAGGGGAGGAGGCGGCTACGGGCGGGCCACTAGACACGTCCGCGCGTCGCCGTCCCATGATGGTGACCATCCCGCGTCGCGCCGCGCGGCCAGTGACGGACCCACAGCGCCCCTGACTATCCCCCCACCAGCACCGTGGGCGCCCCGACGACGATGCTCCCGCCGTGGGCCGTCATGTCCCCCATGCGCGCCGCCGGCCGGCCCCCCATGAGCACGGTGGCCGACCCCATCGCCACCACGTCGGGGGGGCCCACGCACACGCACATGCACCCGATGGTGGCCGCCGGGAGTCCGGCGATCAGCACCGTGGGCGCGCCGGGGGCGGCAATGGGACCGCCCACGTGGGGAATGGGCGGAACCCCCGGGGTCACCATGGGGCACACGTGCATGTCGGTCAGCCGCGCGGCCGGCTTGGACATGGCCGGTTACCGCCCGGGCGACGCCGAGGGCGACGCCGGGGGCGGCGCCACGGCCGCCTGCTGGGCCGCCATGGCCCGCTGGTGGCGCTCGTAGGCGGCGGCCAGCGCCGGATCCCATCCGCCCAGGCGTCGGACAATGTCCACGCCCTGCGCCACGAAGGCGCCCAGCAGCACCGCCGCCTGCTCCACCGGCTGCACCGAGGCCGCCGCCAGCAGGATGGCGCCGGCCACCAGCGACGGCGCGGCCCCGGGCGGCGGTGGCACCGGCGCCACACCGGCAGGCGCCAGACTGCCGGTCCCCAGGAACACCGCGGCCGCCACCATCCCCACCGGGGTGTCCATCCCGGCCGCCTCCGCCGCCGCCCAGACGGCCCGGCGGTGGTCATCATCCGGCTGGTTGATCCACCGTTCCACCGCAGCCATCGCGGCATGCATCGCCGCCGTGGCGGGCGGCGCGCCCCCTTGCAGCGCGTGCCGCACCGACACCCACCCCCACCAGGCCCCCTCGCGCGGCGGCAGCAGCGCGGCCACCAGCCGCACCACCTCCGGGGTGTGCCCCGCGCGCTGCCACGCCTGCACCAGCGCCTCCAGCGCCTGCACCTGCGGCACCAGCGCCATCGCCTCCTCCCCGGGCGCCCCCAGCGTCACCAGCCAGCGCACCGGCGCCGGCACGCCGGCCAACGGGTCCGGGGCCATCACCGGCGCGGCGCTCCCTCCGTCAATCGGCGTCGTCATGGCCGGTCCCTCAATTGATCATGGTGACGCCGCCCTGGAGCTTCAGCATCCCGGAGGCGCTGACCTGCACCATGGCGTTCCCGTTCACCGTCACCATCGCCCCGGCCTTCACCTCGGCGTTGGCGTCGGCCTGCACCTTCACCATCGGGCCCTTGATCGTGATCCCCGTGGGGTCGATGGTCACCGAGCTCCCGCCCACCTTCAGCGTGATCGACTGCATCGCCTCCAGCGTGATCTTCCCAATGGCCGACGTCACCGTGATGTTGCCGCCCTGCGACGCCGTGACCTCACGGTCGCCGGCCACGGTCAGCACCGACTTCCCCCGGCTCACCTCGGTGCGGTCGTCCCCGGTGATGGTGTGCTGCTGTCCCCCGCGCACCGTCACCGACCGCTTCTTCTCGACGGTGACCGACTCAGCGCCCTCCACGGTCACCGTGTGGTCCGTCTTCACCGCCAGCGTGCGTGACCCCTCCGCCACGGTGATCGACTGCTTCCCCTTGGCCACCACCGTGGTGTCGTCCCCCTCCTCCACGGTCCGCGTGTCGTGGTCATGGATGGTGGTGGTGCGGTCGGCACCCACCCGGCGCGTCTCGTTGCGCTTGACCACCGTGTCCAGGTCGCGCTCCGCCTGCACGAACAGCTGCTCCGCCCCCTTCTTGTCCTCGAAGCGCAGCTCGTTGTGGTTGTCCGCCCCGCCGCCGGGGGTGCTCCGGGTGCGGACCCCGCTCTGCGTGCGCTTGGCGGGGAGCGCCCACGGCGGCAGGTTGGCGGCGTTGTACAGGCTCCCCGTCACCACGGGGTTGTCGGGGTTCCCGTCAAGGAAGTCCACGAGCACCTCGTGCCCCACGCGCGGCAGGAACACCGCCCCGAACTGCTGCCCGGCGAACGGCTGCGCCACCCGCACGAAGCAGCTGTGGGTCAGCGCCCGGCTGTGGTCCGCATCCCAGTGGAACACCAGCTGCACGCGCCCGTGCTTGTCGGTGTAGATCTCCTCGCCCGGCGGGCCCACCACCGTGGCGGCGTGCGCGCCCCCCACCCGCGGCCATGGGGTCGTGCGGGGGGGGCGGTAGGGCACCCCCGCCGGGATCGCCTCAAACTCGTTCTCGTACGCAAAGCCGCTCTGGTCTCCAGCCAGGTAGGACCCGTTGGCCCCCCCGTGCCGCACCACCAGCACGAACAGCCCCCGATTCATCGAGGCCGCCGGGTGTCCACTCACCGTCACCCGGGCCCCGCTCTCCAGCCCGAGGTAGCGTGAGCGCCCCTCCACCAGCACCGACAGCGCCTCCGCCTGCTCCTGTCGCAGGCGCGCGTACACCGCCGTGTCCCGCACGAGCTTGGCCGCGTCCCCCGGCGAGTCGCCACCGGTGTGGGTGATCCCCGTGCGGTGCGCCCCGGCCTGCTGGTCGAACAGGTAGGCCGCCACGTCGCGGGGGGGGACGAAGGCCCCCGACGCCCGCACCACGTCGGCCACGTCCTTCCCCGCCAGGAACTCGCTGGCCGACCGCACCCGGGTCTCGGCCACGAACGGCGCCGCGTGCACCGTCAACTCCGACAGCAGCTCGTCGGCCCCGGGATTGAACTCCAGCGTCTCCAGCCCCCACGCCGGCTGCGCCGAGGCCGTGTTGTCCCCCAGCACCAGCTTGGCCGCCGAGCCCTTGTGGTCCATGCGGTACCAGATCCCCTCCTGCTCCAGCAGCCGGGCCACGCACGCCCAGCGGCTTTCCCGATACCGCACGCAGTAGGGGCGCGGCTCCAGCGTGCGCACCAGCTTCCACTCGTGGTCGATCCCCTCGAGCAGCGCGTCCGCCACCTCCCGCGCCGTGCGATCCTGGAACAGCGCAAACCCCTCGTCCAGCGACAGCACCCAGTGCGGCGGCACGATCTCCAGCGTGTACTCCGTGTGCCCGGGGGCGGCGATGCCCCCGCGCGCCAGCCGGCTCACCACTCCGTGGATGGTGCGATCGGTGCCGTCCGGCAGCTTGAGCCGCAGCGTCACCGGCTTGAGGAGGAGCTCGGCGGCCGCAATGTCCGCGCGCGGCGACCAGGCCACCGCCACGAAGCGGAACGGCGCCGAGATGCGCTCCTCCCCGGCCCACCGGACCAGAAGGAGCGCGTCGGGACCCAGCGGGGTCTCCAGGCGGAAGGGGCGGTCGGCTTGCGTCCAGGCCATGCGGGGGTCCCGTGGGCCGCGCCGGTCAGGCGGCGGTCACCGCGTCATAGGTGAAGTCGCCGCCGGCATCCACCCCCACCCGCACGGACAGGGGGCGACGCCCCTCGGCCATCGCCGCCAGCAGCAGCCGCGACACCTCGGGGAGCAGGGTGTTGCTGAGGATGTTGTCCACATTGCGCGCCCCGCTCTCCACCTCCGTGCACCGCGACGCCACCTGCGCCACCAGCGTCTCGTCGTGCTCCAGCGGAATGCCGTGCGTCTCGCGCAGCCGCCGCGCCACCTTCCCCACCTTGAGGCGCACGATCTGCCGCAGGTTCTCGTCGCGCACCGGGAAGTAGGGGACGATCACCGTCCGCCCCAGGAACGCCGGCTTGAAGGTGGCATCCAACTCGGGCTTCAGCGCCTTCGCCAGCGCCTCCGGGTAGGGGAGGATGTCCGGGTCGGCGGTCAGCTTCATGATCGTCTCCGTCCCGGCGTTGGTCGTGAGGATGATGACCGTGTTGCGGAAGTCGATCTGCCGCCCCTCGCCATCCTCCATCACCCCCTTGTCGAACACCTGGAAGAACAGCTCCAGCACGTCGGGGTGCGCCTTTTCCACCTCGTCCAGCAGCACCACGCTGTGCGGTCGCCGCCGCACCGCCTCGGTGAGGACGCCCCCCTCGCCGTACCCCACGTACCCCGGGGGCGACCCCTTGAGCGTGGAGACGGTGTGCGCCTCCTGGAACTCCGACATGTTGATCGTGACCAGGTTGCGCTCGCCGCCGTACAGCAGGTCGGAGAGCGCCAGCGCCGTCTCGGTCTTCCCCACGCCGCTGGGCCCGACCAGCAGGAACACCCCCTTGGGCTTGTTGGGGTCCTCGATCCCCGCCTTCGACGTGCGCACGCGGCGCGCGATGTCGGCGAGCGCGTGGTCCTGCCCGATCACCCGGGCGCCCAGGTGCGCCTCCAGCTCCAGCATCGTGGACAGCTCGTCGGCCAGCATCTTCCCCACCGGGATTCCGGTCCAGCCGGCAATCACCTCCCCCACGATGGACGCATCCACGAAGGGGCGCACCAGCGGCTGCTCCCCCTGCACCGCCTCCAGCTCCCCCAGCGCCGCGGTGTACTCGGCGCGCACCGCCTCGGGATCGGGCGCGTCCCCCGCCACCAGCCGCGCCCGCGCCGCCAGCACGCGCTCCACCAACGCCCGCTCCTGCGCCCACCGCGCCTCCAGCGTCCCGCGCTCCGCCTCCACGGCCTCCCGCCGCGCCGCGATGCGCGCCAGCCGCTCCCGGTGGTCCGCCCCGGCCGCCTGCTCCCGCTCCAGCACGCGCGCCTGCAGCGCCAGGTCGTCCAGCGTGCGGCGGGTGTCCTCCAGCGGACCGGGGGTGGCCCCCTGCCCCAGCGCCAGCCGCGCGCACGCGGTGTCCAGCACGCTGACCGCCTTGTCCGGCAGCTGCCGGTCGGCCAGGTAGCGGTGCGACAGCCGCACCGCCGCCTCCATTCCCGCGTCCAGGATGTGCACGCCATGGTGCTTCTCCAGCGCCGGGACCACCGCGCGCAGCATCACGCTGCACACGTCCGGCGTGGGTTCCTCCACCTTCACCAGCTGGAAGCGCCGCGACAGCGCGGGATCCTTCTCGAAGAACTTCTTGTACTCGCTCCAGGTGGTGGCCGCGAGGGTGCGCAGCTCGCCGCGCGCCAGCGCCGGCTTGAGCAGGTTGGCCGCGTCGTTCTGCCCCGCCTGCCCCCCGGCGCCGATCATCGTGTGCGCCTCGTCGATGAACAGGATGATGGGCGTGGGGGAGTTCTTCACCTCCTCGATGAGCCCCTTGAGG
>JBILED010000307.1:0-2959 GCA_044352305.1 Gemmatimonas sp.
TCGCCCGCGCCAGCGCCGCGTCGAAGCGCTTGCGGTTCCCCAGCCCCGTGAGGATGTCGGTCTCGTTTTCCTTCTTGAGCACCTCCAGCTGCGACCCCAGCTGGTCGATGCGCGCCGCCAGCGCCCCGAACTGCGTGGTCTGCGTGGCCCGCCGCTCGCTGGCGATCTGCTCCATGCTGTTCATCGCCTGGAGCACCTCCTGCTTCACGGTGCCGGTCTCCAGCCGGTTGATGGCGGAGTGCACGCGGTGCACCTGCTCACCGGTGGCGGCGTCGGCCTTCACGTCGGCCGCCACGGCGGCCTGCACCCGGTTCACGCAGGCCCAGAGGGCGTCGCGCAGGTCGGCCAGCGCCGCCTCGACATAGGCCTTCTCCGCCGCCTTGTGCTGCACCAGGAACTCGGCCACCGCCGCGTACTGGCGCGCCTCCAGCGGCACCGGGGCCTCGAGGACCTCGTCGGTGAAGTGGCGCCCGTCCACCACATGCTCCCGGAAGCGCCCCGTCAGCTGCGCCAGCGTCTCCGCCGACCGCTCGGGGATGTCGAACCCCCCGGCGCCCACCCCTTCCAGCACGCGCCCGAAGGCGTCCAGCGCCGCCGCCAGGGCGGCCTCCACCCCGGGAGCGGCCGCCGCGGTGCTGGGTGGCGTCCCCAGCCTCGGCGCCTTCCCGCCCGCCAACGCCCCGCGCCCCTGCGCCAGCAGGGACCGGCCAGGGGTGTCGAAGGAGGCGGCGGGGCGCTTGAACAGCATGCGAGGCGTAGGGGCAAGGGCCACGACCGGCGGACGCCCGTCATGGGGCGCCCACCACCGGGTCATTCGTGGGACGCACGGCCCGGGGAGGAGGCAACGCCCCCGCCCCGCCCCACCCCTCGTCAGTCGTCCTTCTGCCCGAAGATCGCCAGGTTGGACGAATGCCCCGGCGCCACCTTCTTGTCGGGGTAGATCCAGTGCACGGCCTGGTTCACCGCAATGGCCGCCTCCGCAAACCCGGCGGCAATGAGCTTGAGCTTGCCGGGGTAGGTGGTGATGTCCCCCGCCGCGTAGATCCCCGGACGCCCCGTCTCCATGGTGCTCCCCACGCGGATTTCGTCCTTCTCGATGTCCAGCCCCCACTCGAGCAGCGTCCCCAGGTCGGAGACGTACCCCAGCATGGGGAGCACCACGTCCGCCGGCAGGTCACGCGACGTCTTCGTCTTGGTGTCACGCACCCGGATCCCCGACAGCGTCTCCCCCCCCATCACGTCTTCCAGCTCGTGGAAGGTCAGCACCGTCACCGTGCCATCACCGGCCGCAGCGGCGGCCTGCACCTCGGCCACCGTGGCGGCGTGGGCGCGGAAGCGATCGCTGCGGTGGACCAGCGTGACCGACCGGGCGCGGTGCCGCAGCTGCGCGCACCAGTCGAAGGCCGAGTCGCCACCGCCGATGATGACCACGTCCTGGTCGCGGTAGTGGTCGGGGTGCGTCACCAGCTCCTGGATGCCGCGCCCGTACCACGGGGCGGCGCACGCCTGTGGCAGCCGGCGCGCACGGAAGGCGCCAATCCCGGCGGCAATGACCACCGCCCGGGTGGGGAAGCGGTCGGTCTCGGTGACCAGCACGAGGTGGCCGTCGGCCTCCTCCAGCGCCACCACCCGCTGCCCCAGGTGCGCGGGAAGCCCGTGCTCCTGATGGAACTGCGCCGCCTGCTCGGTGAGGTTCCGCACCAGGTCCTTGGCCAGGACCCTGGGGAAGCCCGCCACGTCGAAGATGTACTTCTCGGGGTAGAGGGCGGTGAGCTGCCCCCCGAGCTCGGGGAGGGCGTCGATGACCTGCGCGGTGGCCCCGCGCATGCCGGCGTAGAACAGGGCGAAGAGGCCGGTGGGGCCGCCCCCCAGAATGGTCAGGTCGCGGATCGGATGCGTGCGCATCCGCCAAAGCTAGCGCTTCCGGGGCGCCTTGGGGGGGGCGTTAGGTTGCGGCCATGAAAATCTATACGCGCACCGGAGACGAAGGGGGCACCGCGCTGTTCGGCGGGGGCCGCGTGGAGAAGGACCACCCGCGCGTGGAGGCGTACGGGGAGGTGGACGAGCTCAACGCGGCGCTGGGGTTTGCCCGCTCCATCTTCCAGATGCCGCGCGTGGACGAGGTGCTGGTGCCGGTCCAGCGCGACCTGTTCGCCATCGGCGCGCTGCTGGCCACCCCCGACCATGAGAAGATGCGCGAGCAGCTGGCCAAGGCCCGCATCGACGACCAGCGCATCGAGGAGCTGGAGCGCGCGATCGACGCCTGCGAGCAGGAGCTCGAGCCGCTGCGCAGCTTCATCATCCCCGGGGGGACCCCCAAGGCGGCGGCGCTGCACGTGGCGCGCACCATCTGCCGCCGCGCCGAGCGCCGCGTGGTCCACCTCATGCAGGAGGTGGCGCTCCCGGGGCTGGTGGTGGTGTACCTCAACCGCCTGTCCGACCTGCTGTTCATGCTGGCCCGCGTGGCCAACAAGCGCGCCGGCAACGGCGAGGTGACCTGGTAGTGTCCGCCCCCCCGACGCCGCCCCTGCCGCCGCCGCTGCGGCTGCCGGTGGCGTACCCGGTGCTGTGCGGGCGGGGGGGGCTGGGGACGGTGGCGACGGTGGTGCGGCAGTGCGCGCCGGCGCACCGGGTGGCGATCATCACCGACACCACGGTAGCCGCCTGTCACGGCGCGACGGTGACGGCGCAGTTCCCCGAGGCCACCACTCGCGTGGTGGCCATCCCCCCCGGCGAGCAGGAGAAGACGCGCGCCCGCTGGGCCGCCATCACCGACGAGCTGCTGGCGTGGGGGGCGGGGCGCGACACCACCGTGGTGGCGGTGGGGGGCGGGGTGATCACCGACCTGGCCGGCTTCGTGGCGGCCACCTACCTGCGGGGGGTCCCGGTGGTGCAGGTCCCCACGACCCTGCTGGCCATGGTGGACGCGGCCGTGGGGGGGAAGACGGCGGTGGACACG
>JBILED010000016.1:0-28203 GCA_044352305.1 Gemmatimonas sp.
ACAAGCTCCCCGAGCTCTCGGCGCAGTCGTTCACCGCCGACGGCTTCTTCCACACCGGCGACCGCGGCGAGCGGCGCCCCGACGGGCTGCTCAAGATCACCGGGCGCGTGAAGGAGCTGTTCAAGACGGCCAAGGGGAAGTACATCGCGCCGGCGCCCATCGAGAACTACATCAACGAGCACGAGGCGATCGAGCTCTCCTGCGTGTCGGGGGTGGGGCAGCCCGCGGCGTACGCGATGGTGGTGCTGGCCGAGCACCTGCGCCCCAAGGTCCACGATCCCGCGGTGCGCGCGGAGGTCGAGGCCGCCCTGGGCGAGTGGCTCAAGACGGTCAACCGCCACATCACCGAGTACGAGAAGCTCCAGCTGTTCGTGGTGGTCGCGGAGCCTTGGTCCATCGAGGCGGGGACGCTCACCCCCACCATGAAGATCAAGCGGTCGCGCATCGAGGAGATGGCCGCGCCGCAGCTGGAAGCGTGGTACGCGGCGGGGAAGCCGGTGGTCTGGCAGTGAGGCAGCGCTGACGCGGCGCTGACCCGCGCGGGGGGCGGCCACCAGGCCGTTCCCCCGCACGCCCGTCGCTACCCGATGGTGAACCCCAGGCGCACGGTGCGCCCCGCCTGGGGCAACCCGCACTTGTCGTACAGCGCCCGGTCCAGCGCGTTGTCCAGCTGCAGCAGCGCGCGCAGGCGCAGCGCCCCGCGGTGCAGCCACCGCCGCTCCACCCCCACGTCGGCGGTGGCCGCCCCCCCCTGCGTGTCCAGCCGCCCGGTGTCAGGGTTGGTGCACCGCGTGGCCCCCAGCGCCCGCACGCGCCCCTGCAGCTCCACCCCGCGCGGCAGCGTCCAGCTGGCCAGCACCGACCCGTAGCGCGCGGGCAGGTCCTCGGGCTCGCGCTGCGTGGGGTCGGCGATGGTGCGGTCGGTGATCCGCGCGTGCTGCATCACCAGGTCGCCGCGCAGCGACGCCGCCCCGCGCGTCACCCCCAAGGTGAGTTCCGCGCCGCGGCTGTCCAATCGATCGCGGTTCACGCGATAGAAGCGCTTGTCGGGGAGCGTGGTGCGCACCACCGCATCCTCCAGCCGCGACGTGAACAGCGTGAGCTGGCCATCGAAGGCCCCACGTGCCACCGTGGCCCCCACCTCCCCCTGCCGCGACGTCTCCGGACGCAGCGCGGGGTTGGGGGCGAACCGGTTGAGCGCCCCCGCGTACAGCTCGCGCAGCGACGGGAAGCGGCGCCGGGTGCTGGTGCTGGCGTGCAGCCGCACCCCCTGCTGCGGCAGCACCCAGGTGGCCCCCGCGCGCCATCCCGTGCCATCCGTGCGCCCCAGCGGCGGGCGGCCGCCCGCCTCGGTGGTGCGCGCCTCGTCCAGCGCCACCCCGGCGCTCACCGTGAGCATCCGCACGGGAAACAGGTCCACCTCGGCGGCCGAGCTGGACAGCGCCTGCCGGTAGGGCACCGGCGCCGCCGTGCCGAGCGTCTCCAGGTAGGTCACGTCGGCCCGCGTGTACGCCCCGCGCAGCGCCGCGCGCGCCCCCAGCTGCTGGTCA
The DNA here is from genome assembly GCA_044352305.1 of Gemmatimonas sp. Classification (GTDB taxonomy): domain Bacteria; phylum Gemmatimonadota; class Gemmatimonadetes; order Gemmatimonadales; family Gemmatimonadaceae; genus Gemmatimonas. The sequence goes on from JBILED010000016.1 coordinate 1,551, forward strand.
AACGCCACCCGCAGCGAACCGGTGCGGTCGTCCCCCAGCTCCACCGCCTGCACCGTCGCATAGCGCCGGTCGGTGTAGCCGTCGATGTGCACGAACCCCTGGTTCACGCCGTAGGCCACCTCCACGTCCCCCACCCCCAGCCGGCTGCGCAGCGCCCCCGTCCCCGCCGAAAGGCTCAGCACCTGGCGGCGCACCTCGGGGTTGCGCCAGAGGCGCGGGGCGTTGACGTGGAGCTCCGGGGCCACCCCGCGCTCCCCCTCCTGCGCGGTCAGCATGGCGGAGAGGTAGCGTCCCTGCGCGTGCTCGTACCGCGCGGCGGCGAACAGGTCGGTGCTGCGCGCATCGGTGTTGAGGCGCAGCCGTCCGTCGCCCCCGGGATCGGTCACCCCGTGCGGGAGCGCGAGCCCCGGCTGCGAGCGCCACCCGCCCCCGGCCTTGACCGCCACCGTGCTCGTGGGAGTGTGGTGCAGCGCCCCGCCCGCGGTGAGCGCCGTGCGCAGCGCGCCAAACTGGTCCACCTGCAGGTCGGTGCGGGTGATCCGCTCCGGGCGGCGCGTGGGATCGTGGTCGTCCCAGAGGCGGGCCGTCACCACGCCGCCAATGGCGTTGGGGCCGGCCAGCAGCGAGCTGAGCCCGCGCACCACGTCCACCCGAGCCACGCCGGCCAGCGGCAGGATGGAGGCGTCGGTGCGCGCATCCCACGACAGCGTCAGCGGCACCCCCTCGAAGAACACCGCCGCCTGCCGCGACTCGCCGCCGCGCACGGAGATCTCGGTTTCCCCGCGGGAATTGGTGCGGGTGTACAGGAAGGGGAGGCGCCGCAGCGCGTCCGCCATGGTGGGGGCCGCGGCCCCCAGCGGCACCGAGTCGGGGCGCAGCGACACCACGGCGGCGCTCCCCACCACCCGCGGCGCGTACGCGGCCCGCACCCGCAACCCGGTGAGCGCCTGCGCACCGGTGCTGTCGCGCCTCAGGCTATCGCGCCGCACGCTGTCCTGCGAGGCGCGCGCCTCGCGCTGCTGGGCGGGCACGGCGGCCGGCCAGCCGATGGCAAGCACCGGCAGCAGGAGCAACCACCCGGCAGACGGGATCGATACGCGGCGGCGCGACACGAGCAGGAGGGGAGGGAGGATGCGACGGACGAGCGGCGGGGCGCGGGCACCCGACCCGCGCGCCCGCACGTGCTGGCTGTGCAATATTGGGGCACGGCTCCGCGCCTCGCACGGGGCGCTGCCCTCCCCACGTCCGGCCTCCGCCCCCGCACCACTCGTCCCGGCTCACCCGTTAACGCCTGGGCCATCCGTGCGTCCTCCACGGCACCCCCGCGCGCGCACCACCCCACTGGTCGGAGCTCTTCTCATGTCGGTCACCCCGCGGACGACACGCGGCACCACGCTGGTGGCTTTCGCCGCCGCCGGCACCCTGGCCTGCACCGCCCCGGCCCCGTCGGCCCCCACCCCAGCCACCCCCTCGTCCCCCCCCACCACCGTCACCGCCGACACCGCCTGGACAGCCCGCCTGCAGCGCGTGCTGGACAGCGCCGTGCGCGCCGTCCCCCTGCGGGGCGCCTCGGCCGCCGTGGTGCTGGCCGACGGGCGCGTCTGGCGTGGCGTCGCGGGGCTCTCCGCCCCCGGCGTCCCCATGGACACCGCCATGCGCCTGGGGATCGGCAGCATCTCCAAGAGCCTCACCGCCACGTTGCTGGTGCGCCTGGCCGAGCAGGGGCGGCTGTCGCTGGACGATCCCGTCAGCCGCTGGCTGCCCCCCATCCCGCACGTGGACCCGGCCATCACGGTGCGGCAGCTGCTCAACCACACCAGCGGCGTCTTCGACGTCACCGACGCCCCCGGGTACCGCGACTCCATCCTGGCCAACGTGAACGCCCGCTGGACCCCGCAGCGCCTGCTGGCGCTGCTGCGCCCGCCGCTCTTCGCGCGCGGCACCGGGTGGAGCTACGCCAACACCAACTACCAGTTGGCCGGGCTGGTGGCCGAGGCGGCGGGCGGCCGCCCGCTGCACCAGCAAGTGCGCGACCTGCTGCTGGCCCCGCTGGGGCTCACGGCGCCCTTCCTGGACCAGCACGAGGCGCCCACGGGGCCGCTCCCAGGCGGCTGGGTGGGGGGGACCATGAACGTCATGGACACGCGCACCTCCACCTACAGCGCCGCGTGGGCCGCCGGGGCGTACTTCTCCACCCCCGACGCGCTGGCCCGCTGGTGGCAGGGGCTCATGACCGGCCGGCTGGTGGGCACCGCATCGCTGGCCGCCATGATGACCACCGTGGGGAGCGAAGGCTACGGACTGGGGATCGTGCGCCGACAGCTCGCGGGGCGCGCCATCTGGTCGCACACCGGGGAGATCCGGGGGTTCACCTCGGTGGCCGTGCACGACCCGGCGGGGCGGTTCTCGCTGGTGCTCATCGCCAACGAGAACCCCGCGCCCGTCACGGTGGTGGCGGGTTCCCTCCTCACCATTGCCGCCGCGGTGGTGACGCCGTAGCGCCCGGTCACCCCCGGCTGGCCCGCTCCATCAGTGCCACGATCTCCTCCACCGTCTGCCGCCCCTGATCCTCGTCGTACCAGCGCATCTTGCGCGTGAACACCTCGGCGTCGTCCAGCACCCCCTTCTGCGCCAGGATCCATCGCTGCAACGCCGAGGGGCGCTCGATCCACGACCCGCGCTCCACGTAGTCGGCGTCCAGCAGCAGCACCGTGGGGGTGGCCCCGCGCCCGTCGGGGGTGCGGTGCGCCTCCATGATGGCGCGCCCCGCCGCGCTGCCGATGATCCGCAGCTCCACCCCCGGCACCTGCTCCATCAGCCGTGCCAGGTACGGGATGGTGTTGACGCTGTCCGAGCAGCCGTCCACCGCCACCACCAGCAGCTTCCAGGGGCCGCCCGCGGCACGCGCCCGCGCCACCAGCGCGTCGGGGAAGGCCGCCCGGGCCGCGTTCTGCTCCCACTGGGGCTTGCGCTGCTGCGCCGACGCCAGGAACTCGGCGAAGCGCTGCCCCCCGTCAAACAGGCGGCGATGGGTGGAATCGGCGGCGGGGGCGGCCGGCGCGGCCCCCGCCGGACGGTCGGCGCCGCACGCCAGGGTGGCGGCGGCGAGCAGGGAGAGCAGGGTCATGGGGCCCGTGGGGTGTCCGTGCGAGGGGGCGCCGCCGCTACTGCAGCACCTTCGTGCCCAGCACGTGCGTCGCGAAGAACGTCAGCTCGCGCTTGAGCTTGTCCAGCTGGTGCCGCGGCTCCAGCAGCCCGTGCGGCTCGCGCGGGAAGAACACCAGCTCCACGGGGACGTCGTTCTTCTTGAGCCCCATGTACAGCTCCTGCGCCTGCCCGACCGGCACGCGCGTGTCCACCTGCCCGTGCAGGATCAGCGTGGGGGTGCGCGCCTTCTTGATGTGCACCATGGCCGACGCGCGCCGGTAGGCCGCCTCATCATCCCACGGCTCGGCGCCGAAGTAGTCCTCCAGCACCATCTGCAGGTCGTTGGTGGAGTACATGGAGTACATGTTGGTGAGCCCCGCCCCCACCGACACCGCCTTGAAGCGGTTGGTCTGCGTGAGCGTCCACGCCGTCATGTACCCGCCGTAGCTCCACCCCGTCTGCGCCAGCCGCGTGGAGTCGGCCAGCCCCCGCTTCACCAGGTCGTCCAGCCCCGTCTGGATGTCCTGGTAGTCGCCGCCCCCCCAGTCGCGCAGGTTGGCCCCCAGGAACTTCTCGCCGTAGCCGCTGGAGCCGCGGATGTTGGGCTGGAACACCAGCCACCCCTGCGCCGCGTACGCCTGCGCCGGGTGGTACCAGGTGGCGCCGAAGGCCTCGGTCCACACCCCCGAGGGGCCGCCGTGGATCACCGCCACCGTGGGATAGCGCCGCCCCGCCTGGTACCCCACCGGGTAGGTGAGCACCCCCTCGATCTCCATCCCGTCCTTCCCCTTCCAGCGGATCACCTCGCCGCGCGCCAGCGGCACCCCCTTGAGCTCGGGGTTGTTCGTGGTGAGCGCGGCCTGCGTCCACGGGGCGTCCAGCCGGGCGACGTACACCTCCTCGGGGCTGTCGATCGCGCTGCGCCCGAAGGCCACGGCGGCGCCGTCACGCGACAGCGACGGGGGGGCGTACCCGGAGCTCCCGGCGGCCCCCCGCAGGTCGCTCACCTTGGTCACCGCCCCGCCGGCAAAGGGGACGCGATACAGCTCGGTGCGCGTGCGCGCCTGCGCCCAGAACCACAGCTGCTGCCCGTCGGGGGAGAAGACGGGGGCGCCCGGCTGGTGCAGGAAGTCGGCCCCCAGCGTGCGCGACGCGCCCCCCGCGGCGGGGATCACCGCCAGCCGCGCCTGCGTCATTGCCGAGGCCTTGCTCGGGTTGGTGGTGTACGCGATCCACTGCCCATCGGGGGACCACGCCGGGTTGGCGTCGGGGCCCGGCCCCGCCGCCAGCATCCGCTCGGCGAGGCTGGCCACGTCGATCACGCGGATGTCGCTGAAGCGCATGTCGTCGGCCCGCGGCGTGGGCACCGTGGTGAAGGCGATCTGCCGCCCGTCGGGGGACCAGCGCGGGTCCATCACCTGATAGTCGCCCTTCGACAGCACCGTGACCGCGCGCGTGGCCACGTCCACCACCTGCAGCCGCGCCGGCACGAAATTGCGGTCCACCTCGATGGCGTCGTCCTTCCCCTTCTGCTTCCGCTCCTCGTCGGGCGTGGGGTCGCGGGGCGCCACGAAGGCGATGCGCCCGCCGTCGGGGGCCCACGCGAACGCCTGCACCCCCGTCTTGGACTCCGTCAGCGGCTCGGGCTCGCCGCCCGCCACGGCCAGCCGGTACACCTGCGGCTTGCCGCCGCGCGACGAGAGGAAGGCGATGAAGCGGCCATCGGGGGACCACCGCGGCTGGTCGTCCACCCCTTGGTGGTTGGTGAGGCGCACCGGCGCCCCGCCCGCGGCGGGCACCATCCACAGGTCGGGGTTGGTGCTGCTCTCCGTGAGGTCGGGGACGGTGAGCGTGTAGGCCACCCACTTGCCGTCGGGGGAGAGCTGTACCGCCCCCAGCTGGCGCATGCCCGCCGCCTGCTCCAGGGTCAGCGCCCCCTGGGCGCCCAGGGCAGCGGAGCGGCCGAACACGAGGACCGTGGCCGCCAGGAGGGCGGCCGACACACGGGACAAAGGACGCATCGCCGGAATGGGAGGAAAGGTGGAACCCCTGTGGCGGGCCTGTGGGCGCAACGCCGCCCGCAGAACATGCAGGCGGCGGCCCGCCGGCGCCAACGCCGGGTTGGCGGCGCCCCTCACCCCCAGGTCACCCCGCCGCTCGCGCCCCGGAAGCCGGCTCCGGCGGCAGCGCACCGGCCACCTCGGTCGCCCCCTCGCCCGGACCCTCGTCCGCCCCGGCGGTCGCCCCCTCCGCCAAACGCCCCAGGTACCCCGGCAGCTCCACCCCGGCGATGTCCCGCAGCACGTGCATCATCGGCGGCAGCGTCCCCGCCATGCTCTGCAGGAAGCCGCTGGCGCCCCCCTTGCCGTTCCCCTGCCCCGAGTCCCACACGATCACCTTGTCGAACTTGATGTTCGAGATCGCCTTGGCCGAGGTCTCCGCCAGCGTGTCCAGGTGCTCCACCAGCAGCAGTTGGTACGCCTCCTTCGCGCCCCCCGCCGCGGCGACGATCTCCTTCATCGCCTCCGCCTTCCGGGACAGGATCTCGTACTGCCCGCGCGCCTCCGCCTCCAGCTTCACGAAGATCGCGCGCGCCTCCGCCTCGGCCGCGATGCGCTGCGCCTCCGCCGCCGCCTCCGCCTCCACGATCGTCCGCGCCTTGGCCGCCTTGGCCGTCGCCTCCAGCCGCGCGCGCTCCTCCGCCTCCACCCGCTCCGCCTGCGCCAGCGCCGCCCGCGCCATCGCGCGCGCCTGCGCCTCCTGCACCGCCGCCTCCGCCTCGCGCTTGCGGGTCTCCGCCACCTGGAACGCCTCCGCCTCGCGCACCGTCAGCGTGGCCCGCGTGGTGGCCACCAGCGCCTGCGACGTCGCCTCCCCCTCGATCGCCTTCGCCTCCGCCTCCGCCACCGCGATGCGGCGCGCGCGCTCGGCGTCCTTGATCTGCGCGTCCCGCTCGAACGCCGCGCGCTGCTCCCCCACCCGCTGCTCCTTGTCCAGCTCGGCCATCCGCACCGCCTGCTGGCGCTCCGCCTCCTTGATCTGCGCCTCCCGCTGGTACATGGCCGTCTGCTCCCCCACCGCCTGCTCCTTCGCCACCTCGGCGATGCGCACCAGCTTGTCGCGGTCCGCCTCGCGCACGCCGATCTCCCGGAACTTGAGCGCGCTGGCCACCTGCACCGACCGCTCCCGCTCCGCCTCCGCCACCCGCACCTCCCCCAGCTTCTCCTGCTCCGCCACGTCGCCGCGCGCCTGCTGCACCGCCATCGCCGCCGCCTTCTTCCCGATCGCCTCGATGTACCCCGAGTCGTCCTTCAGGTCGGTGATGTTCACGTTGATCAGCACCAGCCCGATCTTCTTGAGCTCCGGCTCCAGCGACGTCTGGATGCGGTGCAGGAACGCCTCGCGGTCGCGGTTGATCTCCTCGATGCGCATCGACGCGATCACCTGCCGCAGCTGCCCGAAGATGATGTCCTGCGCCTGCCGCTTGATCTGCTCGTGCGTGAGCCCCAGCAGCCGCACCGCCGCGTTGGAGCGCACCTCGCTGTCGGTGCCGATGGCCACCGTGAACACCGACGGCACCGCCACGCGGATGTTCTCCAGCGACAGCGCGTCCTTGAGCGGGATGTCGATCTGGATCGGCTCGAGGCTCAGGTACGCGTACTCCTGGATGACCGGCCACACGAAGGCGCCGCCCCCGGAGATGCACCGCGCGGTGCCGTCGCCCCCCACCCGCCCGGAGATCACCAGCACCCGGTTGGCGGGGCAGCGGCGGTAGCGCGTCACGAACAGCACCACCAGCCCGGCGAACGCCAGCGCCGTCACCGCGGGGGTGACCACCCCCAGCAGGCTGATGTTGTCCAGGAAGGTGCCGTCAAGCTGGAACAGCGCGGAAACCGGGGTCATGCGGGGTCCTCGAGGAGGGTCAGGGTGCGGGAAACCACCACGGTGTCGGACGACAGCACGTCGACCACGTGGACGGGGGTGCCGGAGGGGAGCGGGTCACCGGCGGTGACGGCGTCCACCTCCTGGAATCGGTCGTGCGCCACCAGGTGCACCTTGCCCGTCCCCGCGCGCGCGCCGGGGATCCCCAGCGACACGGTGGCCGGCAGCCCGATGGCGCCGTGCAGGTCGAAGCTGCGGTCCTGCTCCAGCCGCTTGAGGGCGCGCAGCGCGGCCGCCATGGCCACCGCCGCCCCGCCCCCCACCGCCAGCGCCGGCGGCAGCGCCAGCCACCCGGGCACCCCCAGGCGCACCAGCCCCAGCCCGGCAATCCCCAGGAAGGCCGCCGCCGCCGACATTGCCCGCACCGACAGCAGGTGGAGGCCGTCGGCGCCATGCGCGTCGTGGTCGGCCCCGCCGTGGTCCCCCACGCCGAACAGCCCCAGCCCCAGCTGCAGCAGGAGCAGCGTGGCGCCGATGACGAGACAGGTCAGGTAGAAGGTGGCCATTGGGGCAAAGAGGGGTGTCGGGAAATCTGGTGGCGTGCACCGGAACGGCGCACCACGCATTGCCGACAGATTTGCTCCCTACGCGGGCCGGCCGCCCCCGGTTTCGGGCCGGAGCCCCTTCCGCATTGACGCGCGGGGGCCACGCCGTATCATCGACAGGGTCTCCGGGGCGCGCATGCCGCTCCGGGGGCCGGTTCCGCCCCCCACCTTCCGCATCCCCATGGAATCCCTCGCCGAGCTCCACCCGCAGGTCGTCCACTTCGCCATCGCGCTCCTGTTCGTGGGCGTGCCGCTGCGCTTCGTGTCGCTCAGCGGGAAGATCGGCTTCGCGAAGCACGCCGCCACGCTGCTCCTCCTGCTGGGCACCGTCGCGGCCGCCGTCTCGGTCAAGTCGGGGGACGACGCGCACGGCCCGGTGGAGCGCATCCCCGGCGTGCGCAACGCCGTGGTGGAGCACGAGGAGCATGGCGAGCAGGCCCGCAACGTCTTCCTGGTGGTGGCGGCCATCGAGCTGCTGGCGCTGGGGCTGGGCGCGCGCGGCGCCGCCGCCAAGGTCGTCCAGGGGACGTACCTCGCCTCGGCGCTGGTGGGCGCCTACGGCATGGGGGTGCTGTACGAGGCCGCCGAGCATGGCGGCGAGCTGGTGTACAGCTATGCCGGGGGCCCCGGGCTCCGCAGCGGCGACACCACCGACGTGAAGCGCCTGCTCCTGGCCGGCCTGTATGCGCAGGCGCAGGCCGACCGCAAGGCCGGGCGCGGCGCCGAGGCCGCGCGCCTCACGCAGGAGATGGTGGCGCGCTTCGGCAGCGACACCACGGTGCAGTTCCTCGCGGTGGAGTCGCTGCAGAAGGACACCAAGGACCTGGCCGGCGCGCTGGCCGCCGCCCGCGCCATCGGCATCGACACCGCCAACGCCCGCTGGGCCGCGCGGCAGGCCACCGTCATCGCCGACCTGCACGTGGCCATGGGACACGCCGACAGCGCCCGCGCCGTGCTGGCCCCCGCCGTGGCGCGCTTCCCGCAAAACGCGCGGCTCAAGGCCAAGCTGGATTCGCTCAAGTAGGCGGACGGCGCCCCAACACCACGCTCGCCACGAACGCCTCCACCTCCGGCAGCGGCGCGCCGCCGCGGTTGTCCAGCACCACCACGGCGGCGCGCCGGTCGGGCCACATGGTCACCAGGGCATCAAAGCCGGTGATGGCGCCGGCGTGCGTCCACACGCGCGCGCCGTCGCGCCGCCCCACGCGCACGCCATAGCCGTAGCGCATCGCGCTGTCGCCGGGGAGCGCCTGGTGCCCCGTGGTCATCCGCTCCACCGTGAGGGGCGCCAGCACCCGCCGCCCCTCCAGCTCCCCCCCCTGCATCAGCGCCGTGGCGAAGCGCGACAGCTCGCCGGCGGTGCTGAACAGGAACCCCGCCGCCCACTGCGCCGTGTTCTCGGTGTACGGGCGCACCACCGCCGGCGGCGTCCCGGGCGCCCCCTCGTGCCCCTGCGCGAAGTCGCCGGTCATCGCCTCCAGCGGCCGGAAGGTGGAGCGCGCCATCCCCGCCGGCCGCAGCACCAGCCGCTCCACCAGCGCCGCAAAGCGCCCCGTCCCCGCGCGCTCGGCCACGTACCCCGCCATGGCGTAACCGGGGTTGGAATAGGCAAACCCCTGCCCCGGCTCGGCCACGACCAGCGTGTCCCCCACCTCGCGCATCACCTCCCCAAGCGCCCCCTCCCCCATGCGGCCGTACGGCACGGCGTTGTTCCGCCACCCCGCCGTGTGCGTGAGCAGCTGGTGCGTGGTGACCGCCCCCACGCGCCGCCCCGCCAGCTCCGGCACGTAGCGGCTGATCGGCGCCTGCAGCTCCAGCGTCCCCGCCGCCGCCAGCTCGGCCAGCGTGGCGGCCGTCACCATCTTGGTCACCGACCCCACGCGGAAGAGGGTGCGCACCGTGGCCGGACGCTGCAGCGCCGCGTCAGCCATCCCGAACGCGCGTTCGTACACCAGGCGGCCGTCGACCACCACCGCCACCTGTGCCCCCGGCGTCCCGGTGCGCGCCAGCGCGGCACGCACCACCGAGTCCAGCGCGGCCCCCCAGGGCACGTCCCCCGGGGCCGGGGCGGCCGGTTGCGCGGCGCCGGCGGCGCAGGCGGTCACGGTGACGAACGCCCCGGAGAGCGGGACGAGACGCAGCCAGCGGGGGGCGAACACGGGCATCGCGAGAAGGGGCGGGAAGTGGCGAAACAGGAGCGCACGACCCGCCGTTGGGCCGGGCCACGAGCCAAGGTGGCGCGCCGGGTCGGCGCGCGCCATGGTTCACGGCTCCCCATGAGCGTGCCAGCCCCCAGGCGCCGTGCGTGGAGCCGCCATCGCCCCGTGCCCCCGCATCGTGCCCCGACTCATGCCGCGCGTCGCCACGCCCGTCGCCGCGCTCCTCCTGGCCGTCCCAGCCCAGGCGCCCGCCCAGGCGCCCGCCCAGGCGCCCGCCCAGGCGCCCGCGCCTCCGACCCTCGCCGCCGCGTGGCTTACCGCCCCCGTCGCCATCGACGGCCGCCTCGACGAGCCCGTCTGGCGCACCGCCCCGGTGGCCGTGACCTTCACGCAGCGCACCCCGCGCAACGGCGCCGCGCCCTCGCAGCGCACCGAGGTGCGCGTGGCCTATGACGCCGCCGCCATGTACGTGGCCGTCCGCGCCCACGACACCGCCCCCGACTCCATTGCGCAGCAGCTCGGGCGCCGCGACGACGACGACATCTACTCCGACTGGTTCTACGTGGGCTTCGACAGCTACGGCGACCGGCGCACCGCCTTCGTCTTCGGCGTGACCCCCCGCGGCGTCCTGACCGACGTCTACCTCTCCAACGACACCGACGAGGACCCCACCTGGGACGGCGTCTGGAACGCCGCCGCCACGGTGCACGGCGGCGGGTGGAGCGCCGAGCTGCGCATCCCCCTCTCCCAGCTCCGCTACGACGTGGACGCCGACGGCGTCGGCGCCGCGCGCCCGTGGGGGGTGAACTTCGTCCGGTCCATCGCCCGCCATGGCGAGGACAACTACTGGGCCCCCGCCCCCGCCGATGCCCCCGGCGTGGTGAGCCGCTTCGGCACCCTCACCGGACTCGACTCCCTCCGTCCCCCCTCGCGCACCGAGCTCATCCCCTACGTGCGCACGCAGCTGGAGACCACCCCCACCGACCTGCGCAGCCGCTTCACCCCCGCGCGCGCGGGGCGCGCCGCCGCCGGCGGCGACCTCCGCGTCAAGCTCCCGCAGTCGCTCACCCTCACCGCCACCGTGAACCCCGACTTCGGGCAGGTGGAGGCCGACCCCGCGGTGGTCAACCTCACCGCCTTCGAGCTGTTCTTCCCCGAGCGGCGCCCCTTCTTCCTCGAGAACGCCGACGGCTTCGCCTTCGGCACCACGCGCACGCTCAACGACAACGACCCGCCCCGCTTCTTCTACAGCCGGCGCGTGGGGCGCCCCCCGCAGCGCCGCCCCGCCGGCGCCGACGTGGCCGACGTGGGGATGGCGCGGCAGACCCCCATCGCCGGCGCCCTCAAGCTCTCCGGCACCACCCCGTCCGGGTGGCAGGTGGGGGTGCTCAATGCCACCACCGTGCAGGAGGAGGCCGAGGTGCTGCGCACGGACGGTTCCCTCCGCCGTGAGCTGGTGGAGCCGCGCAGCAACTACCACGTCTCGCGCGTGCGCCGCCTCCTCCGCGGCGGCAACACCGGGGTGGGCGGCTTCCTCGCCGACACCCGCCGCGCCCTCGCCGACAGCGCCCTCGCCCTCCGCCTTCCGTCGGCCGCCACGGTGGCAGGGCTCGACTGGGAGCACGCCTGGCGCAACCGCAGCTGGGCGGTGAGCGGCGTGTGGGCCGGCAGCCGCGTGGACGGCACCCCGGCGGTGATGCAGCGGCTGCAGCGCGCCAACTACCGCAGCTTCCAGCGCCCCGACGCCGCACACCTGGCCTATGACCCCGCGCGCACGCGCCTGGGCGGGCACTTCGGCGCGCTCTCGGTGGCCAAGACCGGCGGGCAGCGGGTGCTGGGGAGCCTCACCTACGAGGAGACCAGCCCCGGTTTCGAGGCCAACGACCTGGGCTTCCAGGTGCGCTCGGACAACCGCTCCCTCTCGGCGGCGCTCCGCGTGCGCAACCCCTTCCAGAACGCCTGGTCGCGCGAGTGGGGGGTGGCCGTCTTCCAGACCGTCGGGGCGAACTTCGCCGGCGACCGCACGGAGCAGCGCACCACGGTGTTCGCCGAGGCTACGCTCCTCAACTTCCAGGAGCTCACGTACATCCTTTCGGCCTCCCCCGCCACGCTCAACGACCGCCTGCTGCGCGGCGGCCCCATGGCCGCCCGCCCGGGGGGCGCGCTCCAGAACCTTCGCTGGTCCTCCGACCCGCGACGCGCCCGCGTGTACGGGCTGGAGCTGTCGCGCGCGACCGACGCCAGCGGCCGCCACAGCGCGGGGATGGCGGTGGAGCTGGAATGGCGTCCCGCGCCGGCCGTGCGGCTGCGTGTGGGCCCCTCGTGGCAGGGCGGGCACACCACCGACCAGTACGTGCAGGCGGTGGCCGACCCGCTGGCCACCGCCACCAGCGGGGTGCGCTACGTCTTCGCCAACGTGCGCCAGCAGGAGGCCCGGCTGGACACGCGCGTGGACTGGACCTTCTCGCCGTGGCTGTCGTTCCAGCTGTTCCTGCAGCCCTTCGCCTCGGCGGGCGACTTCACGGGGTACAAGGAGTTCACCACGCCGCGCGCCTTCGCCTTCGCGGAATACGGCACGCAGCGCGGCACGCGCACGCCGGTGGCAGGGGGGACGCAGGTGGACCCCGACGGCGCGGGCCCCGCCCCCGCCTTCCTGATCCCGTCGCAGGACTTCACCGTGCGCGCCCTGCGCGGCAACGCCGTGCTGCGGTGGGAGTACACCCCGGGGTCGTCGCTCTTCCTGGTGTGGACGCAGCAGCAGGAGCAGGGGTTCGGCGACCCGCGCTTCAACATGGCCGGCCAGGTGGGGCGCGCCTTCACCGACCCGGCGCGGCATGTGTTCCTGGTGAAGGTTAGCCGGTGGATCGGGCGCTGACCCGATAGCTCATTCTCAACAGCGGAGGAGCGCGGACGGAGCCCTTTGCGTCCGCGTCGAGCCCTCCCCAACATACGGCGGCACCGCGGCGTATCCCTTGCGGCCTCATCCGCCCGTGCGGGGGGCCGTGCCGTGTCCCACCCCCAGTCCGTCGTCGGCCGCCACGCCGCGCGACCTTTCCCTCCGGGAGTTCCCAGTGAGAGCGATCCGCTCCCTGCTTGGCCTCGCCCTGCTCGCCGCCGGCGCGCTCGAGGCCCAGCAAGCCACCCGCATCGAGCCCGTCACCGGGCTGCGCGCCAACGCCACGGGCTATCACGCCCTCGTGGGCGCCCGCGTCGTCACCGCCCCCGGGCAGGTGCTCGACAACGCCACCGTCGTCATCCGCAACGGGCTCATCACCGCGGTGGGGGCCGGTCTTGCCGCCCCCGCCGGCGCCCGCGTGTGGGACCTCAAGGGGCTCACCATCTACCCCGGGTTCATCGATGCCCACGCCGACCTGGGCACCGACGCCGTCCCCCAGGGGGGCGACGTGGGGCCCACGCACTGGAACCCGCAGGTGCGCGCCTGGTTCAGCACCACGGCCAACCTGAAGGACGACTCCACCCGCCGCGCCGGGCTGCGCTCGCTGGGCTTCGGCACCGCGCTCGCCGTGCCGCGCCAGGGGATCTTCCGCGGCACCGCCTCGGTGCTGTCGCTGGCCGACGGCGGCGTCCGCGACCGGGTGCTCCGCCCCGACCTGGTACAGACGGTCGGCTTCCAGCGCTCCTTCCAGCTGGGGGGCATGTACCCCAACTCGGCCATGGGCACCGTGGCGCTCATGAAGCAGACGTTCATGGACGCCGAGTGGTACATCCGCGCGTGGGGCGCCTACGAGGCCAGCGGCCGCGCCATGCTCCCCCCCGAGACCAGCGAGGCGCTCGCCGCCCTGGGCAAGGCCGTGCAGGGGAAGCAGCCGGTGCTCTTCGAGACCGGCAGCGAGGAGGAGTACCTGCGCGCCCACAAGCTGGCCGTCGACTACAAGCTCACCCCCTGGTTCCGCGGCAGCGGCCAGGAGTACCGGCTGATTGACGTCCTCAAGGGGCGCACGCAGCCGCTGGTGGTGCCGCTGACCTTCCCCGACGCCCCCAACGTCTCCAGCCCCGAGGCGGCGCTGGGCGCCACGCTGGCCGACCTGCGCCACTGGTACCTGGCCCCCACCAACCCGGCGCAGCTCGCCGAGGCCGGGGTGTCCTTCGCCCTCACCGCCGACGGGCTGTCGTCGCAGGCGCAGTTCCTCCCCAACCTGCGCACCGCCGTGGCGCGCGGGCTGGCCGCCGACAAGGCGCTCGCCGCGCTCACCACGGTGCCGGCCGCCATGCTGGGGATCGACAAGACCCACGGCACCATCGCCGCCGGCAAGGTGGCCAACCTGGTGGTCAGCGAGGGGAACCTCTTCACCGAGGAGGCCGCCGTGCGCGACGTGTGGGTGCAGGGCACCCGCTACGGCGTCACGCGCCCGCCGCAGGTGGACCCGCGCGGCACCTGGACCATCGCGTCGGATGATGCGGGCACCTTCAAGACGGCCACGCTGCGCCTGGAGGGGCCGCTCAACCGCATCCGCGGCACCATCGAGGTGGGGGCGCGGCGCCCCGTGCCGCTGGGCGCGGTGCGCATCACCACCGAGACCGGCCGTCTGGAGGCCACCATCCCCGGCGAGCCGCTGGGGCAGGAGGGCGCCCTGCTGCTGGCCGGCTCGGTGCGCGACACCAGCTTCTTCGGCTGGCTGTCGCTCCCCAACGGCACCGACGCGCAGTACCGCGGCACGCGCACCGAGGGGTACGAGGGCCCCGCGCGCGGCGCGGTGGCGGTGAAGGTCCCCAAGGTCGACCTCCCCTTCATCCGCCCCTCCATGGAGTTCGGGCGCAGCGCGCCGCCGGCGCAGCCCGCCGTGCTCCTGGTGCGCAACGCCACCGTGTGGACGCAGGGGCCGCAGGGGCGGCTGGAGAACGCCGACCTGCTGGTGCAGGCCGGCAAGGTCGTGCGCGTGGGGCAGAAGCTCGCCGCCCCCGCCGGCGCGGTGGTGGTGGACGCCACCGGCAAGCACGTCACCCCGGGGCTCATCGACCCGCACACCCACTCGGGGGTGAGCGCCGTCAACGAGAGCGGCTTCGCCATCGTCCCCGAGGTGCAGATGGGGGACGTGGTCACCCACAACAACATCTGGTTCTACCGCCAGCTGGCCGGCGGGCTCACCACCACGATGATCAAGCACGGCTCCGCCAACCCCATCGGCGGCGAGAACGTGTTCGTGAAGACGCGGTGGGGCTCGCTCCCCGAGGAGTACAAGATCCAGGGGGCGCCGCGCACGGTGAAGTTCGCGCTGGGGGAGAACCCCAAGCGCAGCCCCACGCGCTACCCCAACACGCGCATGGGCGTGCAGGAGATCATCCGCGACCACTTCCTCGCCGCGCGCGACTACGAGAAGGAGTGGAAGCGCTGGGAGAAGGAGAAGACCGGGCTGCCGCCGCGCCGCGACCTGCGCATGGAGGCGCTGCTGGACATCCTCAACCAGAAGCTGCTGGTCTCCTCGCACGGCTACCGCGCCGACGAGTTCCTGGCGCTGGTGCGCCTCACCGAGGAGTTCGGCTTCCGCGTGCAGACGCTGCAGCACGGCGTGGAGGCGTACAAGATCGCCAGCGAGCTCAAGAAGGCCGGCGTGGCCGCGGTGGTGTGGAGCGACTGGGGCGCCTTCAAGTTGGAGGCGTACGACGCCACGTCGTACAACGCCCGCCTGCTGATGGAGGCCGGCGTGGTCACCTCGCTGCACTCCGACGACGCCGAGATCTCCACGCGCATGAACTGGGAGGCCGGCAAGCTGCTGCGCTCCGGCGTGAACGAGATCGACGCCCTCTCCACCGTCACCAACCAGGCCGCCAAGGCGGTCGCCATCGACGGGCGCGTGGGGTCGCTGGAGGCGGGCAAGGACGCCGACTTCGTGATCTGGAACGGCAACCCGCTGTCGCAGTTCACCAAGGCCGAGCAGACCTGGGTGGACGGGCGCCGCTACTTCTCGCTGGAGGAGGACAAGGTGCTCCGCGAGGAGGTGGCGCGGCAGCGTGCCCAGCTGATCCAGGCGGTGCTGGCCGCCGCCCCCGCCGACGGGGCGCCCGCCGGTGGCGGCCCGCCGCGCGGGCGTGGCCCGGGGAGCAAGTGACCATGACCCGATTCACGACGAGATCCATCACGGGATCCATGACGCCCACCACGACGATGACCAGGAGAGTTCCCATGACCGTCGCCGGAACGCGCGTCGGCAGGCTGGCGGCGGCGCTTGGCGTGACGGCCGCGGCCGCGCTGCTGCTCCCCGCCCCCGCGGCGGCGCAGGTGCGCATGACCGTGGCCCCGCAGGAGCAGCCGGTGGTGCTGCGCGGCGCCACCATCCACACCGTCACCAAGGGCACCATCCAGAACGGCACCATCGTGCTGGAGCGCGGCAAGATCACGGCCGTGGGCGGCCCCGAGGTGGCGGCCCCGCGCGCGGCGAAGGTCGTGGACGTCACCGGGAAGCACATCTACCCGGGGCTCATCGACGCCTACAGCACGGTGGGGATCACCGAGATCGGCTCGGTGGACATGTCCAACGACATCAACGAGCTGGGGGACTTCAACCCCAACGTGCGCGCCGACGTGGCGGTGAACGCGGAGAGCCGGCACATCGGCACCACGCGGTCGGCGGGGGTGCTGGTGGCCTTCAGCACCCCCGAGGGGGGGGTGATCTCCGGGCTCTCCTCGGCGCTGTCGCTGGAGGGGTGGACCTGGGAGGAGATGTCCATGAAGGGGGCGGCCGCGCTCAACGTGAAGTGGCCCGACCCCAACGCGCGCCCGCGCCGCTTTGGCGGCGGGCCGCCCCCCGGTGGCCCCGGCGGGCGCGGCGGTCCGCCGCAGCCGGCCCCCAAGACCTACGCCGAGCAGGTGGAGGAGATCCGCAACTGGTTTGGCGAGGCGCGCGCCTACCGGGATGCGGTGAAGGCCGGGCAGGCGGTGCGCACCGACGCGCGCTACGCGGCGATGATCCCCGCGCTGGACGGCGCGATCCCGGTGGTGGTGGCCGCCGAGGGGGCCGCCCAGATCAACGACGCCATCACCTGGGCCAAGGCCGAGGGGGTCAAGCTGGTCATCCGCGGCGGGCGCGACGCGCTGGTGGTGGCCGACCGCCTGAAGGCGGAGAACGTGCCCGTGATCCTCACCAGCACCATGGCCGCCCCCGACCGGCAGTACGAGGGGTACGACAACGCGTACGCCACCCCGACCAGGCTGCATGAGGCGGGGGTGAAGTTCGCCATCGCCGGCGGCAGCGGCGGGCTGTACAGCTACCGGCTGCCGTGGGAGGCCGGGGTGGCGGTGGCCTTCGGGCTGCCGGAGGAGGAGGCGCTCAAGGCGGTCACCATCAACGCCGCCGAGTTCATGGGGATCGCCGACAAGGTCGGCTCGCTGGAAGTGGGGAAGGAGGGGACGCTCCTCATCACCACCGGCACGCCACTGGACATGACCAGCAATATCATCCAGTCGTACATCCAGGGGCGCGAGATCGACATGAACGACATCCACAAGCACTTCTTCAAGAAGTACCTGGAGAAGATCAAGCAGCAGGCGCCGCGGAAGATCACGCCGTAAGGCGGGGGCGCGGGGCGGATGACCAGCGGGGGGACGAGCGATCGTCCCCCCGTTGGCGTATGGGGGACGGGATCATGGCCCCCTGACCATGGTCAGGCACCACCCGCCCGGGGACGCACGCTGTACCTCCGTGCGCGACAGGTCATGTTTCTGGGCGGCTGCAGGTGGCCAATCGCGCGGTGCCGCGGGTGCCGGAACCGCACCACGGCAGGTACGCCCCCCCCCACCCCCCCCCATGCCCCTCCAGCTGGTCTGGTTCAAGCGCGACCTGCGCCTGCACGACCACGCGCCGCTGGCCGCCGCCGCGCGCGCGGGGCCGGTGGTGGGGGTGTACCTGTTCGAGCCAGCAGTGTTCGGAGCCCCCGATACCGACGCGCAGCACCTGGCGTTCGTGGCCGACTGCGTCGCCGAGCTGCGGCAGCGCCTGCGCCGGCGCGGGGGGGAGCTGCTGCTGCGCACCGGCGACGCGGTGGCGGAACTGGAGCGGCTGGTGGACACGCTCCCGGTGGCCGCCCTCTGGGCGCACGAGGAAACCGGGAACGCCGTCACCTACGCGCGCGACCGAACTGTGCGCGCGTGGGCCCGTGCGCGGGGGCTGCCGTTTCGCGAGCTCCCCTCCGGCGGCGTGGTGCGCCGGCTGGCCTCGCGCGACGGATGGGCCGAGCGGTGGGACGCCATGGTGCGCGCGCCGCTGCCGCACCCGCCGGCGCGCTTCGCGCCGCTGCCATGGCACGATCCTGCCGCCGGCGTCACCGCCCCCGAACCGGGGGAGCCCCCCACCGCCGCCGAGCTGGGCGCCGTGGCGCACGCGCCCCGCGTGCACACCATGCGCGGCGGCGAGAAGGCGGCGCACGCCACGCTGGCGTCGTTCCTGGAGGCGCGCGGCGTGGACTACCGGCGCGCCATGTCGTCGCCGGTGACGGCCTTTGACGCCTGCTCGCGCCTCAGCCCGCACCTGGCCTTTGGCACCCTCTCCGGTCGGCAGGCCTGGCAGGGGGCTCGGCGGCACGCGGAGACGCTCAAGGAATCCGTGCAGGCTGGGCAGAACGTGGACCCGCGATGGCCGGGGGCGCTCAGCGCCTTCACGTCTCGGCTCATGTGGCGCGACCACTTCATGCAGAAGCTGGAGAGCGAGCCGCGTATTGAGCACGAGCCCTTCAGCGCCGCCTACGCTGCGCTGCGCCCGCGGGACCCCGACCCCGAGCGGCTGGCCGCGTGGATCGAGGGGCGCACGGGGTATCCGTTCGTGGACGCCTGCATGCGCGCGCTGCGCGCCCACGGGTGGCTCAACTTCCGGATGCGCGCGATGCTGGTGTCGTTCGCGTCATACCACCTGTGGCTGCCGTGGCAGGCCACCGCCGTGGCGCTGGCCCCGCACTTCCTCGACTACGAGCCCGGCATCCACTACGCGCAGTTCCAGATGCAGTCGGGGACCACCGGCATCAACACGGTGCGCATCTACAACCCGTACAAGCAGGGGCTGGACCAGGACCCCACTGGCGCCTTCATCCGGCAGTGGGTCCCCGAGCTGGCCGGCGTCCCCGCCGACGACCTGCACGCGCCGCACGCCATGCCCGCGCTGGTGGCGCAGATGGCGGGGGTGCAGCTGGGGCGCACCTACCCGCCCCCCATCGTGGACCACGCCACCGCGTACCGCGAGGCCAAGGTGCGGCTGTTTGCCGTGCGCGAGAGTGCCGCGGCGCAGGCCCAGGCCGGGGCGGTGCTGCAGCGGCACGGCTCGCGGCGAGGGCGGCGGGCGTAGCGGCCACGGCCGACTGTCAGGGGCCGGTGTCGCGCGCCCAGCACGGGGACGTAGCTTTCGCGTGCAGCCACCCGTGTCCGTCCTTCTCCGCTTGCCCCAATGCCCCGACCCCTCTGGCGACGCCTGCTGGGCGTTGGCGACCCCGCCGGCGCCGCGACGGCCCTTGGTCGCCTCTACGCCAACCGCACCACCACCGCTCCCACCACCGGAACCGTCGCGGGGGTGCTGCAGCAGTACGGCCTCTCCGGCCCCGCCGCGCGCGAGGCGTGCCGCGCCGCCTTCGCGGCGGCGGTGACTGCGGCGGTGCGCGATGGGCACCTGGACGACGGGGAGCTGGCCGCGCTGCAGGGCTGGCGCGGGGCGCTGACGCTCTCCGAACGGGACATGCGCGAGGCCTTCGAGTCGGCCGCCGCCACCCCGCTCCAGCGGGCGATTTCCGCCGTTCTCGCTGACGACGTGCTCTCTGGGGAGGAGAAGGCGCGCCTGAAGGCGCTGGCCGCGAACCTGCAGGTCTCCGACGCCCTGCTGGCGCAGTGGGTGCGGGAACCGGCGCAGGCCATCCTGCAGCGCCGCGCCGAGGCGGTGGTGAGCGACCGGCGTCTCTCTCCCGACGAGGAGGCCGAGCTGGAGGCGCTGGCCAAGAGCCTCAACGGGGTGATCCAGACCGACGCGACCACCCGCGCCCTGCTCGACCGCTACCGCCTCCTGTGGCAGGTGGACAACGGGATCCTGCCGACCATCGCGGTCCCCATCACGCTGCAGCGCGGGGAACAGTGCCACGCCGAGTTCGCGGCCACGTGGCTCGAGCCGCGCACGCACACCACGTCGGTATCGTACGCCGGGATCAGCAGCTCGGTGCGCATCATCCCCGGGGTGCGCTTCCGCGTGGGCAACGTGACGCCGGTGCGCCACACGGTGGACCGCCTCACCCGCATCGACGCCGGGACGCTGTACGTCACCAGCACGCGGCTGATCCTGCGCGGGGCCAGCCGGAACGTCACCATCCGCCTGTCGTCGGTGCTGAGCGTGGAGGTGTACGGCAACGGCGTGGAGATCCAGAAGTCGCGGGGGCGCCCCCCCTTCGTGGAGCTTGCCACCGGGGACGTGGAGTACGCCGGGGCGGTGATGGCAGCGGTGCTGGCCAACCAGGGCGGCGGGTGAGGACAGCGCAGCCGCTGACCATGGCAACAGCCTGGGGCCCAGGTGCCAGTCGTGATAGGGACGAGGCAGAGGCACGAGGCGTCCGGTGCCCACCCACCACCTCGTCCCTCTCCCTCCCACCTATCGGTGCTCGCCCCTCATACCTGGGCCGTTGCCGCAGGGGGCGTACGACCACCGAGGTCCCAGGTGCCGGTCGTGATAGGGACGAGGCAGAGACACGAGGCTGCCGATCCCCCCCACCACCTCGTCCCTCTCCCTCCCACCTATCGGTGCTCGCCCCTCGTACCTAGGCCGTTGCCGCAGGGGGCGTACGACCACCGAGGTCCCAGGTGCCAGTCGTGATAGGGACGAGGCAGAGACACGAGGCTGCCGATCCCACCCACCACCTCGTCCCTCTCCCTCCCACCTATCGGTACTCGCCCCTCACACCTAGGCAGTTGCCGCAGGGGGCGTACGACCACCGAGGTCCCAGGTGCCAGTCGTGATAGGGACGAGGCAGAGGCACGAGGCGTCCGGTACCCACCTACCACCTCGTCCCTCTCCCTCTCACCTATTGGTACTCGCCCCTCACACCTAGGCAGTTGTCACTGGGGGCGTACGACCACCACGCTCGTCGTATCCGCCGCGAACGCCGTGAACACCCCCACGCCGCCGGTGATGTTGGTGAACGGCTCGTTGAGGTCGCGCGAGTCCTGCTGCAGCGTGTTGTACAGCGCCGCGTACTCCTCGTTCACCCGCCACACCTGCACCCGGTAGCGCCCCAGGAAGGGGAGCCCCAGCGCGTTGATGGGAAGGCTGTCCGCCGGCGTGGGCGGGAACACCAGCCGGCGCCGGCCGCGGAATCGCTCGGGGAGCCCGAAGTCGATGGCGACGGGGTTGGCCTCGATGTTGTCCAGCGTCACGAAGTACAGCGCCCCCGGCGTGCGCGTCCACCGCACCATCGTCTGCGCCAGCGACAGGTCGGGACGCCCCCCGCCAAACCCGCCCGGGCCGAAGGTCAGGTTGGGCACGGTGAGCGTGGATGACCCCACCCGCGCCCCCGAGGGGCGCACCGGCACGATGGTGCGCGCCGACAGCGCCTGCGCCCCCACCGACCCCTCCAGCGTCCACGTGTCCCCCTCGCGCACCACCAGGTCGGTGCCGGTGTACTGGTAGTAGCCGCTGTCCCCCGGTGCCCGCGTGAGCACGTAGCGCACGCCGTTGCGCACCAGCGCCAGCCGCGCGTCGTTGATGGGCGGCGGGGCCACCGGCGCGGTGGTGTCGGTGGGGCTGATTGGGACGGTCCAGGTGAGCCGGATGTCGTTCACCGGCTGCCCCGCGTACAGGTACGCCCGCACCACCGGCTCGGCGCCGCCGGGGGCCGTGCTGATCGGGTCGCCGCACGCGCCCAACGGCAGGAGCGCGGCGGTCAGCACCGCAGTGCGTGCGAACACGCGACGGGGGCTCACCGCTCGATCCCCGACGGGCGGTCACGCTGCCCGCGCCAGGTGAGCTTCACGTCCAGGCTGGGGGTGAACCCCAGCTGCGCCACGTCGGTCACGGTCATGGGCGTCGTGCTCAGGTCGAATTTCCGGAACGAGACGTTCCGCCGGTTGAGGACGTTGTACAGCGAGACCCCCACCCGCCAGTCGAAGGACCCCTCCGTCTCGAAGATGCGGGAGGCCGCCAGGTCCACGCGCTGGTAGCTGGGGAGGCGCAGGCTGTTCTTGTCGCTCACGTTGATGTAGCTCTGCAGCGTGCCGTCCAGCAGCTTGAGCTGGTACTGCGACACCGGCGCCGTGTAGGGACGCCCGCTCCCGTACAGCGCCACGGTGGAGAAGTCCCACTGCCCCACCTGGAAGGTGCCAAAGCCCTTCAGCTCGTGCCGCTGGTCCAGCGCGCTGGCAAAGGTGCGCCCGCCATCCACCTCGGCGAAGCGGTTGGTGGCCTTCATCAGCGTGTAGCTGGTCCACCCGGTGAAGGCCCCCCGCTTCTTCTCCAACAGCAGCTCCACCCCCCGCGCGCGCCCGTCACCCACGTAGAAGAACGACCCGGTGTTCACCCCGAACTGCTGCCGGTAGCGCCGCGAAAAGAGGGTGGCGTTCTCCATGGTCTTGTCGTACGCCTCGGCGTTGAACGCCCACCCGGGACGGTCATACAGGAACCCCGCCACCACGTGCGTGGACCCCTGCGGGGGCAGCGCGCTGTCGGCCAGCAGCCAGAAGTCGCGGCTCCCCTGCAGCACGTCCTCGTTCTCCACGCGGTTCACGAACTGGTGGTAGCGCCCCCACGCCGCCTTGAGGCGCAGCGCCGGCGTGACCTGCCACCCGCCGCTCACGCGCGGTTCCACGAACGACGCCCCGGTGGCGTCGTAGCGGGTGGCGCGCACGCCGGTGGTGAGCTCCAGCGCCGGCACCGGCGTCCACCGGTGCTGCACGAACGCCGCGCTGGTGGTGGCCCGGTTGTCGCGCAGCGTGTTGCGCCGCCGCTGCAGCGTGTCGGTGGTGCTCCCCACCACGAAGGCGTAGTGCACCGTGTTGTCGGTCACCCACACCCCGGCCTCCAGGCGGGAGGCCGCGGCAAGGTCCGCCGACGTCTCCAGCCGCACCGTGCGGTCGTCCACGGTGTTGTCCTCCTCGAAGCCGAAATTGAAGCGCGCCCCGCCAATGGGGGTCCCGCCGCTGGCGGTGCGGTCGCTGATGCTCACGTAGCGCGACTGCGACACGATCAGGTCGCTGGCCACGCGGCTGGTCCACTGGCGGAACCACCGTGCGCTGGCGCCGGTGTTCTGCGCGATGGTGAGGTCGTTGAGCGTGGGAGTGGTGGCCAGCCCCGTCTGCTGCCCCCCGCGGTTGAACGGCGCGAATCCGCCCCCCAGCGTCTGCGACTGGTCCAGGTTGTCCAGCCCGCGAAACACGCTGATGGTGGCCACATCCTTGCTGCTGGGACGGTAGGTGAGCTTGGCGTTGACGTCGTAGAAGTAGAACGACGGGTCCACCGTGGCCGCCTGGAAGCGCCCGAAGCCGCCGCGCCCGGGGCCGAACCCGCCGGGCCCCTGCGGTTGGCCGGTGGTGGACGACCCCGCGCGCGCAAAGTCGAACAGCCGGTTGTACAGCCCGCTCTTGATCACGTCGGTGTATGACCGGCGCCCCGACAGCAGCAGGCTCCCGCGCCCCAGCGGGACCTCCACCACGCCGCGCGCGCTCAGCAGGCTGGCGCCGCCGCTGGCGCGGAACCGGCGCTCGTCACCGGCCTTGCCCGTGAGGTCGATCACCGACGAGATGCGCCCGCCGTAGCGCGCCGGGTACCCGCCGGCGTACAGCTGGATGTCCTTCAGCGCGTCGGTGTTGAAGGCACTGAACAGCCCGAAGAAGTGGTCCACGTAGTACACGTTGATCCCGTCCAGCAGCACCAGGTTCTGGTCGGGCTTCCCGCCACGCACCGACAGGCTGGCGCCGCCGTTCCCCGCCCCCGCGACGCTGGGAAGCATCTGCAGCGCGCGGAACACGTCGGCCTCCCCCACCGAGGGCATCGCCTCCACCTGCGCGGTGGAAATGGACTGCACACTGATGTCGCGACCGATGGCCACCACGGTGGGGTTCTCCTCGGTGGCGGCGGTGGCCCGCACCCCCGACAGCCGCACCACCACCTTGGCCAGCCGCACCTCGAGCGGGCGCAGCGCCGAGTCGGCGCGCACCGGCAGCGTCACGGTGCGGTAGCCGATGTACTGCACCCGCAGCTGCTGGGGCGCCGCCGGCACCCCCAGCAGGGTGAAACGCCCGTCGGCGTTGGTGATGACCACACGGGGGGAGCTCTGCACCCCCACGCGGGCGTTGGGGAGCACCTCGCCGGTGGCCGAGTCGCGCACCACGCCGGTGAGGGTGACCAGGCGGGGGGCGGGGGGCTGCCCCTGCGCCGCCTCAGCCCCCGTGAGGGGGGCCAGCAGCGTGGTGGCCAGGAGGGCTACGGCCACCCGGGCGCGGCGCGGCGGAGGGAGGTGCGGAAGCAAGGTCATACCCGCGAGACACGCCAGAGCCCGCTCCCCCTATGGTGCCCGGCAGACGAGAGCGGTGAGCCCCTGCCTGGGTTCCAGGTGCCAGTCGTACTAGGGAAGAGGCAGAGGCACGAGGCGTCAGGTGCCCACCCACCACCTCGTCCCTCTCCCTCCCACCTATTAAGACTCGCCCCTCGTACCTAGGCAGTTGTCCGGGATGACCGCCGTCACCTCGATCTCCACCAGCGCCCCGGGCTCCATCAGCCCCCGCACCTCCACCGCCGTCATGGCGATGGCGAAGTGGCCGATGAGCTCGCGGAACACCGCCCCGATGGCCCCCTGCGCCGCCAGGTAGGCCTCGCGGTCCACCACATACCAGGTCATCCGCACGATGTGCTGCGGCGTGGCGCCCCCGGCCGCCAGCACGGCCACCACGTTGGCCAGCGCCTGCCGCACCTGCGCCACCAGGTCGTCCCCCACCAGCCGCTCGTCGGCATCCCAGCCGATCATCCCCGCCACGTGCAGCTGGCGCCCCTGCGCCAGCACCCCGTTGGCGTACCCCCGCGGGCGCTTCCACCCGGCCGGCCGCAGCACCTCATGCATCGCCCGCCTCCTCCTCCAGCGGCCGCTCCACGCACGACGCCAGCCGGAACCGCTGCAGCTTCCCGGTGGTCGTGCGCGGCAGCTGCGCGGTGAACGCCACGGCGCGCGGATACTTGTACGGCGCGATCCGCCCCTTCACGAAGTCCTGCAGCTCCCGCACCAGCGCGGCCCCCGGCACCGCCCCCTCGCGCAGCACCACCCACGCCTTCACCAGCTGCCCCCGCTCCTCGTCGGGCACCCCCGCCACGCCGCACTCCGCCACCGCGGGGTGCTCCAGCAGCGCCGCCTCCACCTCGGGCCCCGCGATGTTGTACCCCGACGAGATGATCAGGTCGTCGGTGCGCGCGTGATAGTGGAAGTACCCGTCCTCGTCCTGCCAGTAGGCGTCGCCCGTGTAGTTCCACCCGTCGCGCACGTACTGCCGCTGGCGCGCGTCGTTCAGGTAGCGGCACCCCGTGGGCCCCTGCACCCGCAGCCGCCCCACGGTGCCGCGCGGCACCGGCACCCCGGCCTCGTCCACCACCTCGGCGCGGTACCCCGGCACCGGCACGCCGGTGGCCCCGGGGCGCGCGTGCGCCTCGTCGGCCGAGATGAAGATGTGCAGCAGCTCGGTGGCGCCGATGCCGTCGATGAGCTCGATCCCCGTGGCCTCGCGCCACAGCGCGCGCGTGGGCGCGGGGAGCGCCTCCCCCGCGGAGACGCACTTGCGCAGCGCCGAGCCGGCCAGCGCCTCGCGGTGCGCCGCCAGCGCGCGGTAGCTGGTGGGGGCGGTGAACAGCACCGTGGCCCCGAACGCCAGGATCCCCTCCAGCAGCTGCGGCGGCGCGACCTTCTCCAGCAGGATGGCCGTGGCCCCCACGCTCATGGGGAACAGCACCAGCCCTCCCAGCCCGAAGGTGAACGCCAGCGGCGGGCTGCCGATGAAGCGGTCGTCGGGGCCCGCGCGCAGCACGTGCGGCGGCCAGCAGGCGCAGATGGCCAGCACGTCGCGGTGGAAGTGCATCGTGGCCTTGGGGACGCCGGTGGTCCCCGAGGTGAACGCCAGCAGGCAGCAGTCGTCGGCCGCGGTGTCCACCGCGTCGAAGGGGGCGTCGTGCCGCGCCATCGCCGCCTCCAGCCCGTCGGGGCCGCCGTCGCGCATCACGCGCCACGCGCGCACCACCGGCCGCTCGGCTGCGGCCTGCGCCCACTCCTCCACCAGCGTGGCGTCGCACAGCGCGTGCGTGACCTGCGCGATGTCGATGATGGTGGCCAGCTCGCGCGCGCGCAGCAGCGGCATGGTGGCCACCGCCACCGCCCCCGCCTTCATGACCGCAAACCAGCACGCCACCAGCATGGGGGTGTTGGGGGCGCGCAGCAGCACGCGGTTGCCGGGGACAACCCCCATCTCCGCCACCAGCACGTGGGCGATGCGGTCGGCCTGCGCCTGCAGCTCGCGGTAGCTCCACCGCACCCCGGGCGCCTCCAGGCAGGGGCGGTCCCCCCACCCGCGCGCCACGGCGTCGTCCAGCAGCGCCCGCCCGCAGTTGAGCTGCGCGGGGAACTGCAGCGCCGGCAGGTCGAAGCGAAACACCGGCTGCTCCGCCTCGGGGGGGAGCGCGTCGCGGCAGAAGGTGTCGACGTGCGCAGAAGCCATGGCAGGTCCCGGTGGGCGGATCAGGTGGACGGGGGCGCGGCTTCGCGCAGCAGCTCCCGGGCGATGATGAGCCACTGCACCTCGCTGGCCCCCTCGTAGATGCGCAGCGCGCGGATCTCGCGGTACAGCCGCTCCACGGGGACGTCGTGCACCACCCCCAGCCCCCCCCACAGCTGCACGGCGGCGTCGATCACCCG
>JBILED010000083.1:0-10622 GCA_044352305.1 Gemmatimonas sp.
ATGTCCAGCATCCGGTCCGCCTCGTCCAGCACCAGCGTCTCGAGGTAGCTGAAGTCCACGTTGCGCTTCTCGAGGTGGTCCAGCAGCCGCCCCGGGGTGGCCACCACCACGTCCACGCCGTTGCGCAGCGCCCGCTCCTGCGGCTCATACCCCACGCCGCCGTACACGGGGATCACCCCCACCGGCGCGTGCTTGGAGTACTTCCGCACGCTCTCCTCCACCTGCAGGCAGAGCTCGCGGGTGGGGGTGAGCACCAGCACCCGCGTGCGCCGCGGCCCGCCCAGCAGCCGCTGGACCATGGGGAGCGTGAAGCTGGCGGTCTTGCCGGTGCCCGTCTGCGCCAGCCCGATGAGGTCGCGCCCGGCCAGCGCCAGCGGAATGGCCTCACGCTGGATGGGGGTGGGCTTCTCGTAGCCGGCCTCCTGCAGCGCCGTCAGCAGCGCGGGGGCCAACCCCAGTTCGGCGAAGGTGGGGACGAGGGCGTCGGCGGGCTCGCCGACGGCGGGAGCGGAGGGCGTCGTGGTGTCGGTCGCGATTTCTGTCATGGTATCCCCGAAAGATAACGCAAGCGCGCCGTCCCCGGGGATCCCCGGTTCATCCCGCCGGGCGCCGTCCCCGCCCCCCCGCCACCAGCGCCAGCAGGCACCACCCGGCGGCGGCCCCTACCAGCAGGAACTTGATGCCGGCGCACACCGCCGCCGCCCCTGCTCCCCACGCCGTGGCCCCCCCGTCCACCATCCGCCACAGCAGCAGGTTCTCCGCCAGGTCCAAGGGCACGCACAGCAGCACGGCGCGCACCAGCCAGTCGCCCCCCCGGGCCAGGCGCCCCGCGCGCACCCGCCGCCGCAGCAGCCCCACGGTGCTGCGCAGGAAGAACGGGTAGGCCAGCAGGAACCCCATGTCCACGCCCAGGCTCACCTTGGCGGCCTCCAGCACCCCGGCCGATCGCCAGGCCTCCAGCATCCGGGCGGCCTCCGTCCGGGTGGCGGCCAGTTCGAACCCCACGATGCCCTGCGGCGTGTCAGGGGTGCGGAGGGGGGAATCCAGCCCGCGCAGTTGCAGCAGGAGGATGGCAGAGAGGGTTGCCAGGAAGAGCCAGCGCAGCATGGGCAGAAGCTAGTGCGCCCCTTCCGCGTCTGCGCGCCCGCCCCGACATTGCTCTCCGGCAGGCCGACCCAACATTCGGCGCCGCCGCCGCGTCTCTGCTGCAGCCCACGGCGCCCTGGCCTCCGCCCGATTCCTTAACGGGGCGGGTTCCGGGACGTCCACCGGCATGACGCAGAGGCTGGGCGCCCGCCCGGTCTCGTCCCACCCGATCCCGAGGACTTCGTCGATGAAGACCACCCTTCGCCTCTCCCTGGCCGCGGCCCTGCTGGCGCTCACCCTCCCTGCGGTCGCCTCCGCGCAGCGCGGCATGGGCGGCGGCATGGGCGGCGGCGCCAACGCGGCCGAACGCCAGGCGCAGCAGCGGGCCCGCATGTTCGAGGGGATCACCCTCACCCCCGAACAGAGCGCCAAGATCGACACCATCCAGGCCGCCACTCGCGCCAAGCGGATGGAGATGATGCAGGGCGGCGGCGGCGGCGACCGCCAGGCGATGATGCAGCAGAT
Source organism: Gemmatimonas sp. (assembly GCA_044352305.1). Classification (GTDB taxonomy): domain Bacteria; phylum Gemmatimonadota; class Gemmatimonadetes; order Gemmatimonadales; family Gemmatimonadaceae; genus Gemmatimonas. The sequence continues at coordinate 1,612 of JBILED010000083.1, forward strand.
GATGGAGATGCAGAACGCGGAGGCCAAGGCGATCAAGGCGCTCCTCACCCCCGAGCAGGCGGCCATCTTCGACAAGAACCGCGAGGCCATGATGCAGCGGCGCGGCGGCGGCCTCCGCTAACCGCCCGCGCCACCGCCCCCGTCGTGCGCGGCGAATTCGTCGATTGCGACGGGGTGCGGCTCCACTGCCACGCCGCGGGCACCCGCGGCCGTGGCGCCCCCGTGGTGTTGCTGCACGGCGCCTTCACCTCCTCGCACCTGTGGGAGGCGGTGGTGCCGCGCCTCCCGGCCGGGCACCGCGTCCTGCTGGTGGACCTGGCCGGCCACGGCCGCTCTGATCCGCCGCCCCGGCACGCCCCCACCGTGGCGCACCACGCCACCCTGGTGGGGGCGTTGTTGCGGGTGCTGGGGGTGGAGCGGGCCACCCTTGTGGGGCACGACCTGGGGGCCGCCGTGGCGGCCACACTCGCCCACACGCATCCGGAGGCGGTGGCGCAGGTGGTGGCCGTCGCCCCCCGCCTGCTGGGCGCCCCCCACACCGCCCGCTTGCGTCGCGTGGCGCTGGCCGCCCCGCTCCTCCGGCGCCTCCCCCCCGGCTGGCTGGCCTCGGCGCTCCACGCGGCGCTCTTGCCGGGATTCGTGCACCGGGCCCAGGGGGCCCGGACGCTGGACCAGCACCTGCTCCACTTTCGCACCCGGGAGGGGCGCCGCGCGGCGGCAGCCCAATTGGCGGCGCTGCGCCGCTGGGCACCGCCCCCCCTGCCGCTCCCTTGCCGCCTCACCCTGGTGGCGGGAGGCGAAGACCGGTCTGGCCGCCGGGTCACCGGCCGCCTGGCCGCCGCCGCCGCGTCCGGGGCGCCGCCGGTTGCCGTGCACCTCGTGGAGGGGAGCGCCGCCATGCTCCCCCACGAGGCCCCCGAGGCGCTGGCGGAATTGGTGGCCCAGGCCATGGCCGCAGGGCGGGATCCGGCCATGGAACAGGGTGTCACCCCCGTGGCCCCCTCCTCCGGGGCCGTGTAACCCGATCTGCGTACTCTCGTCTCAAGGGATAAGCGCCCGCGGCGCCAAGTCCCCCCCATTCGAGAGCCCCATGGATATCGCAACGTGGCACTGGTCCCCCTCTGCCGGCTGGTCGGCCCCGGTCTCCGGCCCCGTGGCCGCCGATGCCCAGCTGGTCCTCAGCTTCGGCCCCGCCACCGCGCCGCCCGCCGACTGGTTTGACGCCCTGCGCGCGGCCGCGCCGCGGGCGCGCCACGTCTATTGCTCGGGGGGAGGGCAGATCGCCGAGGCCACCGTGGACGATGAGGTGGTGGTCGTCACGGCCGTGCGCTTCGCGTCCACCACCGTGCACCCGGTGCTGCTGGAGGGCGTCACCACGGCCGGCAGCGCCGCCTGCGGACACGCCTTGGGGGCGCAGCTGCGCGACCTCGCGGGGCTGCGCCACGTCCTGCTCTTCGCCGAGGGGCTGTCCTTCAACGCGGCGGCGTTTCTCGAGGCGCTTCACACCGAGCTCCCCGCCGGGGTGGGGGTGAGCGGGGGGCTGGCCTCCAACGGGCTGGCGCTGAGCGCCTGCGCCGTGGGGCTGGATGCCCCGCCGGCGCAGGGGCAGCTGGTCGCCGTAGGGCTGGCGGGGGAGCAGCTGGCGGTGGGGACCGGCTCCGTGGGAGGGTGGGACTTCTTCGGACCGGAGCGCACCGTGACCCGGGCCGGCGTGGCCGAGGTGTTCGAGCTGGATGGGGAGCCCGCCCTGGACGTGTACAAGCGGTTCCTCGGGGACTTCGCCGCGGAGCTTCCCGGCAGCGCCCTCCTGTTCCCGCTGGCGGTGCGCACCATCGCCGACGGGCCGGTGGCCGTGCGCACCATCCTCTCCATCGACGAGGCGAGCGGCTCGATGCGCTTTGCGGGGGACATTCCGCACGGCAGCACCGTGCGGCTGATGCGCACCACCACCGACCGGCTCATTGACGGGGCGGGGGCCGCCGCGGCGCTGGCCCGGCAGGGGGTGGAGGAGGGCGCGCCGGTGCTGGCGCTGTGCGTCTCCTGCATCGGGCGGCGGGCGGTGATGCGCAGCCGGGTGGAGGAGGAGCTGGAGGAGGTGGCGCACGCGCTGGCGGGGGCCACCGTCGTGGGGTTCTACAGCAACGGCGAGGTGGCCCCGCCCTCGGACGGCCGGGAGCACCAGCGGGCCGTGCTGCACAACCAGACGATGACCGTGACCGCGCTGACCGAGCGGCGCCCCGCATGACGGCACTGCACCCGGCGCTGGCGCGCTACCTGCGCCGGCACCACGGCGAGGCGCCCGTGCCGGACACCCTGCAGCGCGTGCTGGCGGCGTGCAGTGCCCTGCTGCACGACCACGACCGCGAGCGCGAACTGGGCGAGGTGGCCATGGGCGAGCTCTCCCGCGAGCTGCAGACGCGGCTGGACCGGATGCGCGCCAGCGAGGCGCACTTCCGCGCCATCTTCGAGCACGCCGGGATCGCCATCTACCTGAGCACGCTGGACGGGACGGTCGTGGAGGCCAACCCGGCCTTCGGCGAGCTGCTGGGCTACGACGCGGCCGAGGTCGTGGGGCGGCAGGCGGCGGCGTTTTCGCCGGCCGAGGACGTGGAGGCCGCCGCCGACCTGGTGCGGGAGCTCAGGAGCGGGGCGCGCGAGGCGATCATCGTGGAGCGGCGGTACCGACACGCCGACGGGCGCCTGCTGGTGGGGGAGCTGACGCTGTCGCTCGTGACGCACGGGACCGAGCCGTGCCTGGTGGCGCTCATTCAGGATGTCACCGAGCGCAAGCGCATGGAGGCCGCCCTCATCCGCCAGGCGTTCGAGGACGATCTCACCGCGCTCCCCAACCGGGCGCTGTTCCGCGACCGCCTGGCGCACGCGCTGGAGCGGCGCCACCGCACCCACGCCCGCGTGGCGGTGCTGCTGCTCGACCTCGACGGCTTCAAGCGGGTGAACGACTCGCTGGGACACGCCGCCGGGGACGAACTCCTCCGCGTGGTGGGGCGCCGGCTGTCGGCCTCCGTGCGCAGCGGCGAGACGGTGGCGCGTCTGGGGGGCGACGAGTTCGTCGTCATCCTGGAGGACCTCGCGCCCGGCGAGGATCCCTTCGTGCTGGCGGAGCGCCTGTTGGGACTGCTGTCGCTCCCCATCCCGGTGGCCGGGCGCGAACTCACCGTGGGGGTGAGCATCGGGCTGGCCGTGGCCGACATGGGGGATGACGAGGAGTCGGTGCTGCGCAACGCCGACATGGCCATGTACGCCGCGAAGGCCGCCGGGAAGGGGTGCGTGCGGATTTACGACCCGGCCATGCACCGCGAGGCGGTGGAGTGGCTGGAGCTCGAGTCGGACCTGCGCGCGGGGATGGAGACGGGGGAGTTCTGCCTGGAGTACCAGCCGCTGGTGCACATCGAACGCGGCAGCGTGAAGGGGTTTGAGGCGCTGCTGCGCTGGAACCATCCGCGCCGCGGGTGGGTGATGCCGTCGCAGTTCATCCCCATCGCGGAGGAAACCGGGCTGATCGTGGGCCTGGGGCGGTGGGTGCTGCAGGAGGCCTGCCGTGAGGCGGCGACGTGGCCGCGCTGCCCCGACGGCACGACGCCCAGCGTGAGCGTCAATGTGGCCGCGCGGCAGCTGGACAGCGAGGAGTTCACGGACGACGTGCGGGAGGCGCTGGCCGCGTCGGGGCTCCCCCCGTCACGGCTGGTGCTGGAGATCACGGAGAGCGACGTGACGCGGGCGCGCGAGGCGGCGCTGCACAAGCTGGAGGGGCTGCGGACCCTCGGGGTGCGCGTGGCCATCGACGACTTCGGCACGGGGTACTCGTCGCTGGGGCACCTGCAGTACTTCCCGGTGGACGAGCTCAAGATCGACCGGTCATTCGTGCAGCGGGTGACGGGGGGCGACCGCGATGCCGCCTTCGTGCGCACCATCATCGGGCTGGCGCGGTCGCTGTCGGCGGACGTGGTGGCCGAGGGGATCGAGGAGGAGCTGCAGCGCCGCTTCCTGCGGCGCGCCGGCTGCGACCTGGGGCAGGGCTTCCACTTCAGCCGTCCCATGCCGCCGGCTGCCGTGCCGCGCTTCATCGGGACGCTGCGGATGCCGCTCCAGGCGACGCCGCCGGGGTTGGAGGCGATCCGGGAGATCCCGCCGGACCCGCGGCACGAACTGTGGGACGCGTGACGCGGTGCTGACGCGGCACTGAAACGGTGCGGCCGCGGTGCTGACGCGCCGCGGCGGCGGTCGGGCGCAGCCTTGGCGCCCAGGCCGCGGCGTGCGACGCTAGAGCTTCCGCACCTCGTCGGCCGCCTCCACCGCGCGCCCCACCGCCTGCGACAGCGCCCGCGCCTCCTGCGTGGCGCCGGCGACGTCGGCCAGCGCGGCCCCCATCCCCATGGTGCGCAGCTTGACCAGGTCCACGCGCAGCGTGCGCAGCGCGAGCGCCGCCTTGTCCAAGTCGTGGCGCATCTCGTCGCGCCGCGTGGCCAGCGCGGACAGCGCCGCCTGCTGACGGGCCACCAGCGCCGCCTGCTCGGCAGACGCGCCCGCCGGCGGCGCCGACGGCGCCAGGTCGGCCGGGAGGTCGCGCTCCAGTCGCTCCAGTCCGCTGGCCAGCACGCCGATCCGGGTGAGCAGCGCATCGGCCGTGTCGTCCAACTCCGGCACCTGCGCGAGGTCGCCGGGGGAGAGGGTGGCCGCCACATCGGCCAGCGCCATCCGGTCGTCGACGGCGGTGCGCACCGCCGGCCCCAGCGCCGAGGCGAGCACCTCGGGGCCGGCGACCTTGGCCAGCAGCGCCTGCCGCTTGGCGGCCCGCGTATCAGCGGAGGGGAGTGCCGCGCGCGACGGGGACGCCGGGCGCGCCAGCACCTCGCGCCACCCCACGCCGTCCTCGTGCAGCTTCTGGAAGCGGCGCAACAGGGACATCGTCATGGCGAATGCCACCCACAGCACCCAGAGATAGCCGCCAATGGCGAGGTTGAGCACCGCGAGCCCCGCCACGAGGACGCCTGAACGTACCACCTCCACGCGGAACCGTCGCACGCGACGCACGCGGCGGTCGTCCGCTCCTTCCCAGTCTGCCGGCGATGCGACGGCCGGGGGGGATGCCGGCACCGGCGCCGGCACGGGCGGGCGCGCCGTCGGCCGGGGCGACCACTCCTCATGCCGATGCCCGGATTTGCCCGGCAAGGCTCCCGGAACGGCGGGGGCCGCAGTGCCGGCCGAAGCCGGGGGCACGACCACCGCGTGCCCTACCGCACCAATCACCGCACCACCCACCGCACCACCCACCGCACCACCTCCCGCACCGCCTCCGCCCCCCCCCAGCGACCCGTCCCGCTGCATTCGCCGCAACGTGTCGCGCAGTGCCAGCGCATGCGGGAACCGCTCGTCGGGGCGCTTGGCCAGGCAGCGCTCCACCACCGCAGCCAGCGCCGGCGGCGCCTCGGGGCGGCGCCCCTGCACCGGCGGGAACGGCTCGCTCACATGCTTGAGCAGCAGCGCCGGCGTGTTGGGGGCCTCGAAGGGGAGCACCCCGGTGAGCAGCAGATACCCCACCACCCCCAACCCGTACAGGTCGCTGCGGCCGTCCACCTCCCGGTCGCCGGTGGCCTGCTCGGGGCTCATGAACGAGGGGGTCCCCATGGCGATGCCGGTCTGCGTCAGGCGGTTCCCCTCCTGCGCGGCCCGCGCGATCCCGAAGTCGGTGACCAGGGCACGGCCGGTGCCCCGATCGAGGAGCACGTTGTCGGGCTTGATGTCGCGGTGCACCACGCCGGCGGCGTGCGCGTACGCCAGCGCATCGGCCACCTGCTCCAGCAGCGACGCCACCTCCCCCCACGGCAGCCGCGGCTCACGCCGCAGGCGCTCGGCCAGCGTTTCCCCGATCACCTGAGCCATGGCAAAGCACACCAGCTGCGGCGTCTCGTGCACCGCGTAGATGGCCACGATGTGCGGGTGGTTGAGCCGCGCGGCCACCTGCGCCTCCCGCACGAATCGCTCGCGCACCTCCCCGCGCACCGCCAGGTCGGGGGGGAGCACCTTGAGCGCCACCGGCCGCTGCAGCCGCACGTCCTCGGCGGCAAACACCACGGCCATCCCCCCGCGCCCCAGCACCGCGCCCAGGCGATACTGCGCGCCCAGCGCCTCGGCGATCCGCTCGCGCAGGAGGTGAATGTCGGGGGCGTCGCCCATGGGCGGCGTCAGGCGGAGGCGCCGACGGCGGGGAGGGGACGCGACAACGCGGCCGCCTCGTCCCCCGCCTGCATCACCAGCGCCCCCAGCGCATCAGCGTGCGCCTCTCCCTCGGCACCCGTGCCGGCCTGCCACCCGACCAGATGCCCGCGAATCTGGTCCAGCGTGGCGGCACAGGCACGCAACTGCCGCAGCCGCAGCCCCTGGCGGTCGACCCCATCGCGCAGCGCCCGCTTGTCACGGCGCAGCTGCGCCAGACGCCGCACCCGCGCTTCACTGGCGGCGGCCTCCGTGGGGTTGGCCTGCGCTTCGAGCGCGGCAATCTCCGCCTCCACCGGGGCCAAGGCGGCCGCCTGGTCGCGCCCGGCATCGGCCGCCAACTCCCGCACCACCGCCGCCACCCCCGCGTGCACCACCGGCGCCACGTCGCGGGGGTCGGCGGTGCCGCGCCGCTTCCCCTGCGGGATGGCGGCGTACAGGCGAGCCACCTCGGCCTGCGCCAGGCGCAGCTGCCGGACGGCATCCTGCACCGGAGGTGCCAGCGCCGCCAGCGCGACGTCGGGGGCAGCGCCGGGCGCGGGGAGTGCCACCGACGGCACCGAGAGTGGCAGGGGGTCCCGCGTGCGCGGATGGCCGCTGCCATAATGGCCGCGGGCCCGCAGCTGGTCGCGCTTCTTCTGGCTGAAGGTGGCTTCCACCTCTTCGCCGAAGTCGTTGAGGATGTCCCCCAGCTCGCGGTGGCGCCCCTGCCGCAGGACGTCGCGCCAGTCAAACCCGTCGGTCCACAGCTTGGAGTAGTTGAACGCCAGCACGATGGTCCAGATGGCGGTCACCCCCAGCAGGTCCATGCCGCCCAGGAGGGACAGCACCAGGATGACGCTGTTCACGATGAGGTACGGCCCCAGCTTCTTGCGGAAACGGACCACCGGCGGGGCTTCCCAGCGCGCCATTTCCACCGGGGTGGGGCCCGACGCCGACGGGGCGCCGGCCGAGGCCAGCGGGAACCCGGCCCCCGCCGCCGGCAGCACCCCGGTGTTGGCGGTGTAGGCCGGGGGTTGGTACGCCGCGGACTGGTACGCCGGAGGCTGGTACGCCGGAGGCTGGTAGGCTGGAGCGGCGGGCGGGACCGGTGCTCCGCCCAGCGGCATCCCGCCAATGGGGGACCCATCCAGCGGAATGGGGGAGCGGGAGGTCCCCGGCGCGGAGACCCGCGCGACCGGCGCGGTCGCCGTGCGGACGGCCTGCGCCACCTCGGTGGCCTGCTGCACCCGGTGGTCCGGGTTCTTCTCCAGCAGCCGCATGACCAGCGCGGCCAGGTCGGGTGGGGTGTCGGGGCGGCGTTCCGTCACCGGCACGGGCGCCTCGGCCAGATGCTTGACCAGCAGCGCGGGCATGGTCCCGGCCACGAAGGGGGGCTGGCCGCACAGCATCTGGTACGCCACGACCCCCAGGGAGTAGAGGTCGCTGCGGGCATCCACGTCCCGGTCTCCCGACGCCTGCTCGGGGGACATGTAGGCCGGGGTGCCGATGGCCATGCCGGTGGCCGTGAGGCGGGCCGTGTCGCCCCCCTCGGTGGCGGCGCGGGCGATACCGAAATCGGTGACCACCGCGCGCCCGTCGATGGCGTCCACCAGGATGTTGTCGGGCTTGATGTCGCGGTGGATCACGCCACGCGCATGGGCGTAGGCCAGCGCCTCGCTCATTTCCACCAGCCACCGGCGCACCAGGTCCACCGGGAGCGTCCCGCGCTGCTGCAGCTGGCGCGCCACGTTGTCGCCATCCACCAGCGCCATGACGAAGAACACCAGGCTCCCGATCTCGTCGACCGAATAGATGGGGACGATGTTGGGATGGCTGAGCTGGGCCGCGGTCTCCGCCTCGCGAAGGAACCGGGTGCGCACGTCCCGCCGATAGGACAGCTCGGGGGGGAGCAGCTTGATGGCGACCGGGCGCTTGAGGCGGCGGTCGCGGGCCCGGTAGACGATGCCCATGCCGCCGCGCCCGATCTCGGCCCCCAGCTCGTAGGTGGCCTGCAGGGCCTGCTCTACCAGGGCGCGGAGTTCCGCGTCCTCACCGGATGGGGCGACGGGGTCGGGCACGGAACGGGTGGATGAGAGGGCGAAGGGACCATGAAGCCTAGCACCGGGGACGATGCGCCGACACCCTGCCCGTCCTGCGCCTGGGCGGGGACAAACCGGTGCGCGCGCCTGTCATCCCGGTGCGGGTTTGGCAGGCCGTACGTCAGGAGGTCAGGGAAAAGTTGCAGGGGCGCATCCGGGGCTGCCGGGATGGCGGGGATGGGGCGGCCCGAATCCTGCCGCATCGGAATCGACTGTCCTTCCCCTACCAGGAATCCGCGTCATGGGCCATCGCCAGACCCTCCCCGTCCTCCCCCTGCGGGGGACCGTCATCTTCCCCGGGCTCACCGTGCCGATCTCGGCCGGGCGTCCCGGCACCCTGCGCGCGATCGAGACGGCGCTCAAGGGGGACCGGACCGTGTTCGCCGTGGCGCAGCGCGACAACGCCGACGAACCCAGCGCCGACATCCTGTACGTCACCGGGGTGATCGCCAAGATCGGGCAGGTGCAGCGGGGACTCGGGGGGGTGCAACTGCTGCTGCAGGGGGAGCAGCGCGCCACCGCGCTGCACTACGGCGAGCAGGACGGCCACATGACCGCGGTGGTGGTGGAGGCGGAGGAGATGATGCCGCTGGACGCCGCCGACCCGGCGTTCGAGGCGCTGCACAAGGAGGCGCGCGAGCGGGCCGCCGAGCTGGGGGAGAAGCGGGGGCTCCCCGAGGAGGTGGTGCGCCAGGT